>JBBAML010000009.1:0-3787 GCA_040402515.1 Rhodoluna sp.
GATTACTGCATAGAGGTAAAGGCTGAAGCATTGGTGAAGGGCATTAGAACTAATGTTGATATCGACTATGAACTTCCAATGGCTCAGGTAAATAGAGATCTATCGGGTATAGAGACAGTGTTCTTGCCTGCAGATCCAGCGCATGGTTTCATCTCCTCATCTTTGGTCAAGCAGGTTGCTGACCTAGGCGGAGACATCAGCAAATATGTTCCTCAAGAGGTAGTAAAGGCGTTGCAAGGTTAATGAGCGTTTTCAAGATTCAAGTCCATGACCTGATGCACAAACCAGGCCACATGAGGGAATTTGACACCAAAGTAGAGCTTCCAGAGGCTTTAGGTGCGGGTCTTGCTGCTGTTCCTAAGGGTGGAGAAATAGAGCTTTTCCTCTCACTTGAGAGCGTTCACGAGGGTATTTACGTCTCCGGAGGACTAAAAACCAAGGCTGTGGCCGATTGTTCTAGGTGTTTAGAACCGCTGAGTGTGCCACTTGAGGTAGATATTCAGGAACTTTTCGCCTATTCTTTAGAGGTAGAAGATGACTTGGTCATCCAAGATGAGAAAATCGACTTGGAACAGGTCATCGTTGACTCGGTGGTTCTAAATCTTCCGTTCACCCCAATTTGTAGTTCAGACTGTTTAGGTTTGTGCCCAGAGTGTGGTGTCAAGATGAATGAAAACCCGGATCACCAACACGAAGCCCCGATTGACTCGAGGTGGAGTGCACTAGAAAAGCTTGCACAAGAAAGAGAAGACTAATGCCAGTACCAAAGAGACGCCTGTCGAGATCAAACACCCGTCACCGTCGCTCGGCATGGGTTGCTAACAACACTCAGCTAGTAAAGACCGTTGAAAACGGTAAGACCGTATACAGCTTGCCTCACCGTGCTCGTGCCGTAGAAGACTCGAACGGTGACGTTCAGTTCTATGAGTACAAGGGCCGCAAGGTAGCTGACGCCTAAATCTTAGGCTTACGATCTTGTCTTACGCCTCGCTAACTAAAACGCTTGGCATCAGCATTGATTCAGCATTACTTGAATTAGCTCTAACTCATTCCTCATTCGCATATGAGAATGGCAAAATACCCGACAACGAACGCCTAGAGTTTCTAGGAGATTCGGTGTTGGGTTTTGTTGTTACTGGGCATATCTACTTAACTAATCCAACCCTTGACGAGGGGTCACTCTCTCGTATCCGTAACGCTGCAGTGTCAGCAAAGACTCTTGCAGTTGCAGCAAAGAACATTAGCTTAGGAGATCACCTAAGACTTGGAAAAGGGGAGCTTGCAACTGCAGGTCAAGAGAAACCAAACATTCTCGCTGATGCACTTGAGGCTCTCATCGGTGCCGCTTACATTTCATCTGGTTTAGAAGCAGCCAAGAAAATCATCGACGACTTTGTTGTTCCGCTAATTGACTCTGCAGATGAACTCCTTGAAACAAGTGAACCTAGAACTGTGCTTCAGGAACTACTTAAGAGTGTTAATCGTGGCGATGCTGTTTTTGAAGTCACTCACGATGGCCCAGATCACGATAGAACGTTCTTTGCCAATGTTGTTGTGGATGGATCAAACATCGCAACTGGTTCTGGTAGATCTCGTAAGGCAGCTGAAGCGGAAGCAGCTATCGCTGCACTAAAAGCTCTTCGAGGTTAGTCATGCCTGAACTACCAGAAGTTGAAACTGTTAGAGCAGGTTTGCAAGATACAGTTACCGGTGCCAAGGTAACCAGGGTTGAGATTCTCGATTCAAGAAGTCTCAGAAGACATCCAGCAAATGTTGGAGACTTTGTTGAAACCCTGACCGGTAGAACTATCCAGGCTGCTGTTCGAAGAGGTAAGTTTCTGTGGCTACCGCTAAATCAAAAGAGAGCTGAACCTCAATTAGCTCTGATTGGTCATCTTGGAATGTCCGGTCAAATTCTTTTGAGAACCCCTGGCTTTGAAGAGGACAAACTCACCCGAATTGTCATTCACCTAAAAGACTCATCAGGGGATAAGTACCAAATGCGGTTTGTGGATCAGAGAATCTTTGGCTCACTGGCTATCGATGTGATGGAAGAAACCAAAGATGGCTTTGCTGGCGGCTTCTATGGTGAATCCGTTTCGGGTAGTTGGCAAAACATGATTCCTAACCAAGTTGCTCACATCTCTAGAGATCCATTAGACCCAGCTTTCAATGAAGAAGCTGTCTTGAAACTATTCAAGAAAAAGCAGTCTGGAATAAAGCGAGTCCTTCTCGATCAGGGAGTCCTTAGCGGTATTGGCAACATCTATGCCGATGAGGCACTGTGGCTGGCGAAGCTTCACTACGACCAGCCGGCAAACACTCTTTCTAGAGCTAAGGCCAAAGAGCTTTTGACCCATGTGAAATTAGTTCTGGCTAATGCCGTAACCGCTGGGGGAACAAGCTTTGACGAGCAATACAAGAATATCAACGGCGAATCAGGGTATTTCAGCATTAGCCTCAATGCCTACGGCCTAACCGGTTTGCCTTGCAAGAGGTGTGGAAGGGCTATCCAGAGGGACAACTGGATGAATAGGGGTTCCCACTTCTGCCCTAAATGCCAGAAACTAAAGGCTTCTTAGGCTCAAACCTGCCTTAAAGCCATAGTTGGCTCTTTATTTAAGGTAATTTTGTCTAGAACTGATTATCCCTATTGAAAGCGACCTGACTTGCATCTCAAAAGCCTTACCCTCAAGGGCTTTAAGTCGTTCGCCAACCCTACGACTTTTATCCTAGAAAAGGGTGTTACCGCAGTCGTTGGTCCTAACGGATCTGGTAAATCTAACGTTGTTGATGCTCTTGCCTGGGTTATGGGTGAGCAGGGAGCTAAGACTCTCCGCGGTGGAAAGATGGAAGACGTCATCTTCGCCGGAACTGCCACCAAAGGACCTCTCGGTAGAGCAGAAGTTTCACTAACTATTGATAATGCTGATGGTGCTCTAGCCATCGATTACACCGAAGTAACAATTTCTAGAACACTGTTTAGAAACGGTGGTTCAGAGTATGCGATCAATGGTGAGCCATGTCGACTACTCGATGTTCAAGAACTTCTAAGCGATACCGGTCTTGGTCGGGAGATGCACGTCATCGTGGGTCAAGGCATGCTCGATGGTGTTCTTAGGGCAACTCCAGAAGAACGTCGTGGATACATCGAAGAAGCTGCCGGTATCTTGAAGCACCGTCGCAGAAAAGAAAAGACTGAACGCAAGCTTGAAGCCATGCAGGCTAACCTCACCCGTTTGAATGATCTAGCTGGTGAAGTTAGACGTCAGTTGAAACCACTTAGCCAGCAGGCGGAAACAGCAAGACAAGCTCAAGGTATTGCTTCAGTAGTTCGTGACGCTAAAGCTCGGCTTATGGCTGCCGATGTTGTTGATTTACTTCGTGGCCTTGATGAAACATCTCAATCTGAAGCTGACAGAAAAGCAGAACGAAACATCCTGCAACAACAGCTAGACCAGAACACAGCACGCCTGACTGAACTTGAAACTCAGCAGATGTCTCCTGAGGTTGAACAAGCTAGATCTCTAGCGTTTGAGTTTGACACTATTACAGAACGTTTCCGCGGCATGCTTGCCATCGCTAACCAGAAGGTTGCTCTCTTAGGTTCTCAGGCTGAACTCAGTGGTTCGCAGATTGACCCTGCTGCCATTGAAGCAGAAGCTAATGCAGCTGACAGTGCAGTTGTTGAACTTACCGTTGCTGTTGAAACTCTTCGCGGAGCACTTCGTGATTCAGAGACTGCACGAGATGAAGCTAGAGCAGCGCTTGAAGAATTTGATAACCA
>JBBAML010000009.1:3887-9222 GCA_040402515.1 Rhodoluna sp.
CTTCACCAGAGTGAGCGTGAACGAGATGGATTACTAGCTAAGCGCAACGCCTTGAACCTGATGCTCGAGCAGAAGGATGGAACTACTGTTCTAACCTCTGCAGGTCTTCGAGGCATCAGAGGACTTGTGGCATCTCACATCAAGATTGACCCAGGCTTTGAATCAGCAATCGCCGCTGCTCTTGGCACACTCGCTGATGCGATTGTTGCTGATTCTAGAGATGAAGCTCTGGTTGCTGTTGAGCACCTCAAGAGCAACAACGGTGGTCGGGTTGAACTTGTAATTGCTGACATTGAAAGCAAAGTTAAGCCGGCTAACCTGCCAAACATTCCAGGTACACGAAGCGCAGTTGACGTTGTCGATGCTCCTGCTGGAATCCTTGCGAATCTTGTCAACGTAGTTATTGTTGACGACCTTGCTGCAGCAAAAGCTCTTTACCTTGCAGAACCTAAAGCTCTTCAGTTAGTTGTAATTACCAAAGAAGGTGATCTTCTAACCGAGAGCATCATTCGCGGTGGTTCAGGACAGGAACCTTCAAAGGTTGAGCTAGTTGCAGAACGTGATACCGCTGAATCAAGACTTAACGCTGTCAACACAGAGATTGAATCGATCAGAGCAAACCTCAACAACGCTCGATCCGAAGAGACAACTGCAAAAGAGCAAGCAGCTAGAGCACTTGCTGAACTAAAGAAGCATGACAATGAGCTTGCCTCAAACGCTGAGAAACTTGGAAGACTCAGAGTCCAGGTCGAAGCACTAGATGCTGAACGAGCAAGACTTTCTAGAGTTGCTGACACTGCTAAGGAAGGTATTACCTCAGCAGAGCAAACAGTAAGTGCTGCTCAGAGCGCACTGGACTCTTTTGCTTCTCAGGAACGACCTAACCTAGACCTTTCTTCTAGAGAAGAATTGGTGCTTGCTCTTGATGTTTCTCGTCAACGCGAACTTGATGTCCGAGTTGAACTGGGAGCTGCGACAGAGCGTCTAAGAGTTGAAACAGATAGAGCAATTCAGCTTCGTTCTCAAATCGGTGAAGCACTCGATGCCATTGAGAAGTCCAAGGCAGCAGCTCAACTTCAGGCAAGACAACTAAAGTCGGCTCAAGGCACCTTAGAAGTTCTGCCCCTGGTGCTTAGCACTATCGACAGTTCATCTCAGAAGGCGAAACTAATCCTGCATGATCTTGAGAGTAAGAGAAGAAACCAGAACGAGGAACTTGTTCGTCTCAGAGGTGAAACAGCAACAATTCAGAACAGGCTCTCTTCGCTAACTCAGACTGTTCACGACATTGAGCTTTCCAACCACGAGAAGCGACTGAACCTAGCCAACCTAGTTGCAAAGGCTCATGACGAACTAGGTCTAGATCAGCAAATTCTGGTTACCGAATACGGACCAGACCAGCCGATTCCAGATCCTGAGAACCCTGAGAACAGCGTTCCTTTCGTTCGCTCAGAACAGCAGAAGAGATTGCATGAAGCCGAGCGAGTATTAGATCGTCTAGGCAGGGTTAACCCACTAGCGCTTGAAGAGTTTGCAGCTTTAGAGCAGAGACACAAGTTCCTAACCGAACAGCTAGAAGACCTAACCAAGACTCGTAAAGACTTGATTCAGATCATCCAAGAGCTTGACGAGAAGATGCAGACCATCTTCGAAGAAGCCTTCGAAGATACCAAGAAGGCTTTCGAAGAAGTATTCCCAGTGCTCTTCCCTGGTGGAACTGGTTCTATCTACCTCACCAACCACGACAACATGCTCACCACCGGTATTGAAGTTAACGTCAAACCTGTCGGTAAGAGGATTGAAAGACTGTCATTGCTTTCAGGAGGTGAGCGATCACTTGCTGCTCTTGCTTTGCTATTTGCAATCTTCAAGGCTCGCCCTTCACCTTTCTACGTTCTCGATGAGGTCGAGGCAGCGCTTGATGATGCCAACCTAGGTCGATTGATCAACATCTTTGCTGATCTAAAGAAATCTTCACAGTTGGTTATTGTGACTCACCAAAAGAGAACCATGGAGATTGCTGATGCTCTCTACGGAGTCTCAATGCGTCAAGACGGTATAAGTGCTGTAGTTGGCCAGCGTATCGAAGAAAGCGAATAGCTTTGGCTGGGCTCATCTTTTGGCGCAAGAAAAAAGAAGACAAGGCTCAAGTCTCTGAATCTTCTGTAGTCGAACCTGTCATCGAAGCAGAAGTCGTTGAAGCTCAAACAGTTGTTGAAACTGAAACCATCGAGCCCATTCAAGAAGTAGTTGAAACAATTGAACTTCCTGAGATTGTTGAACCTTTAGTAATTGAAGAACCAATTCTTGAAGCAATTGAACTTCCTAAGCGAAGATTCTCGGGCGGAATCAAATCACTTTTCAGTCGAATCAAGTTTGATCTTGAGAACCTAAACGAACTTGAAGATATTTTGATTCAGGCTGACTTCGGTGTTGATGCAGCAGAACAGATTGTTGCAAAGGTTAAGGCAAAGGCTAAATCAACTGGAGCTAAGACTGAAGCAGAACTAAAACAGATTCTGACTGAGCTTCTCACAGAGGCATTCACTAGAGATGATATTGCGCTAAAGCTTGATAGTGGAGTGCAGCCTTATGTAATTCTGGTTGTTGGAGTCAATGGTGCAGGTAAAACCACAACCATCGGCAAGCTCGCTAACTGGCTTGTCCAAGGTGGTGCAAAGGTAACTCTGGGTGCTGCTGATACCTTCCGCGCTGCTGCTGTTGAACAGCTTGCTACCTGGGCTCAGAGAAGTAATTCTGAAATCGTGAAGCCAAGTACCGAAGGTCAAGAACCTGGATCTGTTGCATACGAAACTGTCGAGAAGGCAATTGTTTCATGTGCAGATATCGCAATTATTGATACTGCAGGACGCCTGCAGAACAAACAAGGTTTGATGGATGAACTAGGCAAGATCCGCAGAGTTATTGAGAAGCAGGCGGCAATTAGCGAAGTGTTACTTGTCCTTGATGCAACCACTGGACAGAATGCTCTAACTCAAGCCAAGGCCTTCGCTGAGGTTGCTCAGGTCACCGGCATTGTTCTAACCAAGTTAGATGGCACCGCCAAAGGTGGCATTGTTTACGCTATCCAGGAGCAACTTAACCTGCCTATCAAGTTGGTTGGTGTTGGTGAGGGTATTGATGATTTTGCTTTCTTTGATCCACAGGAATTCGCTACTGGCCTAGTTGGCTAGGCTTAGATTCGACCTAGGAGTTATAAGTGTTTGGCAATCTATCTGATCGTTTAGTTGAAACGTTCAAGAATCTTCGTAGCAAGGGAAAGCTCTCAGCTGCCGATATTGACGCCACCCTTCGCGAAATTAGAAAAGCTCTCCTAGAAGCAGACGTCGCACTTGAAGTAGTCAAGAATTTCATTGCTGCAGTTCGTGAACGAGCACTCGGTGACGAAGTTTCCAAAGCGCTAAACCCTGCTCAGCAAGTCGTCCAGATTGTTAACGAAGAACTCGTTCAGATCTTAGGTGGCGAGCAGAAGCGTCTAACTTTTGCTAAAAACCCTCCAACCGTAATCATGCTCGCAGGTCTTCAAGGTTCGGGTAAAACTACTCTTGCTGGAAAGTTAGCTAAGTGGCTAAAAGATCAGGGACAGACTCCAATCTTGGTTGCCTGTGACCTGCAAAGACCAAACGCTGTTAACCAACTCCAGGTACTTGGCGATTCAGTTGGTGTTCCGGTGTTTGCTCCAGAGGCTGGTAACGGTTCTGGAAATCCGGTAACCGTTGCTAAAGATGCGATCAAGCACGCTAAGCAGAAGCAATTCTCAGTTGTAATCGTTGACACCGCTGGTCGCCTTGGTATCGATGAAGAGCTCATGGCTCAAGCAAGAGACATTCGTAAGGCAACAGATCCTGACGAAGTGCTTTTTGTAATTGACTCGATGATTGGTCAAGATGCCGTCAACGTAGCTAAAGCTTTCGAAGATGGTGTTGGGATCACCGGTGTTGTTCTAACTAAGTTAGACGGTGATGCTAGAGGTGGTGCTGCTCTATCTGTTGCTCAAGTAACGGGCAAGCCAATTGTCTTTGCTTCAACTGGTGAATCACTTGATGCATTTGAACCTTTCTACCCAGATCGCATGGCTTCACGTATTTTGGACATGGGTGACATCCTCACTCTTATTGAGCAGGCTCAGAAATCTTTTGATGAAGAGCAAGCTATGGAAATGGCTCAGAAACTAGCCAAGGATAACTTCACCCTTGAAGACTTCATGGACCAAATGCAACAGCTCAAGAAGATGGGTTCTATTAAG
This sequence comes from Rhodoluna sp., assembly GCA_040402515.1. Classification (GTDB taxonomy): domain Bacteria; phylum Actinomycetota; class Actinomycetes; order Actinomycetales; family Microbacteriaceae; genus Rhodoluna. The sequence continues at coordinate 8,155 of JBBAML010000009.1, forward strand.
AACATGCTGGCAATGATGCCAGGAGCTGGAAAGCTTCGTTCACAACTGGACAACATCGATGAAAAAGAGATTGACCGCACCGAGGCCATCATTCGTTCCATGACCCCTAAGGAACGTAAAGACCCGAAGATCCTCAACGGTTCTAGAAGACTACGTATCGCTAAGGGATCAGGGATGACTGTTACCGATGTGAACTCACTGGTCAACCGCTTTGAGCAAGCAGCCAAGATGATGAAGACCATGGCTAAAGGTGGAAACCCTGGCATTCCAGGAATGCCTCAGGGATTACCTGCCTTTGGTGGAGCCGGCTCACAGGCTAATAAGAATAAGAAGGCTAAGGCTAAAAAGGGTGGCAAATCAGGTAACCCTGCCAAGCGTGCAGCCGAAGCAGCTGGTCTGTCAACGCAGAACCCGACAGAACCAGGTGCAGGTTCTGCTTTCGGCCTCAAATAACCCGTAGTTGGTTGCCCGAGAGCATTATTTCTGGCACAATAGACAAGTTGCCTGCAGTTTGACCCTCTAACCAAACTGAAGAGGCAACCCCATAGAGCTTGAATACCGAGTGTGCCCCCACGCTCACGGTTGATCGTTCGCCCCAATTCATAAAAACAGGAGCATTGTGGCTGTAAAAATCCGCCTAAAGCGTCTCGGGAAACTGAAGTCGCCTCACTACCGTATCGTCGTTGCAGATTCACGCACCAAGCGTGATGGTCGCGCAATCGAAGAGATCGGTCGTTACGTACCAACCAACGATCCATCAATCATTGAAATCAACTCTGAGCGTGCCCTTTACTGGCTTTCAGTTGGCGCACAGCCAACCGAGCAGGTAGCAGCTTTGTTGAAGCTAACCGGTGACTTCCAGAAGTCAAAGGGTGACGCAACAGCTAAGAACACTGTTAAGCCTCAGGTTGCTAAGGAAGTTTTCGTAGCAGACACCAAGAAGAAGCCAGTTCTTAAGCCTCGTGAAGAGATCGTTCTTAAGAAGGAAGCTGACAAGGCTGCAGAAGACGTAGTCGAGGCAGTTGTTGAAGCTGCTGTTGTTGAAGGCGCACTTGAAGATGTAGTTGA
>JBBAML010000009.1:9322-13212 GCA_040402515.1 Rhodoluna sp.
GAAGTTGTTGCTGAAGAAGCAGTTGCTGAAGTAGTTGAAGAGGCAGCAGCAGAAGTTGCTGTTGAAGAAGCAGCTGTTGAAGCTGAAGTTTCAGAGGGTTCACCTGCTGAAGCTGAAAAGTCAGAAGAAGCTTAGTCGTGCTAGCCGCTGCGCTCGAACACTTGGTTAAAGGAATTGTGGATCATCCAGAGGATGCCACCGTCACTGAACGCTCTACTAATCGTGGAGATCTCCTAGAGATTCACGTTCACCCTGACGACCTTGGCCGTGTGATCGGGCGCAACGGACGCACCGCAAAAGCACTGCGCACCATCATTAACGCTCTTGCCGATGGCAAGAAGGTGCGCGTAGACGTAGTAGATAACGATTTCTAGTAAGACTAGCCTTCGGGTCGGTCGGTTACTTAAGGCCCACGGCCTAAAAGGTGCTATCAAGCTGGAGCTATACACAGATGCTCCTAATGATCGTTTCGTTCCTGGAGCAACCTTTGAGTTGCAGGTTCCAGATTCCTCTCCTTGGTTTGGTAAAACCGTTACGGTTACCGAACTTCGTTGGTATAACTCCCAACCTGTTCTCTTTCTGGAGGGCATAAGCGATAGAACTCAAGCTGAGACTCTAATCAAAGCTATTTTGCTTGTCGAGCAGGATTTAACTGAAATCCCAACTGAGCCTGAAGCTTGGTACCAACAGCAACTTGTTGGTTTGAAGGTAATGCGCGATGGTGTCCAGGTTGGAACCGTTCTCAGAGTTGAAGATTACCCATCGCAGGACATGCTGATTGTGAAAACAACTGACGATCGTGAGGTAATGGTTCCTTTCGTGAAAGCAATCGTTCCAGAAGTCAACGTCGCTGAACAATTCATCAGCATTACTCCTCCTGCTGGTTTGTTTGAAGAACTAGAGGAACCGGGAGAGTAATCATGCGTATTGATGCGATAACTATTTTTCCTGAATACTTTGCAGCACTGGATATCTCTCTTCTGGGTAAAGCCCAGGAGAATAAAGTAATTGATTTCAACGCAGTTGACCTTCGTAATTACACCCACGATAAGCACAAGACCGTCGACGATAGTCCTTACGGCGGTGGAGCTGGCATGCTCATGAAGCCAGAACCCTGGGGTGAAGCCCTTGATGATCTTCTCAAACCAGATGGTTCAACAGTGCTGATTGTTCCATCTCCTGCCGGAGAGCTATTCAAGCAGGCAACAGCACAGGAGCTTGCTCAAAAAGAGCACCTAGTCTTCGCCTGCGGTCGCTACGAAGGAATTGACCAGAGAGTCTTCGACTGGGCTAGCGATAAGGCAGAAGTCAGGCTCATCAGCCTTGGAGACTATGTCCTAAACGGTGGGGAAGTTGCATCCCTTGCCATGATTGAAGCCATTGCAAGGCTTATTCCAGGGGTTATTGGCAATGCTGAAAGCTTGGTTGAGGAGTCTCACAGCGATGGTTTGCTTGAGTATCCGAGCTATACCAAGCCTGCCATTTGGCGAGAGTTAGAAGTTCCAGAGGTACTCAGAGGCGGAAACCACGCTGAAATTGCTAAGTGGAGGCACGAGCAGTCAGTTGCTAGAACTAAGGCAGTTAGACCAGATCTTCTTCCCTGACATTGCCCTCAGGCTTTATCTATGGCAAGATAGACAAGTTGCCTAAAACAAGCTCTGCCGCAGGGGAGCACAGCAACATAAGACACTAAATTACCCGTTATTGACCTGCGCGCAAGAACAGAAGGCAGAAACAAAATGCAGATCCTAGATTCAGTTGATGCAGGAAACCTAAAGTCAGATATTCCTGAGTTCCGCGTTGGTGACAACGTGAAGGTCCACGTAAACATTATTGAAGGTAACCGTAGCCGTGTTCAGGTTTTCCAGGGCGTAGTTATCCGTCGTTCAGGTGCCGGTGTCCGCGAGAGCTTCACCGTGCGTAAGGTTTCTTTCCAGGTTGGGGTTGAGAGAACTTTCCCAGTTCACTCCCCAGTCATCGAAAAGATTGAACTTGTCAGCCGTGGTGCTGTTCGTCGTGCGAAGCTTTACTACCTACGCGATCTACGCGGTAAGAAGGCGAAGATTCGCGAGAAGCGCGACAACCAGGTTCAGGCTTAGTTCTTCAGCCGGCTCACAGCCAAACCGCTTAGCCTATTGTTATGGCAAGAACTGAGAGAGCACCGAGAGGGCCATTTAAGGCTTTTAGGTTGAGACTGAGAAAACTAAAGAGCAAAAACGCTTTTCTAGCTTTCTTTCTTGACACTGTAATCATTCTCGCTTCAGCTCTCCTCATCTCTTTCCTGATCAAGTCATTCCTACTGCGCTCTTTCTATATCCCATCAGGCTCAATGTTTGACACTCTTCAAATCAATGACCGCATTGTCGTTAATGAATTAGTTCCGAATGTTGTTCCACTTGAGCGTGGCGATGTTGTGGTCTTTAAAGATCCAGGTGGTTGGCTATCTTTCCAACCTGAAAATAAACCAACTACAACACTCGGTCACGTTAGCGAATGGCTGCTATCGGTTACCGGACTATCTTCTCCAGACAACGATCAGCACCTAGTAAAGAGAGTGATTGGTAAAGGTGGCGATCACGTAGTTTGCTGCGATTCAAACCAAAGAATAACAATCAACGGTGCACCAATAGTTGAACCATATGTTGCAAAGGGTTCTGAAGCATCTAGAACTCCTTTCGATGTTGTTGTCCCTAAAGGTTCATTCTGGGTAATGGGAGATAACCGCGGTAACAGCGAAGACTCTCGATACCACCCGGATGCACCAGGTAAAGGATTCGTAGCTTCAAAGTATGTTGTTGGTCGAGCATTCATAATCTCATGGCCCTTCTCACATTTCACCTGGCTGGATAATTACGCAGATGTCTTCAAAAACGTCCCAGCTCCCAAGCCTTAGCTTCGAGCAAACTTTCTTTGACTCCGGAATCAGATTTGTCATCGGAGTTGATGAAGTTGGTCGTGGTTCTATTGCAGGGCCAGTCGCAGTCGGTGTCGCTTTATTAGATGTTCAAATCAATTCATCAGGCTGGCCAGAGAAGCTTCGAGACAGCAAGCTAATCAGCGAAAAGACCAGAGAAACAATATTCCAAGATGTATCCAATTGGGTAAAGGGCTGGGCTGTTGGTATGTCCAGTGCCGATGAAATCGAATCCGATGGAATAGTACATGCGCTGGCTCTAGCTGGCTCAAGAGCATTAGACCAACTACTAGAAGATTCCTCACTGAGATCAGAACTTGCTAACAGTGGCGTCCAACTTATTCTCGATGGTTCACACAATTGGTTAGGTCCAAAGGCCATGGGTATACCTGTTGTCACTAAAACCAAGGCAGACCGAGACTGTGTCAGTGTTGCTGCCGCTTCGGTCCTAGCCAAGGTGACAAGGGACCGACTTATGGTCGAGTTAGATCAGAGCCACCCTGGCTACGGTTTGGCGTCAAATAAAGGTTATGCATCAGCGAACCACATCTCAGGACTCAAAGACCTAGGGGTATCCCCAATTCACCGCACAAGTTGGCTTTCAAAGATTATCTAGGGTTAGACTTTTAGGCACATGGACGAGAACGAATTTGACGATTACGACCGCGAGGCTGAACTGGCCTTATTCCGCGAGTATCGCTCAGTTGTAGACACCTTCCGTTTTGTCATTGAAACCGAACGCAGACTTTATCTCGCGAACGAAGTTGAATTCAAAAGAATTGACACCGACACTGATTTCTATTTCGAGTTAGTGATGACTGATGTCTGGGTCTGGGATATCTACCGCACCGACAGATTTGTAAAGAACGTTAGAGTTCTAACTTTCAAGGATGTAAACATCGAAGAGCTAACCGGTAAGGCATTCGATATTCCTAAAGAACTAACAGTCGGCGAATAACTCTTCTTCTCCACAGCA
>JBBAML010000009.1:13312-16821 GCA_040402515.1 Rhodoluna sp.
ATCCTGAATGAACTTTCTGTTGATGAGTTTCAACTCCCAAACCTAGTCAAGACACTCGCCCAGTGTTTAGAAACTTGGCGAAGGAGAGTTAGACAGTCTGATGTCTTCAGATCACTTGCAACCTTACGAAACATCGGTGGAACACTTGTAACTCCTCAGTCAAAGAATTGGCCAGAGCAATTGAATGATCTCCAGAACGGAACGCCTGCCGCCCTTTGGGTCCTTGGAGATTCGAAACTCTTAGAAACTCTCAGTGAATCTGTTGCAGTGGTTGGCTCAAGAATTGTCAGTGACTATGGAAAGACGGTAACCAAGGACATTGTCAGCTCTCTTGTCAAAGACGGAAAGCCAATTGTGTCGGGTGGCGCAGTAGGAATAGATGCAATTGCACACCAGAGAACGCTAGAACTAAATGGTCTAACAGTGGCAGTGATGGCTGGTGGAATTGATCGTCTCTATCCGGCACAGAATCTAGAACTATTCAAGAAGATTGCAAACTCAGGTTTGATTATCTCCGAAGTAGCTCCCGGAGTCTCACCGACTAAGTGGCGATTTCTCCAGCGCAACAGATTGATAGCTGCGCTATCTCAGGCCACTGTAGTGATTGAGGCTGGTTTCCGATCCGGGACTATCAATACTGCTGGACACGCTAATGAACTAGGGCGGCCAGTCGGTGCAGTACCTGGACCAATCAATTCAGTGAGTTCAGCCGGATGCCACCAACTAATCAAGGACGGGCGAGCGCAGTTAATTTCGATTCCGAGTGATCTAAAGGAACTCTGTGGTGAAAGCGAATATTTCGAAAAGGGCTTCACTTCCTTAGGGCACTGGGAGCTTCGTGCTCTAGATAGTCTCAGTGATCAAATTCTCAGCATCTCAGAAATTTCTAGAATCTCAGGACTTACCAGTTTTGAGGCTAAAACTGGACTCAATCGTCTAGCGAATTTGGGTTTGGCAACTCCAACCTCCAACGGATGGTTGAAACGCTGAAATACGCTTTGAAGTATGCAGAGTGAAATCGCCAACCAAGCACACCGGTTTGCTGAAACCCTTGTCGCTGGCCGCGGTTACTCAAAGAACACCGTGAAGGCATATCTAACTGATGTCCTTGATTTGGCTGACTATCTAGAATCACAAGAAGTAACTGTGGTAACTGACATCAATCTGGAATTACTACGAGAGTGGTTATGGGCAGTTAGCCAACGTGATTCAGCCAAGAGCACGCTGGCTCGTAAGAGCGCAGCAATAAGATCTTTCACTGCATGGTTAGCAGCGGAGAAGTTAGTTAACGCCGATCCAGGCCAGAGACTGAAGTCTCCAAAAGCTGAAAGACATCTCCCTAAAGTTGTTGCTAAAGATTCGCTAGAGGAAGTCTTTAGCCACCTTAAAGTTCTAGCTGATACAGGGGACGCAAATGCGATCAGAGACAGGTTGGTTTTTGAGATGCTCTACGCAACCGGTTGTCGTGTCAGTGAACTTTGTTCGCTAGATCTGCTTTCTGTCGACTTGGGGAGAAACATAATTAGGGTGATGGGTAAGGGATCTAAAGAAAGAGTTGTTCCATTCGGGTTACCTGCCAGAGATGCCTTAGATAGCTGGCTCAATGTTCGAGCATCCCTACAACCAGCTTCTGGTGAGCAAGCACTCTTGATTAATTCAAAAGGTAAACGACTTGGAGTTAGAGCTGTTTATCAACTTGTTGCCAGCCTCTTAGTTAATACTCCAGCTGGAGTTGCTGGACCACACACTTTGCGGCACACAGCTGCAACTCATCTGCTTGATGGTGGAGCTGATCTTCGAGCAGTCCAAGAACTGCTGGGGCACGCAAGCCTTAGTACTACTCAGATATACACTCACGTTTCTGTTGAACGACTGAGAGATGGTTATAAGAACGCTCACCCGAGAGCCTGATCCTCTAACGGGACTAGGCGACTGGGGGATAGCACTCCCTGCAGAGCCAAGGGAGAGAAATATCCGAACTCGGTTCTGGTACCAAAGTGCAAGCAAGTAAATTCACAGTGCCACTGATAAGAAACATCTGGTTCACAGACAGTGCCTATAACTTCTCCTGCTAGCACTAAGGACCCCTCGGCTAAGCCTGAACAGACCGGCTCAAGGGAGGCGCTAAAGCTAGCACCAAATCTAATAGTGATGGACTCTCGATAACCAACCTGTCCAGCAAAACTAATCTCCCCAGATACAGGAGCTATAACATCGATTCCTAAGGGGGCAGCTAGGTCTATCCCACGATGGCCAGCCCCATATTCGGTAAGGGGGGCTTCGTAGTCGTTGATGACATCAAGGTGACTAGTGCTAGAAAGAGGCATTATTAGGGGCTCTGAGGCAACACTGGCAGGGTTAGCAAAGGATAGAAGGGTTAGAACTAGGACCAAGATCAACTTCATAACTCAAGTTTCAGGCTGGTTTCCATCTGCAGGTAATGCCTTGTTGAAGGGGTGGAAAACCTCCCCTTTCCGCTGGTATGCTGGTAACTAGCGGTTAGCCGCAAAAATCCAAGTCCTAAAAGTCTTTAGTTTTTGCTGCTTCCGACTTCGCGTGTCGAATAACACACCGGTTTATCAGTCCCATAAGTTTCACGGGTGAATCGGGTGCGGCACCAGGAGCATTAGACAACCGTTTATTGCTATTAACTGATCGACGCATTACTGCGTCATAAAGGAGATACTGCCATGGCAGTAGTAACCGTTCGCCAGCTGCTAGACAGCGGTGTTCACTTTGGTCACCAGACCAGACGATGGAACCCAAAGATGAAGCGCTTTATCTTAACTGACCGCGCCGGCATCTACATCATTGACTTACAGAAGTCACTAACCCACATCGACAAGGCATATGAGTTCACTAAGGACCTAGTTGCTAACGGTGGAACTATCTTGTTCGTTGGAACCAAGAAGCAAGCTCAGGAAGCAATTGCAACTGAAGCTCTTCGTGTTGGTATGCCATACATCAACGAGCGTTGGTTGGGTGGTCTTCTGACTAACTTCCAGACTGTCTCGAAGCGTCTTGCACGTCTAAAGGAACTTGAGGTCATGGACTTCAAGGACACCAAGAAGTCTGGATACACCAAGAAGGAACTTTTGATTCTTTCTCGCGAGAAGGTAAAGCTAGAGAAGACTCTTGGTGGTGTTCGTAACGTAACCAAGACTCCATCAGCGATCTGGGTTGTTGACACAATCAAGGAGCACCTAGCAATTACTGAAGCAAAGAAGCTAGGTATTCCTGTAATTGGAATTCTTGACACCAACTGTGACCCAGATGAGGTCACCATTGGTATTCCTGGAAACGACGATGCTATTCGTTCAGTTCACCTGCTAACACGCGTTATCGCAGATGCAGTTGCTGAAGGTCTAAAGCAGAAGCACTCAAAGCCAGAGCAGGTTCAGCCTCTAGCTGACTGGGAGCAGGAGCTACTAGCTAGCGCTGCAGCTCAGGCTGAAGTTGCACCAGCTGTTGAAGAAGTAGCAGTAGTTGAAGAGACTCCTGCTGTTGAA
>JBBAML010000009.1:16921-26291 GCA_040402515.1 Rhodoluna sp.
GCTGTTGAAGAAGTAGCAGTAGTTGAAGAGACTCCTGCTGTTGAAACCGTAACTGAGAAGGAAGCTGAATAAGCATGGCAAACTACACTGCTGCAGATGTAAAGACTCTGCGTGAGCGCTCAGGCGCAGGAATGATGGACTGTAAGTCAGCTCTTGATGAAGCAAACGGTGACATCGACAAGGCGATGGAAGTTCTTCGCCTTAAGGGTCTAAAGGGTGTTACCAAGCGTGAAGGTCGCACCACAAGCAACGGAATCATCATTGCTCGTGTTGCAGGCAACAAGGGTTACCTAATCGAACTAGCTTGTGAGACTGACTTCGTTGCTAAGGCTGAGAAGTTTGTTGCACTTGGTGATCTAATTGCTGATGCTATTGCCGCTGCTGGAGCTGAGACTGTTGAAGCTGGTCTTGCTGCATCTGTTTCAGGTAAGACTGTTGGCGATGCGATCACCGACGAAGCTGCAATCATGGGCGAGAAGGTTGAACTTCGTAAAGTCTCTGTTGTTTCAGATGACAACATCGACGCTTACCTACACCGCACTTCAAAAGACCTACCTCCACAGGTTGGTGTTTTGCTTGCGTTCAAGGGGTCAGATGTTGAGACCGCTCACGATGTTGCAGTTCACATTGCAGCATTCAGCCCAACTTACCTAACCATCGAAGATGTTCCTCAGGACATCGTTGAAACCGAGCGTCGCATTGCAACAGAGACCGCTCGTAACGAAGGTAAGCCAGAAGCTGCACTAGAGAAGATCGTTGAAGGTCGCGTAAAGGGATTCTTCAAGGAAAACTGTCTACTAGAGCAGGACTTCGCTAAGGACAACAAGCTAAGCGTTGCTAAGGTCCTAGAGCAGCACGGCCTAACCGTTTCTTCATTCGTAAGACTACGTGTTGGTGCATAACTAAAGCTTTAATGCTAAAAGGCTCGGTCGAAAGACCGAGCCTTTTTACTTACCGAGCCTAAACTAGGAGAGAACCAAAGTCTTTGAGAGGGATAGCCATGCCATCAACCCCACGTCGTGTCTTACTAAAACTATCTGGTGAAGCTTTTGGTGGTGGCAATCTAGGCGTTAACCCGGACATCGTTTCAGGTATCGCTAAAGAAATCGCAGAAGCTGCCAAGAAGGTGGAAATTGCTGTTGTAGTTGGTGGCGGTAACTTCTTCAGAGGTGCAGAGCTTTCACAAAGAGGTATGGATCGAGCTCGTGCTGACTACATGGGTATGTTGGGAACAGTCATGAACGCGCTAGCCCTTCAGGACTTCCTAGAACAAGCTGGTTGTGACACTAGAGTCCAGTCTGCAATCTCAATGGCGCAGGTTACTGAGCCTTATATTCCTCTTCGCGCCATCAGACATATGCAAAAGGGCAGAGTAGTCATTTTTGGTGCAGGTGCCGGTCTTCCATATTTCTCAACTGACACAGTTGCAGCTCAGCGTGCTCTTGAGATCCACGCAGAAGAAGTTCTGGTTGCTAAGAACGGTGTTGACGGAGTTTACTCAGCAGACCCTAAGAAGGATCCAAAAGCTAAGAAGCTAGAGTCTTTGACTTACCAGGAAGCACTTGTGCAGGGTTTGAAAGTGGTTGATTCAACTGCTTTTAGCCTGTGTATGGATAACAACATTCCGATGGTGGTTTTCGGTATGCAGCCTGAAGGAAATATCACTAAGGCTTTGCTAGGTAAGAAAATTGGAACTCGCGTAAGCGCGTAAGTTTTAGAACAAGGAGAAATAAATGATTTCAGAGATTCTGGCAACAGCTGGAGACAAGATGAACAAGGCTGTTGAATCAGCTAAGGAAGACTTTGCCACGATTAGATCCGGTAGAGCTAACCCAGCGATGTTCCAGCGACTGATGATTGATTACTATGGCACTCCAACTGCTCTTTCCTCCCTTGGTGCTATTGCAAACCCAGAGGCTAGAACAATCGTTGTGACTCCTTATGACAAGGGTGCACTTGCTGCAATCGAAAAGGCAATTAGAGATATGCCTAACCTAGGTGCTAACCCAACTAATGATGGAAACCTAGTTCGGGTTAGTCTTCCAGAACTAACTGAAGAGCGTCGCAAAGACTATGTAAAGATCGTAAAGACTAAGGCTGAAGACCACAGAGTTGCCGTTAGAAACGTCAGACGTAAGGCTAAAGACGACCTAGACGCTCTCAAGAAAGATGGCCTTGCTGGTGATGACGATCTAGCTCGTGCTGAAAAAGAACTTGAAGCTGTTACCAAATCTCACGTTGATGCAATCGATGAAGCGCTAAAGCGCAAAGAGACTGAACTCCTAGAGGTTTAGTTTGAGTAACGCTGAAACTAAGAGTTCGAGGAGTCTTTCCCAATCAGTAATCTTTGGGTTGATCCTTGGCTTCACGTTCCTAGGTTCAGTGTTATTTATCAAGGAACTTTTTGTTGCCCTAATTGCTCTCGCTTGTGCCGCTGGTGCTTGGGAACTATCAACAGCACTAAGACAGAAGAACTGGTATGTTCCTAGGATTCCGGTAACTGTTGGGTCTGCACTGGTTATGCCGCTTGCATATATCGGCGGAGAACTCTGGCAATGGCTAGGAGTTCTGGCTATTGTTGCTGCCTTGATGATCTGGCGTGGAGTCCAGCTGGTGCTAAGTCACGCATCCTTCAAGAGGTCTTTCACTGAAATCATTAGAGACTTCAGTGCTGCAGCCTTTGTGGTTATCTATCTGCCTTTGACCATGAGCTTTGCTGCTCTACTAATCCGTGAACCTGCACATGATGAGATTGTTGACGGTAAGTTTTGGGTCATCACAGTTGTGGTCAGCGTTATCTTGATTGACAGCAGCGCATATCTATTTGGAAGAAAGTTGGGTAAGCATCCAATGCTTCCTAAGGTCAGCCCTAAGAAGTCTTGGGAGGGCTTTGGAGTCTCGGTGATTTTCGCTTTGGCTTGTGCGATAGGACTAACTCTCTGGTTACTGGAACTCCCTTGGTGGTTTGGAGCTTTGATTGCCGGAGTAATCCTGTTATCTGCTGTGCTGGGTGATTTTGCAGAGTCTCTAATCAAGCGAGACTTGGGAGTAAAGGACATGTCTTCTTGGATTCCAGGACATGGTGGCGTGATGGATCGCCTTGATTCCATGCTTCCTTCTGCTCTGAGTGGATATCTTTTAATGATGCTTGCGAGCAGACTCTTCTAAATAGTTTGCGACAATAGAGACGTGAGTTACGAATTCAGTAGAGCCGGGAAGCGCAAGCTAGGTTACGACCCTGCTCAGGTTAACCAGTTCTTGGTCTTTGCCCGAGAGCAGTTCACAAACCCAGAGAGCACAATACTTTCTGCTGAATCAATCAGATCCGTCAGATTCAAGTTAGTCAAAGACGGCTACAGCATCTCAGCGGTAGACGCTGCTATGGAAAAACTTGAGGATGTCTTTGCAGCTCGTGAGCTTGAGCGGAGCATCAGAGTGGTCGGGCTTGAGGAATTCAGGGCACTTTTTGCTTCCGGTAAAGAACTATTGCTGAACCGTCTAGCTAACAAGAAGCGTAAGAAGTTCAAGCACCGTGGGTTCCCTTACCGTGGCTATAACCGGAGACAGGTAGATAAGTTCTGTTCCCTTGTTGCAACGCACCTGTCGAATGACACAGAATTAACAGTGAAACAGGTAAGACTTATTGCATTCAAGACCCAAAGGGGAGGCTATGCCGAATACCAGGTTGATGCCTTCATCGAGAAGGTTGTTGAAGTCCTACAGAGGGAAAGCATCCTTGAGAAAGCAAATAGCTAAAGCCCTATTTGTTTCAGTTCTGCTGACCACAGCCGTTGGTACTTTTGAGTCATCTAATGCCGCAACCATTCCTAAGGCAACCCAGATTCTTGCCAAACTGGCCACTAAGGGCAGAGCTCCACAGACTGGTTATGACAGAAATCTCTTTAGTGACGGTTGGGGAGATATTGGTGAGTGTGACACCAGAAACTATATTCTCAAAAGAGATCTAACGAATATCATCTTTAGGTCTTCACCTCGTTGCACAGTTGGTTCGGGAACCCTAAAGGACCCATACACCGGTCAGGTGATTAACTTTGTTAGAGGCGTTGGGACTTCCTCTGAGGTTCAGATCGATCACGTTGTCGCCGTTAGCGACGCTTGGCAAAAAGGTGCTCAGAAGCTTTCTAGCAGCAAGCGATACTCGTTCTATAACGACCCACTAAATCTCCTTGCTGTTGATGGACCCACCAACCAGCAGAAAAGCGATAGCGATGCTGCTTCTTGGCTACCCCCTAGAAGAGCATATTGGTGCCCTTATGTGGCAAGACAAATCGCTGTGAAATACAAATACAACCTCTGGGTTACCAGTGCTGAACGAGCCAGCATGGTTAGAGTGCTAAAAACCTGCCCGAATCAAGTAATTCCTAAGGGTTAGCGCCGAAAACCTCTCAAAAACGGGGTCTACGGTAAACTTGAGTTTGGTCTTGAAGGCGGTGTAGCAATGGGTAGATACGAACTAGTTCGTCCTCCGCTTCGCCAACGCCTCGCACAGAAACTTCTTGGGGATACCCGTTTCGGCAAGATCCTTCATTTAGAGCTTGGCAAGAAACTACGCAACTTCGTGATGACTCTGCTGGCATTCGCCTTTGCTGGAAGCTATGTTCTGGTCACTGTGGTTGACCCTTACGGTGGTGCTGGCTCTAGCGCTTACGCATACTTCGAGACCTCAGACGAAGAGGCTCAGTTCTTCCAATACACCACCAGCCAAACTATTAGCTATGCACGTGGTGGTTGGGAGATCGTCACCGGTGATGAGGCTGTCCACATCGCCAACGCTGAGACTCCTCCGATTGGAACCATTCAGCAGTTCGCCTATGATCTTGTTGCTTCATACGACTGGGGTAGAGATCAATACTCTTGCTTAGTAGCACTGTGGAATAGGGAGTCTCGTTGGAGAGTTAATGCATACAACTCTTCCTCTGGTGCCTATGGAATTCCTCAGGCCCTGCCTGGAGCAAAGATGGCTTCAATGGGATCTGACTGGCAGACCAACCCAGAGACTCAAATACGTTGGGGCGTTAACTACATCAAGAACCGCTACCAATCTCCTTGTGGTGCCTTTGCGCACTCAAACAAATTCAACTGGTATTAGTCGTGGGTAGAAACAATAAACCCAAAGGTTATAGCCGCGGTGATGATGAAGAGCCGATGGATATAGCCAGACTGAGAGATGGCATCAAGAAGACCGTGTTCAAAAATGGCATTGAATTCTCGGTGCAGACAACCTCGGGTAAAACAGCTGATGGTGACAAGATCTGGAAATGCCCCGGCTGTAACATCACTTTCGGTCCAGGTATTTCACATGTAGTGGTTTGGGAGAGTGCACTGGATGTCTCAACTAGAAGACATTTTCACAATGTCTGTTGGCAAAAGTTTCAAGGTCGTCTGCTTTGAATCAGATTGAGATTCGATCCTCTGTTGAATTACCTAGCAAGAGAGAGCTCTTCCACCTACACACCGATGATGGTTTAAAGTTAATCGCAGAACTAGCACTACCGATAGACAAAGCACCGGTAGCAACGCTAATAACACTTCATCCACTGCCAACTGCGGGCGGGTTTATGGATTCACACATTTACCGTAAAGCAGCTAACCGACTACCTCAGCTAGCAGATCTTGCAGTACTTAGATTTAACACCAGAGGAACTAGTTCACCGCAAGGAACTAGTGAGGGTGAGTTTGATGACGGTAGGGCAGAAATATTTGATGTTCGAGCTGCCGTCAATTTCGTAATTGCTGCGGGATTACCTAACCCATGGCTTGTTGGTTGGTCTTTTGGAACTGAGCTGGCTTTGAAGTATGGACCTGACCATCATGTTCTCGGAGCTATCCTGCTCTCGCCTCCGCTACACAGAACATCAGATGAAGAATTAGAACGCTGGAATAGTGTCGATAAGAAACTCGTTGCACTTATTCCTGAACACGATGACTACCTAAAGCCAGCAGAGGCTGCAGCTAGGTTTAGCATCATCAACGAGATTGAAATGGTAAACGTTGCAGATGCTAAACACCTCTGGGTGGGTGAGAGTGCAACTAAACGTGTGCTTGATGAGATTACAAGAATCGTAAATCCTGCAGCTTATCCGCTGCCTGAGTTCATTTCTCTTTAGAAGTTACTTGAGCTCCTGGTGAGGTATCCAAACCTCACGCATAATAAGCAACAGTGCTGCCGCTACTGGGATAGCTAAAAGTGAACCTAGAACTCCAGCAAGAGAACCACCGGCAAGAGCAGCCACAACAATCAGTGAACCTGGAACGTTCACTGTCTTAGTCATGATCTTTGGCCCGATGATGTATGCCTCAATTTGAAGATAGATGGCTAAGAAGATAGCAACTATTACGGCAGTCTGAACAGAAGAGCTTGCCAATGTGACGAGCACCACCAGAGTCCAACCTGCCATAGCACCCACGATTGGGACTAAGACAAGTAGGAAGTCAATGAAGGCTAGGACAACGGCAAACTCAACACCTGCAACCAGCATGGTGGTAAAGACAACAGAGGCGTTGATGGAAGCAACAACTACCTGACCCATTACATACTTACCAATAGAAGAAATGATTTGGTCAAGCAGGCCCGAGACTCGCGTGCGCTTGCTCTTTGCAACCAGGTTGATGCTCACACGTTTGATGCTTGGAAGCGCTGCCATGAAATAAAGAGTCAGGATGAATACTGTGAGAGCTCCGATAACACCGTTGAAGAGAGTAATTCCTACCTGAACAACTCCGCCCAAAAGATTAGGCCAGTTCTTACTATCAACTAAATACTCGGTGGTTGAGTTTAGGGCTGAACTGATTGTTCCACCTAGATTTGCATCCGCGCTCTGCACCCAAGGTAGGGCTAAGAAGTCACGCAGAAGTTGTGGAAGCTGAACAATGAAAGAGCTGGTCTGAGAAATTAGCGGAGGCAGGATAACGAGAATCACCGTTGTGATCAGCGCCAGCAATCCCAGAACAACAATGGTGATTGCATACGAACGCTTCTTGACTCTCTTTTGTAGCAATTGAATAAGTGGTTCAAGACCTAGTGTGATAAAGAGCGCTGTGATTATTGAAGTAATGATTCCAGCAAGAGAGATTGCTGCATTTCCTATAGCAATGGCAGTAAGAACACCTAGTCCACCCAGCAAACCAAACTGAAATGCGTGTTGAAATCTGAAGTTGGTTGGTGCTGACATTCCCCGCTCCTAAGCTATGTCTTTATTTATCTGATCGATAACTTGTTTCAAGTTGTTTAGATAAGTGAGAACGCTTTCTTTTTCCAAAGCGAGCTTTCTCTCCTCGGTATCAAGTGTATGTAGTCGTTCGGCGACTTTAGTCTGAGCATCGGCTAGAACCGATCTCGCTTCAATTTCAGCAGCAGAGATGATTGCCTCTGCCTTCTCTCTAGCTTCATCAATTGCTTGCTTGTTGATTGATCTCGCACCTACTTCAAGAGTTTCGGCTTCAAGTCTTGCTGTGGCAACTCTGGTAAGTGCGGTTGAAAGTTGAGCGTTAGCGTCATCTAGATACTTTTGAGTCTGTGCAACAGCTTCCTGATACTTACGCTGATATTCCTTCTCAGCTTCAGCTCTTCTAGCAGTTAGCTCTAGGTCTAGATCGATGCGAGCCTGTTCTGAAAGTAGAGCCTCTGCAAACTGTTCCTTGATTGGTTCAATCAGGTTGCGTTCCAAAATAAGTCTTCGCTCAGCAAGAACTCGATCTGATTCTGTTGCTTTTACTTCAATGTCTCTTTTCGCAGTTGCGCGCATTCTGGCAACTTCAGTCGAGATAGCACCTCTAATGCTTCCGGCTTCACGCATGGCTTCATCGATTAGTCGTTGAGCCTGGATGTTGGCTTTAGCCATTGCCTCGTCGTAATCAGTCTTAGCTGAGTTGATGATACGGTCTGCACGACGCTGGGCTTCGGCAACCAATTCGTCATAATATGCCTGGCCGTCGGCTCTGCGCTGTTCAATATCGGTCTCGATGCCAGCCAGAATGGCTATTCGCTCGGCCTCGGCGTCTGCGATGACCCGATTACCAAGATCTTCGGCTGTGCTGAGGATTTGTGCTGCTTTAGCACCCACACCGGCGTAGCTAGGGGCGGTGTTCTCGGCTAACTGCTTATCTAGGTCAATTAGGCGATTCTGGGCCTCTCGGAGCTCCAAGGACAGCTGATTATTGAGCCCCGTAAGGTTCAGTAACTCTTTGCGATAGTCCTTGATAGCGTCATCTACGGCTCCACGCTCGTATCCGCGCACAGCGATAGGAAACTCGGTTTCGTCGGCTGCCAAAGGTGCTCTCCTAGGGCTTCGGTAGAATAGTACGGGCTGCCCCGCACCCCCCAAGTTTAGCCTGAATGGAGCCCAATGCGTTTTGTTATTGCCACGGTTCTCCTAATCAGCTCCATGGTCACCTTCGTGGTTGGCCTAGCTATTAAGGGGCCATTTGAGGCTGCAGCAGAGAATCGCTTGACCTATAAGATCGAGTCAGCCGATTCCTATGCCCTTATTCCACATGAGATTTTGACCAAATTTGAAGGCGAAGTCTCTGTCGAAGCCTCTGGCATCAAGAACATCTTCTACGCGGACGCCAGAGAGCAAGACATTCAGTATTGGATTGGCAACTCCAACTACCTAAGACTTGGAGTGAACCCAGTCACACAGAAGCCGGCATCGGTTCCAATCAGAGCCGGAGGCACTAACGCTAGCCCCGAGGGCAGTGACCTTTGGCGTAACCAGCTGGTTGTGAAAACTACCCTGCTCACCAAAGTGGCAATGTTTGAAGACACCGGAGTCTTATTGGCAGGGGATGGCTTTAACCGAGGACCTCAAAACATCAGCATCATCTGGAAAACTGATCAACCAATCAACTGGCCGATAGCGCTGTTTGGTTTAGGCGCGTTATTCCTCGTGGCTTCCTTGATTATCAACTACTTAGGTTTCAGAAATATCCGTAAGCTTCGTGGACCTAGGAGAAGGATTCCTAAGGCACCGTCAGGTCCGAAGTATCGAAGAAGAAGCAGGGCTGATGTTCCAAAGCGTGGAAGACGAGCAAGAGGAAGAACTCGTTCCAAACTTGCAATTCTTCCAGTTGGAATTCTTACCGTTTCATTACTAAACGGCTGCGCCAATACTCAGCCAGTTGATACTGCAGAAGTTACAACTCAGTTTGAAAAGGTGAGTGTTGTAGTTACCGATAGCCAACTGCAAAGAATTGTTGGAGATCTAGCAACAACAGTTAAGGCTGCTGACACCGAGAGAGATTCAAAAGCTCTAGCTGTTCGCGCTGCTGGTTCAGTGCTTGAGATTCGCAAGGTTCGTTATTTGCTTCAATCAAAGAGTAAGAAGATTAAGGCATTGCCTGACATCGT
>JBBAML010000009.1:26391-37320 GCA_040402515.1 Rhodoluna sp.
GCTCCAGGTAGCGCTACCGGCTTGAGCATCAAGTATGAAAACATGCTTCTGTTCTATGTGCCTATTGCAGGATCAAACCAGAGAATTAAACTGCTTGGTGCTTCGCAGGGAATCTTGAGTGTTAAGGCTTTGCGATGAACACACAGAACCCAGCATTTAGAGGAGCAGTAGACCTATCCGCTCTAGCCAACAAGGTAGTTCAAGAAAAGCTTGAACAGAGTGGCGTGAAGGTAGAAAATGCAAACTCTCTCAGAGTTCCAGCGTTTTCTATAGAAGCTGAGGAAGGCGTCATACGCCAGATTATTGAACTCTCAAGCGCTGTTCCTGTTGTGGTGTGCTTCTATTCACCCGCGGATGCGAGCAGCCTCGCTCTTGTCGAGAAGCTTGATCGCTTAGTTCTAGCTGGAGAAGGTAACTGGTTCTTAGCCAAGGTAAACGTAGTTTCCCAACTCAAGCTCGCTGAAGCTTTTGGCGTGCTAGAGCCTGCAACAGTGGCAATGATTCTCGCTGGTGAGCCTAAACCCTTATTCCAAGGTGATCAGGATGAAGATGACTTGGCTGTCTTTATGGACAAGCTAGTTGAAGTTGCCAAGAGCCAGGGCATTACTGGTCAACTCACTATTGGTGAAGCACAACCAGCAGAACCTAAACTCAGTGACGTCGAACAGTCTGCCCTCGATGCGATGGATGCCGGAGATTTCAGCGCAGCCGTGAAGATTTATGAAGCCGAATTGCAGGCTAACCCAGGCAATGAACAGTTGAGTGAGAGATTGGCTCAGGTTCGTTTAGTCGAAAGAACCTATCAAGGTGATGTTGAAGCAGAGCTTGCTATCGAGCCTAAAGATCACCTAGCTGCAATTAGGAAAGCGGACTTCTTTCTAGCCATTGGAGATGCGAACTCTGCATTTACTTTGTTATTGGATTGGTTCGATAAGTCAAGCTCTGAAGAAAGAACGACTCTGTCAAAACACCTACTAGATCTATTCGTGGTAGTTGGTAAGAACGACCCAAGTGTTATCGCAGCACGTAAACAACTAGCAGCAAAGATGTTCTAACGTGAGGGTCTACTTAGATAACGCAGCAACGACTCCGATTCGTCCAGAGGTGCTCGAATGCTATATCGATACTCTGAAGCTAATCGGTAATCCTTCATCTGTGCACAGTTCCGGTCAGCAGGTTAGACAAGTTTTAGAGGAGGCAAGAGAGTCTCTGGCTAAATCCTTAGATTGTGATCGCAGTGAAGTTCTTTTCACGTCGGGTGGAACAGAGAGCGACAACCTAGCTATCAAAGGTATTTACTGGCAAAGAAAAGCAGAAGATTCCAATCGCAATCTAGTAATCACTGCTGGAACAGAACACCACGGTGTAATTGATCCAGTCGAGTGGCTTGAAACTCACGAAGGCGCTGAAGTTGTTTTAGTCCCTGTGAACTTCGATGGTGAATTGGATCTTGCTTGGTTAGAAAACTACTTAGCAGAACACCAAAGCAAAGTTGCCCTGATTAGTTTGATGTGGGCTAACAACGAAACCGGTGTAGTAACAGATATCAAAGCCATCACAACTATGGCTAACAGTTTTAGTATTCCAGTGCATACCGATGCGGTGGCGGCCTTTGGTCATCTCCCAACTAGTTTCAAAGACTCAGGATTAGCAGCCATGAGCATCTCCGCTCACAAGCTAGGTGGTCCGGTTGGTATCGGGGCACTAATCGTCTCTAGATCAACCAAACTGGTCTCCATCATTCACGGTGGCGGCCAGGAACGTGGCATGAGATCGGGAACTATGAATGCTCCGGCTGCTAAAGCTTTTGCCTTGGCTGCGAAGGTTGCGATTGAGACACTAGATGCTGAAAGAGCAAGGCTTGCGGATATCAAGCAGAAGTTAGTAGAGCAAGCTAAAACCATTAGCTCTTCTTTGACTCAGACCGCCCAAAAAGCGGACACGCTGCCTAACATCGCGCACTTCACTCTTGCTGGTGGTTCAGGTGATTCACTGCTGTTCCTATTGGACCAGGAAGGAATATCAGTGTCAACCGGCTCAGCCTGCCAAGCTGGAGTGAATCGCCCGTCTCATGTTCTAATCGCAATGGGTCGAACTGAAGATCAAGCTAAAGGTTGTTTGCGCATTACTTTAGGTCACGAGAGCACTGAGGCTGACATTGACGCGTTACTAATTTCTCTTCCTAAAGCAATAGATGCCACACTGAGGGCGGGTCTTAGTTCACAATGAGTGAGAATTAGAGCATGAAGGTTTTAGCAGCAATGAGTGGTGGCGTTGACAGCGCTGTTGCAGCTGCACGCGCTGTTGAGGCAGGCCATGAGGTCGTTGGAGTTCACTTAGCTCTAAGCCGTATGCCTGGCACCCTAAGAACTGGTTCTAGAGGTTGCTGCACTGTTGAAGACAGTATGGATGCTCAAAGAGCAGCTAACTTAATTGGCATTCCTTATTACGTTTGGGATTTTAGTGAGAAGTTCAAGGCTGAAGTTGTTGATGATTTTGTCAGTGAGTATCAGTCGGGTCGAACACCTAACCCTTGCATGAGATGTAATGAACGCATCAAGTTTGCAGCCCTACTCGAAAAGGCCTTAGCTCTAGGGTTTGATGCTGTTTGCACAGGTCACTACGCAAGCCTTCTAACTGATGAAGAAGGCAACCTAGAGTTACACAGATCGATGGCTTTAGCTAAGGATCAAAGTTATGTACTGGGAGTACTAACCGCAGACCAACTCAAGCATTCAATGTTTCCTATCGGTCATACTGCAAGTAAAGATGAGATTAGAGCAGAAGCTGCAGCCAGAGGATTATCTGTTGCAGCGAAACCTGACTCATACGACATATGCTTCATTCCTGAGGGCGATACCCAGGATTGGTTAGCTGAGAGATTAGGCAGCACCGCAGGTGACATCGTTGACATGGAAGGTAATGTCCTAGGTAATCACCAGGGTGCGCACGGCTTCACTGTGGGTCAGCGTAAAGGTCTTCAACTTGGGAAACCAGCAGCTGATGGTAAACCAAGATATGTTTTAGCTGTCGATGTGAACAGCAACAGAGTTGTAGTTGGACCACAGCAAGCTCTTGCCGTAGTTGAACTTAGCGGAGATCGATTCACCTGGTGCGGTAAGCCCAAGGAGAATGCTGAAGAGTTCTTTGATGCTCATGTTCAGGTAAGAGCCCACGGTGAGCAAGTGCCGGCAAAAGTCGCTATGGTCGACGGAGCTTTGGTAATGAGACTTGAAGAACCGATTCTTGGAGTTGCTCCTGGTCAGACAGCAGTTGTTTACCTTGGAACTAGAGTCCTTGCCCAGACCACAATAGACCGCACAGTCTCAGCAGTTGACGCCTTTTCCACAGGTTCGGCGAGTGCTGGCCCTGCTGGTCAGTAGCACTATTTAGGCTTGTTTAGTGCCTAAAAATCCCGCAGAGCGTATTGCTTACCTAGTTGATGAAATCAACCGGCATCGTCGTGCCTACTATCAGGAGAACACCGTCCTGATTAGTGATGCTGAATATGACGCCTTAATGCAGGAACTCGAACTTCTTGAGTCTAAGCATCCAGAATTTATCTCAGGCGATAGTCCCACTCAAAGCGTTGGGGGTAACGCTAATGAAACCTTTGCTCCAGTCGAACATCTTGATCGGATGTGGAGTTTGGATAACGCATTTGACGAAGACGAACTAACCGCATGGGCGAATCGAGTCGAAGCAGACAGTTTCCTGTGTGAGCTGAAGATTGACGGCCTTGCAATTAACTTGAGATACGAAAATGGCAATCTCGTTTCAGCGGCCACCCGCGGTGATGGTGTAGTTGGTGAAGATGTTACAAATAACGTAAAGACCATCAAACAGATTCCTCAGCAATTAAAGGGGAAAGACCACCCTAAGGTTGTTGAAATCAGGGGTGAGATCTTCTTTGGTGTGGCTGACTTCGCAAAGCTAAATGAAGGTTTGGTAGCTGAAGGAAAAGCACCATTTGCTAACCCTAGAAATTCTGCAAGCGGATCGCTCAGACAAAAGGACTCAGTCGTTACCGCAAGCAGACCACTGCAAATGCTGGTGCACGGTGTAGGCGCGTGGCCTAATGCTCCACTGAAAAACCAAAGTGAGCTCTACGAACTATTGAAGAGCTGGGGATTACCTACTTCCAACAAATACAAAGTAGTTTCGAATGTCAAAGAAGTAGTTGAATACATCAACTCGTTCCAGGCAAAACGTCACGAACTGGAACACGAAATTGATGGTGTTGTAGTCAAAGTCGATTCACTTCAGAAACAACGTGACCTCGGTTACACAGCTCGTGCTCCTCGCTGGGCAATTGCTTTTAAATATCCTCCTGAGCAGGTAAACACCAAACTGCTAGATATTCGAGTCTCTGTTGGTAGAACTGGAAGAGCAACACCGTATGCGGTAGTTGCACCGGTAAAAGTTGCTGGATCAACAGTTGAGTTCGCAACTCTACACAACCAAGATGTGGTGAAGGCCAAGGGTGTTCTCATCGGAGACACGGTCGTGCTCAGAAAAGCCGGAGATGTTATTCCAGAGATTCTTGGTCCTGTTGTTGAACTTCGCACTGGTGCAGAACGAGAGTTCGTAATGCCAATAGGCTGTCCAGATTGTGGTGCGAAACTTGCACCATCATCAGAAGGCGATGTTGATCTCAGATGTCAGAATTCAGAGCACTGTCCAGCCCAACTCCGAGAAAGAGTTGCATACATTGGTTCTAGGGGAGTGTTAGATATTGAAGCGCTTGGCTATGTTGCTGCTGTCGCACTTACCCAACCTCTTGATCCTGCCACCGCCCCACTGAAATCCGAAGCGACACTATTCGATTTGACGATGGAACAACTCCTACCTATCCGCGTCAAGGTTCTTGACCCAGACACTGGCTTACCGAAGTTAGATGATAATGGGGAACCGAAGATCGTTGACTTCTTTAGAAAGAAGGGCAAGAAGGGCGATACGGAAGATGTTCCTGCTGAGGTAGCCATCAAGCTCTTAAAGAACCTAGAGGAAGCTAAGTCCAGACCACTCTGGAGAATCATCGTTGCCTTCTCTATCAGGCACGTAGGTCCAGTTGCGGCTAGATCTCTAGCTAGCCACTTTGGATCAATCGACCGAATCTTTTCAGCAACCGAAGCC
Organism: Rhodoluna sp.; assembly: GCA_040402515.1. Classification (GTDB taxonomy): domain Bacteria; phylum Actinomycetota; class Actinomycetes; order Actinomycetales; family Microbacteriaceae; genus Rhodoluna. Next base: position 31,528 of record JBBAML010000009.1, read on the forward strand.
GAATTATCTGAGGTTGATGGAGTTGGTCCTATCCTGGCTAAGTCTTTGCTGGACTGGATTCAGATTGATTGGCATAAGAACCTGGTTGATTCTTGGCGAAGGTCTGGAGTGCTACTTGAGATTCCAGGGCACGAGGGGCCAGGTAAGAATCAAAGCGCTGATGGAGTCTTCTCTGGTTTGAGCATTGTTGTGACCGGAACTCTTTCCAACTACACCAGAGAGCAAATCGAAGAACTTATCATTTCAAATGGCGGTAAGGCGGCATCAAGCGTTTCAAAGAACACTGCATTTGTCGTTGCGGGTGCTAACGCTGGGTCAAAACTTGCTAAAGCAGAATCTCTAAATGTCCCAGTGCTTTCCGAAGAAGAGTTCGCTAAGAAACTACTTGTTTGAGTCGTCAACTTCTGAGTTGTCGAAATTAACCATGCTCTCGGTTGACATTAACTTGTCCATGGATGCCAAGAAATCGCTTACCTGATCTCTTTCATCGGTCAATTTAGTCAAGCGCTCTCTTGCATCCTTGATTGCGTTGTCTGCATACCCTTGAGCTTTTCGAGATAGTGCTTCAGCTCTTCTGCGGGACTGGTTGATTAGATCGGCCGCGCGCTTGTTTGCTTCTTCACGTGTGTCATCCTGGAAGTCTCTAGCCTCGCGAGAAACACGTTCTGCTTCCGCTAGAAGCTCACCAGCTCTAGCCGTTGAATCAGCAAGTGTCTTTGCGCCTTCTTCAGTCATTGCCTGTGCTTGGGCAACTGCAGCCTGGTAGATACGAAGAGCTTCTTGCTCTGCTTCGTCACGCTTGCCTTTGAGCTCTGCTTCTAGGTCAATTCTTGCCTGAGTTGTTCTTTGACTTAGTTCAGTTGCCAGAGCTCTAGCCTGTTCAGTTTCGCGGTGAACCTGAGCCCTAAGCTCTGCCGCATATCTCTCGCCATCAGACTTTAGTGCTGCAGCCTCACGCTCTGCAGTTTGAATCTTCTCGCTAGCCTCAGATTCTTTAGCGACTGCTTCCTGCATTAGGCTGCTGGCTTTACGCTCTGCCTCGAATCTTGACTCTTCAACCTTAATGTCAGCTTCTTGAATGATTCTGTCGGCTTTATCTTTAGCTGTTCGAGTTAGGAGATCTGCTGCACCTTTAGCTTCTTCACGAATACGCAGGGCATCCTGACCTGCGTCATCAATCATCTTCTTTGCTTGTTCTTCAGCAAGACGGAGGGTTTGTTCGAATTGAGCACCTAGGGCTGCGTAGCCGGTTGCGCCGCTCTTCTTGACCTGCTCACGAAGGCTTTCGACATCGGCCTTAAGGGTAGCAATCTCGGCTGCAGCACCTTCGTTGTATGTGCTCAGGTGCTCGTTCTCGGCACGCATCTCTTCAATAGTCTGGTCAACCTGAGCGCGGTCGTAGCCACGCATAACGATGTCGAAGGTCTCTTCTTCAGCCATTTGGGTTTCTCCTGCAAAAACTTCTTTAGCCCTAGATTCGGGCAACCAGACAAGTTTAGCCCAGTAATGATTAGGGCGTTAGTCCCGATATACTTGAAGCAACACTCGTTAGAAGAGTTTGAGGAAAAAGTGTCTGAAATTACCCCCGAATTAGTTCGCCATCTGGCTGGTTTGTCCAGAATTGACCTAGATGAGGCCGAAGTAGCCCGTTTTACAGAGCAGTTAGGCGTAATCGTTGATTCTGTCGCCAAGATTTCCCAGGCCATTGATGGGAACACGCCTGCCACCAGCCACCCAATTCCGCTAGCCAACGTCTTTAGACCAGATGTGGTCGAGCCTTCACTGACCCAAGAGCAGGCTCTTTCTGGAGCTCCGGACTCTGGCCAGGGTCGTTTCCGCGTAGCCGCCATCTTGGATGAGGAGTAAAGAGCATGACTGATTTGATCAAGCTAAACGCCTCTGAGCTGGTTAGCCTCCTAGCCAAAGGAGAGGTTTCCTCAGTTGAGGTAACTCAGGCTCACCTAGACCAGATTGCCAAAGTCGGCGATGCAGTCCACTCCTTCTTACACATCAGTGGAGAGAGCGCTTTGGCAACTGCCAGAGAAGTTGATGCTAAACGTGCAGCAGGGGAGAAGCTGCCAGATCTAGCCGGTGTTCCTATTGCAGTGAAGGACAACCTCACCACGACAGATGCGCCAACCACAGCTGGATCAAAGATTCTTGAAGGTTGGATTCCTCCATATGATGCAACCGTAGTTACCAAACTTAGAAACCAGATGCTTCCTATTTTGGGTAAGACAAATTTGGATGAATTTGCAATGGGTTCGTCAACTGAGTTCTCAGCATATGGGCCAAGCAAGAACCCTTGGGATCTAGAGCGAATCCCTGGTGGTTCCGGTGGTGGTTCATCTTCTGTTGTTGCATCCTTCCAGTCTCCACTTGCAATTGGTTCTGATACCGGTGGTTCAATTCGTTTCCCAGGTGCTGTTACTGGAACTGTTGGAATCAAGCCAACCTACGGCGCTGTTTCTAGATACGGTCTTATTGCACTTGCTTCTTCGCTTGACCAAATCGGTCCAGTAGCAAGAAATGTTCTTGACGCTGCATATCTTCAGGATGCAATCGCAGGACATGACCCACACGACAGCACTTCACTTCCAGGAACTCTTGGTTCGATGGTTGAAGCAGCTAAGCGTGGTTCTCTAAAGGGTAAGCGTGTCGGTCTGATTAAGCAGCTTTCCGGTGATGGATTCCAGCAGGGTGTTCGTAATCGTTTCGCAGAAGCACTAAAGCTCCTTACAGACGCAGGGGCAGAGATTGTTGAAGTCGATTGCCCAAGCTTTGAATATGCAATCGACGCTTACTATCTAATCCTTCCTGCAGAAGCTTCAAGCAACCTAGCAAAGTTTGACTCTGTTCGTTTTGGTATGCGAGTTGCTCCTGAGGGAACTCCAACTATCGAACGTGTGATGGCAGCAACTCGTGAAGCAGGTTTTGGTCCTGAGGTAAAGCGAAGAATCATTCTTGGAACCTACGCTTTATCTTCTGGTTCTTTCGACAAGTTCTACGGTGCAGCACAAAAGGTAAGAACTTTGATTCAGCGTGACTTCGATGCTGCATTCGCTAAAGCTGATGTTCTTGTTTCACCAACTGCACCAACCACTGCATTCAAGTTTGGTGAAAAGGTAGCAGATCCTCTTGCTATGTATTTGAACGATATCGCAACCATTCCTGCCAACCTTGCCGGTGTTCCGGGTATCTCTGTCCCAATTGGTTTAGCTGATGAGGACAACCTTCCGGTTGGTATTCAGTTCCTAGCTCCAGCTCACGAAGATGCAAGGTTGTATGAGGTGGGTGCTGCTCTAGAGGGAATCCTTGAAGGCATTTGGGGTAAGCGCATGATGGACTTCGCACCAGAACTGAAGGTGAACTAATGGCTAAAGCAAACTTGATGGATTACGACAAGGCTCTAGAGCTTTTTGAAGTAGTTATTGGTCTAGAGGTTCACGTAGAGCTGAACACCAACACCAAGATGTTCTGTGGCTGCCGCAATGACTTCGGTGATGAGCCAAACACAAACGTCTGTCCTATTTGTCTAGGTTTACCTGGTTCGCTTCCTGCTGTAAACGGCAAAGCAATCGAGTCATCAATTTCAATTGGGCTAGCACTTGGTTGCCAGATTGCACCAACTGGAAGGTTCTCTAGAAAGAACTACTTCTACCCAGATCTCGCTAAGAACTTCCAGACCTCGCAGTATGACGAACCAATCGCTTTCGAAGGTTCTCTTGAGGTTGAGGTTCCAAGTGGAAATAAATACACCGTTCTAATCGAACGTGCACACATGGAGGAGGATGCTGGAAAGCTAACTCACATCGGTGGTGCTACCGGACGTATCCAGGGTGCTGAATATTCCCTAGTTGATTACAACAGAGCTGGTGTTCCACTAGTTGAAATTGTTACTAAGCCGGTTTATGGTTCAGGAGCAGAAGCTCCAGAACTAGCAGCTGCCTATGTTCGATTAATTAGAGAGATCGTTAAAGCTCTTGGCGTCTCAGATGCGCGAATGGAGAGAGGAAACGTTCGCTGTGACGCTAACGTTTCACTTCGTCCACATGGTCAAGAAAAACTTGGCACAAGAACTGAAACTAAGAACGTAAACTCGCTTAGATCAATTGAACGTGCTGTTAGATATGAGATCCAACGCCAAGCACACATTCTTGCTGGTGGTGGAACCATCATCCAGGAAACTCGTCACTGGCACGAAGACAAGGGTGCAACAAGTTCTGGAAGACCTAAGTCTGATGCTGATGACTACCGTTACTTCCCAGAACCAGATCTTGTTCCAGTCAAACCTTCCACTGAACTTATCGAAAGATTAAGAGGAGAACTTCCAGAGAACCCAGCTGCAAGACGTAAGCGTCTAGCTGGCGAGTGGGGCTTTGCTGAAATGGAATTCAGAGATGTGGTTAACGCAGGTCTCCTAGATCAGATCGAAGAAACCGTTGCAAACGGAGCTAAGCCACAGTCTGCACGTAAGTGGTATGCCGGTGAACTTTCTCGCATTGCGAACTCTGAAGATAAAGATGTTTCTGAACTTAACATCACTCCAAAGCAGGTAGCGGAACTTGCTACCTTGGTTGAATCAGGCAAGATCAATGACCGAATAGCTAGAGAAGTTCTCTCAGCTGTTCTCTCTGGTGAAGGTTCTCCTGAACAGATTGTGAAAGACAGGGGACTTGAAGTTGTTTCAGATGATGGTGCTCTTATTGCAGCCATCGATGAGGCATTAAAGAGCCAACCTGATGTTCTAGAGAAGATCCGTGAAGGTAAGGTTCAAGCAGCAGGAGCTGTAATCGGTGCAGTGATGCAGGCGATGAAGGGTCAGGCAGATGCCGCCCGAGTGAGGGAACTAGTTCTCGAACGAGCAGCAAGTCTTTAAATACAAAAACCCGAGGCCTAAACCTCGGGTTTTTACTTGGGGTGAGTAACGGGACTTGAACCCGCGACATCCTGGACCACAACCAGGCGCTCTACCAGCTGAGCTATACCCACCATGTGTCTTTCAGCGAACTGAAATCAACTTCTAGAGTTTATCATTTCTAATCGAGCCCGCGATAGCCTGAGCATCTTCGGTGCTAGGGCCTGGAGCTTCGACAAATACGGTGTTTCGGTAATACTTGAGCTCTTCAATGGACTCGAGGATATCCGCTAGGGCTCTGTGGCCGCCGTCTTTCTTAGGGGCTTGGAAGTATGCACGAGGATACCAGCGCTTAGAAAGTTCCTTAATGGTTGAAACGTCTATGTTTCGGTAGTGCAGATGGGCATCGAGTGCAGGCATGTATTTCGTGATGAACAGGCGATCTGTGCCGATGGTGTTACCGGCCAGGGGAGAAGTCTTTGGGGTCGGGATGTATTTCTTGATGTATTCAAGGACCTGAGCTTCAGCATCGGCTAAATCTAGGCCGGTAGCGAATTCTTTGATTAGCCCTGAGTCAGTGTGCATCTTGCGAACATAATCGCCCATTGCTTCGACTGTTCCAGGTCGTGGCTTGATTACTAGATCGATACCTTCGTCAACCACATTCAGTTCAGTGTCGGTAATTACAGCTGCGATCTCAACAAGGCACTCGGTGTCAGGGTTTAGACCAGTCATCTCGCAGTCAATCCAGACTAGATACTCAGGTAGATTCATCATTCTCTCAAACTAAACAAGGCCACCGACATGGGTGACCTTGTTAAGTTTAGCCTTAGCGACTAAGCAGTTACTGCCTTGATCGGCTTAGCTTTAGCAGCCTTCTTTAGCGCTTTACGCTCTTTACGACCCTCGATAAGTCTGTATAGGACTGGCACGAT
>JBBAML010000010.1:0-1575 GCA_040402515.1 Rhodoluna sp.
TGGGGTACCAGCCTCTCACTCTGGGCATTTGCGGATGGACCAAAGAGTAGCGCTGAACTAGTTAGCTTCACTACTATCGTTGCAGCTGCTCTACTAGTTCGAAGCGCTGTATTTGCAAGTGTCAGAGCTGCATACTTCAGCACAGCAACATATTTTGCTGGTCTTGTTCTCTTTATTGCAACCAATGGAAGTCCTGACATCCTGGCTGGGGAAGACCTGGTTCCAGAAAACATATTCCTGAACTTTGCAATTTCACTAGCTGCTACCGGAGCTTGGACTGTTGCCCTAACTGTGTTGAAGGACCGTATCGGTATTTCTGCTCGATTTACCTCGGGTCTTCAGTCAGCAGGAGTTGCACTCTTCACCTTCATTGCTTTGGCTAGAGAGCTACCGAATGTTTTGCCGACGATGGACAGCTTCGCCGTCTTACCTCTCCTAGAAGTTCTAACCGCATTCGGATTAGTCTTCATGGCGTTGGCTTTGATCCCAGCCTTTAGGGCAATCGAGGATCTCCGTAAGACACTCGCATACAGCTCATTTATCTTGCTCGGCGCAGGTTTTGTTACTCTTGCAGCACTGGGGCTCTCATCTAGCTTTGAAGCTGAGAACTTCTTTGCAGTCGTATCTGCATACACCTTGCTAGTGGTAACTGTTCTAGCGGTCTATGGAACTATGGCTAAGCGATTAATTGCTCTGCAGATGGGATTGGTTTTTAGTGGGGTATTAGCACTAAGCACCCAGTCTTGGAGTTTTGAATGGTTCTCAGGTTTTGCTACCCCAGCGATCTTCATGCTAGTTCTAGGTGCAGGATTATTTGTTCACAGCAGGCTAGCGGCCAGAATCGATTCCTCTACTGTTGGATTCAACAAGATTTTCTACCCAGCGGCCTTTACAGCTCTTGCGGGAATCTATTTAGTTCAGGAAATTGCTGCAGGGCTTGAAGTTCTCAACTACAGCTTTGCTGCCTTTGTAATATTCGGTATCGCTAACTACCTGATTGCTTCAGGAAGATTGCTGAAGGTAGCAGACGAATCAAAGCGAACCTTTGACCTAGTTGCTCTCCTAACTCTCGGAATTACTTCAGTTCAGAGCATCGTTACCTTCGAGCCTGATTCTCTTGTGAGACTTGCTGTACTTTCAATTGTTGTTGGTGGATTGCTAACTATTACTAAGCGTTCAGTTATTAGAGAACTTGACGCCTGGGTTGCCAGCACATTATTGATTCAGTTGGCAATTTTAGGTCAGCTACCAGATACTGAAGCAAAGCTAATCTGGTCTATACAGGTGCCTGCAATTGCAATGCTTCTAACTGGTTTGATCTACATGTCTTCAAGAGCACGCGTTCGTAAGTCAACTGGAAATGCTGAATTCATTTTTGCAACCAGAGTATTACCTTCAAGAGTCATTGCTCTCTCAGTTGCAGGACTATTCACCTCAACGATTCTCAAGCAGTACGCGACCCTTGGTCAGGAAAACAACCCGAACTCTGTTGCTGTGCCAGTGACAATTGCTGTTTACCTATTGGTATCTGGACTATTCATTAGCCGTCGCTGGGTAAAGAATGTCATTGAAGAT
>JBBAML010000010.1:1675-8796 GCA_040402515.1 Rhodoluna sp.
ACTACTTATGTTCTGAAGAAGATCAAATACAGCTTCTCAAGCATTGGTTTCCCAATCATGCTTCCAATCTCGATTTTCTTATCTCTTGTTCTTTCACTTGGAAACTTCTGGTCAGGTTCTGAAGTTCCGGTTGCAGTGACTTACGTGGAACTGTGCCTCACACTGGGTCTTGCAGTAGTGGCTCTGTTTATGAGTAGAGGTAAGTACCTGGGGGAGGCAATCTTCACCCGAGTGCCAATGCTGATCAGCGCAGTGATTCTCTATGTGAATGCATACAGATTCGTAGCCATGAGCAGCTCTACTGCAGAAGCCGAGTACAGATTGTTTGTAATCGCTGCAATCGGATTCGCAGCGCTAGCTGTCTTCATCAGAAGATTCCACGCACCAATTGGGATCTACGTTTCACTCGTTTCTGCTTTCCAACTTGCATTCACTTCTGCCGATGTATTGGTGCGAGCCTTCGACAGCCTGCTTGATTACCGTACCGAGATAATCGGTCTACTTGCAGCAGCAGCAATTGCAACAGTTGCACCATTATTAGCCGAGCTTTACTCAGAACGCTGGAAGACCATCCTCAAGCAAGGACTTCCACTTGCAGTCTTGCTAGCTCCTGGTGTCCTAACTGTTTACGCAGTTGTGAGTGCTGATTTCACGAATGTTGCTCAGTTCAAGTTGATTGAGGCGATTGTGCTAATTGCAATAACAACCATCTTGTTAGTGGTTGGCATCAGACTTGGAAACCTTGGAATCTCTTTAGTTAGCGGCTCATTCCTAACTGTGACAGTGCTACCAATTCTTTGGCAGTCAGTTTCTCAGGTTAGTGATGACAGAACTAGATTCGAACTTCAAGCGCTCTTTATTGGATTAGTTCTGTATGGAATCCTTGCCGGCATTAGAGCTACCTTCAAGCTTCAGATGAACTCGATTCTCTACGTTGGTGTTCCTTCACTCATTGCAATCCTGCCAACGCTCTTTGGCGTTATTGGAAAGCTTGGACTAGCTTCGGAACAAGCGACTTCAGCTGACTGGACAAGACTTGCAATTGTTCTTGGAGTATCAGTTGTCTTCCTGCTCCTGGGTTCAGTCAGAAGACTTGCTGGGTTCTTTGTTCCTGGTGGTATTGCTCTGATAGTCACAGTTATTCCATTGCTTTGGACAAGCATGACTTCTCTGGGTTCAGCCTTCGTTGTCGTTGGACTTTTGATGCTAGCCGCACTGATTGGTTTTGTTGCGGTAAGGCTAGAGCAAGTTAAGGGATCTGCTAGAAGCGCTAGTAAGTGGTTGAGAGAACTGAAGTAATTCAGTCCTCACCAATGTCTTCATTCCAAAGTGTTGGGTTAGCGATGATGAAATCACCCATTACTTTGATAAGACCTGGATCGTTCATCACTGTGACATCACAGCCGTGTTCTTGAACCCAGTCTTGGCCGCCCTTAAAGTTGATGTCGTCGCCAACTAGCAGTTTGCCGATGTTGAACTGACGAATGAGACCTGAGCAATACCAGCAAGGGGAGAGGCTGGTGGCTAGGGTTACGTTTTTGTATGAACGCTGTCTACCAGCGTTTCTAAATGCACTGGTTTCACCGTGCATAGATGCGTCACCCTGTTGGACGCGAAGATTATGTCCGGATCCTAAAAGGACTCCGTCTTTATCAAAGAGAGCAGCTCCAATAGGAATACCACCCTCCGATAAACCTAAATGAGCCTCGGCTATGGCAACCGAAAGTTTTTCTTCATCAGTGATGAAGATGTCTCCTGGTTTGAATTCCATAGCCGAGGCTCCTTGCTAGGTTCTAGTTATTTCTTTTTAGTTGTCTTCAGAACTGTTGCCAGTACGAAGTAGATGATTGCAGCTGAAACGAATCCAACTGCAGCTGTCCAGTCACCGTTGTCAGCACCAGGACCGGTGAAGATTCCGTAGAACTTGACTGTTGGCATTTCTGCCTTAGCGAATAGGTAGATAGAAACAGCGGTAGTAAGGACGAAAGTGATTGGTCCAGCAAGGTTGCTGTGCTTACTTTCTTCCTTGACGATCTCGCCGATGTCTTGTCCACGCCTCATTAGACGGTCAACAACAACGATTGCTACCCATGGTGCTAGCCAGTAACCAACGGTTAGTAGGAATAGCTCGAATAGGAAGCGGAAGTTGTCTTCAACTGCGAAGTATGAAAGACCTCCACCAAGAACACCTGCGATAACAACCATGATTGCGCGACGAGTCTTGAAGCCAAGCTTCACACCAGCGGCAATGAATGACATTGTTCCTGAGTAGATGTTCAGTACGTTAGCTGAAACAGAACCGATCGCAATACCTAGAAGTGTTAGAACACCTAGCCACTGAGGCAGAGTTGAAACGAATGCGCTGGTAGGTAGACCCTCACCAACGATTCCGCTCCAAGCAATTGCACCAACTGACATTAGAAGAGTGGTTGCGAAGAAGTTACCGAAACCTGCGAATAAACCAACTGCACGAGGTGATGAGTTAGCAGGTAGGTAACGGGTGAAGTCTGCAGCAAATGGAGTCCAGCCCTGGGTGTATCCGTAGGCTAGTGCAACACCGACGCTGAATGCGCCCCACTTGAAATCAGTTCCAGGGTTAGCAGCAAATAGGTTTGCTGTTTGAGCCTGAGAAATGATGATTGCGCTAACCGCTAGGAACACAACTACTAGGTAGTAGAAGGCGTAGCGTTCAAACTTCTGAATCAGGTTGTGTCCAACAAATGCAACAACTACCTGAACCAGGATGATGATGGTCACTGAAGCAGCAACTGGAATTGGTGCTCCAGCAATTTCTAGCAGTGAGGTAAGCGCGAAAGCACCTGAGGTGGTGTTAACAGCAAACCAACCAATACCTGCAACCAAGGTTGAGGTTCCGGCAGGGATGATGTTGCCTCTAAGACCAAAAGCTGATCTGCTGAGAACCATCTGAGGAACACCGTAGCGAGGACCCCAGCTGGAGAACCAACCGTGGGTAACTGCTGCTAGGGCGTTACCTAAAGTCACAGCAAGGATTGCCTGCCACAGATTTAGGCCAGCAAATACTGCTAGTGCGCCGATGAATATAGTTGCGAACTCGAGGTTCGGGGACGACCAAACTGTGAATAAGTGCCACGGTTTGCCGTGACGTTCGCCCGAAGGAATCGGGAGAATGTCGTTGGTTTCGATTGCACCTGCCGAAGCAGAGTTTTTTGTGTTAGTAGTCATAGGGGAGAGATTATTGGTAAAAGTCTTGTGTTTAGCGCTGATTTTTGGCGTGGCAAACACAAAGTTAACTAACTGGAAACAAAGAGACATTCTTTTTACACAGTCAAAAGTTTTCAACAGGCACCTGATTTAACCCAATAAACCATTGAGATGGGGTTAGCCTTTGGTTGAAATGTTAGACACTTTGAGCCTAAAAACACCCTCTCTCAGCAGATCTGGGCTGGAATTACTGGCGCTTGAGGAGAACATCTGGCTGGTTAGGCGGGATGGTTTCCTAGAAATAGCCAAACTAAGCCTCACTGACTTCAAGGAAACGGGCCCTTCAGCTTTATTGGTTGTTGATCAGAGGGATACCGGAACCATGGCCTGGGTCGCTGAGGCAATCAGGGCAGTTTTGGACTACTCATTTGATGTCCTAAAGCTGGGCAAGGTCTATGTTCGTGCAGATGTGAGCCAGCTTTCATTGGTTGCCGCTCTTGAGGACTACGGCTTCGTTCAGAAGTCAACGAGCCAGGGTGGTAAGAAGCTGAGACTGGTGGCTGATCGTTGGGATTATCTACGTGCCTTAGCTGAAACTGAGATGCTGGAGCATTTAGAAGATCGCGAGTGGTCTTTTGGTTTTGATAGCGGCAGAAGACGAGCTGGGTTGTGTAGCTATAACGACAAAAGAATCACTGTTAGCAAATACCTCGCATTAGTTCATTCAATCGACGATGTGATGCAGACAGTCAAGCATGAGATAGCCCATGCTCTGGTTGGACCCAAGGAAGGCCACGGCAAGAAATGGTTAGCGACCGCTAAAAGAATTGGATATCGGAACGAGACCTATACCGGTCAAGAGATTGCCAAAGTCTATGCGCCTTATCGAGGACTTTGCCCCAACGGACATGAGCACTTTAGATATCAAAGACCCAAGCGTCTATACAGTTGCCATCACTGTGCTTCGGGATTTAGGAAAGAGTATCTGATCGACTGGATGGCTAGGGCTAGCTAAAAACAGCTGAAGAAATCAAAATCAGCGAAACTACAAAACCAGCAAAGAAGTTCAGCCAGATAAATCTCCGCCAACCTTTGTTTGCTCTTTCACAGTCCGCATCGGTGATGTTTAGGTATGGAGTGAGGATTAGTAGGTAGGGGACTGCCGCTATCGCAGCTAGTGGTCCTGGCCAAATGGTGTTTAGAACAAGAACGCCGGCAGCAGCGTATGAAATGAATGCAAACCACACCGTTGCTTTAGCACCAATCATGGTTGCAATGCTCGAGATGTTTGCTTCTCGGTCTGCTTTGACATCTTGAACTGCACCAAAGGCATGAGATGCAATGCCCCAGAGGGTGAAGGCAAGGATGCTTGAAAGAACAGGGCGTTCAGAGAGATTGACCCCTGAGAGTGAGAGCGCATAAATCATTGGCCCTACGAAGTGGCTAGATGAAGTCAGTGAATCTAGAAAACCGCGCTCCTTGAAACGAAGTTTAGGAGCGCTGTATGCAACGACTGTGAAGACGAAGAGCGTCAACCACAGTGCTGAGTTCAAATCTGAAACTGCATATAGATAAGCAAGAAAAGGTACACAGAGCAAGGTTGAAGACCACAGGGTTAGCCTGTGCCACTTCTTGTTTAGCAGCGCTCCTTCGATGCCACCTTTTCTGGGGTTACGAAGATCGCTCTCATAGTCAAAGACGTCATTGATTCCATACATCAGCAAGTTGTATGGAATAAGGAAAAACAAAGTTCCAATTACAAAAGTCAGATCAACTCTGTGATTGATAAAGACATAGGTAGCACCAAATGGGAATGCGGTGTTGATCCAAGACACCGGTCTGGAAGACCAGAAGAGTTGCTTGATTGCTTCCATTACTTCTTCCTTGTCATCAGGTGCCAGATTGAGCTAACTGCTAGAACTGAAACCACTGTGTATGCAAAATCTTCTATTGGAACTAAGCCTAGGAGCAGACCGCTTATCTTGCTGCTGTCGTAGTCAACTATTCCTAAGCCAACAATGACATTGTCAAACATCAGTGTTACTAAACACATCACCAGAAGTGTCCAGCCAATTGCTCGCCAAGGGGACTTTCTAGTTATTGCATTCAAAACAACAAAAGCCATGAGCATAAAGACAACATTGAGAGCTAGGTAATTCATCGTTTAGCCAACACTCTCTTGACTGCAATGAAGATAGTCAGAGTTGTGTAGTTCAAGAGAAACAGAAAGAACAGTTCTTCAAGAGGGAGTTCTGGTGCAACAAGTAATCCGGTTAGGTGACTTGTTTCTCCTCTAAAGAAGATGCCGAGTGCTATCCCTGCTCCATCCCAGAGTAGGAAGTAGATCAGTGGAAGAAGCGTTGCAAGAGCTGCTGCTTTTTTGTTTGTTGAGAAACCAAGTTTGAACTTCCAATCAAAGAGCCCTAAGCCAATGATTGAAAAGAGTAGTCCTAGTAGATAGGCATACTGCACTAGTTCAAGCCTTTCCAACCGTCTTCAGCAATTGGTGTGATCTCGTTAGGTGTTGGCCCACTTGATTTGTCATCAATCATCAGTTTGTAAACAAGCTCTGCACCGATTAGACACATTGGTAAACCAATACCTGGGATTGAGTGGTGGCCTGCATAGTAAAGACCCTTAACCTTCTTGCTCTTGTTCTTAGGTCTAAAGAATGCTGACTGTCTCAGAGTGTGTGCCATTCCTAGAGCAGTTCCTGACCAAGCGTTTAGTTCTTCAACAAAGTTCTGTGGTCCCATTGTTCTTCTAACAACAATGCGCTCAGCTAGATCTGGAATTTTGCACCAATCAGAAATCTGCTGGATGACTCGATCAGCTTCTGCTTCGAAACCCGGATCTCCAGCTCTATCGATTCCACCTCTACCAATAGATGGGTCAGCAGCTGCTGGAACTAGTACAAAGAGGTTCTCGTAACCTTCTGGAGCAACCGATGGATCAGTCTTACTTGGAGCACAGATATACAAGCTTGCAGGGCTAGATACTTTGCTCTTCCCATCTGCCTTCTTGAATACTTGAGCAAAGTTAGTGGCCCAGTCATCTGTGTATAGGAGTGTGTGGTGATCTAGTGTGTCAATCTTTCCTTTGACCCCTAAATACATAAGTAGTGCCGATGGACCTGGAATCCTCTTGTCCCACCACTTCTGCGGAAGAGTTTGATACTTAGGCTCTAAGAGCTGGGTCTCAACAAAGTGCAGGTCTGCGTTAGCAATTACAACGTCCGCTTCGTAAGTTGCATTACCGACCTGAACGCCTTTGACCTGGCCATTGTCGTCAACATTGATTTTGTTTACCGGTGAGTTGGTGTGAATCTCGACACCGCTGGCTTTAGCAAGTCTTTCAACTGCTTCAATGATTTTGTATAGACCACCCTGTGGGTAGAAGACTCCAACGTTCATGTCGATGTGAGTCATCAGGTGATACATACTCGGGGTGTCATAAGGAGATGCGCCTAGGAAAACAGCTGGGAAGTTTAGAACCTTGCGAAGACGTTCATCCTTGACGTGCTTTGCAGAGAAACCGTATAGCGAAGTAAGTAGGTGCTTGATAAATGTGCCAGCCTTCTTCACAACATCAGGGTGGGTGAATGACTTTGCATTTTCAAAGTTTGTGTAAAGGAAGTGCTTGTTAGCAAGTAGATAGGTTTCTTCTGCACTGTCCAAATACTTCTGCACCATGGCAGCAGAACCAGGCTCATAAGCTTCAAACTCTGCAAGGTTTTTCTCGAGAGATTCGTGCATAAACATCGGCTCATCTTGACCTTCGAAGATTGTTCTATAAGCAGGATCAAGACGAACTAGATCCAGTTCCTTATCTGCAGTGGTGCCCATCAGTTTGAAGAACTGGTCGAACGCATCTGGCATCAAATACCACGATGGTCCCATGTCGAAGGTGAAACCGTCTTTCTCCCAGATGTATGCACG
>JBBAML010000010.1:8896-11709 GCA_040402515.1 Rhodoluna sp.
ACGTTTACCAGTGGGAAGTAGCTTCTACCAAGTTGCTCAAAATCGGCTGCAAGGTCTCTCAAGAAGTTCACCTTCTGGAAGGCTGCTCCTAGTGCTTGCGCTCCAAGGCGAAGTGTTTCTCTTTCTTGGTTATTGAAATCTTTATCGTGAATGAATGTCTGTAGGCACATAAGTCCAATAACTTCAGCTGACCCATAGACATAGGTTGAGAAAGACTTGTGGTCGTATCGAGTCTTGTTTAGATCCATTCGCATGGAGTGATAGAAAGCCTCGAGGTGCTTTCTGTCGATGCCTGTTTCTTTTGCAGTCACTGCAAAAGCATGAACGATTAGATTTGTGCTGAAACCTAATTGCATTGCCTTGTAGGTTTCCTGCTCCAGCTTGTCCAGTTGAGCTGTTGCCTCTAGACGGTTATCGCCAAGAGCACCAGCAGCAGCACCATCTACGATTTCATCGGCAACCCTAACTAAGCCATAAATGTTCTGAACCTGGGTTCTGATCGGCTGCTTTAGTAATTTGGTTGCCCAGCCAAAGGAAGTTGAGTAAGAGGCAATAACCTCACGGCTTGCTCT
Organism: Rhodoluna sp.; assembly: GCA_040402515.1. Taxonomy (GTDB): domain Bacteria; phylum Actinomycetota; class Actinomycetes; order Actinomycetales; family Microbacteriaceae; genus Rhodoluna. The sequence continues at coordinate 9,469 of JBBAML010000010.1, forward strand.
GATGGCAGCATCCGTATAGCGAGCAAGGCTCTGCTTATCTAGTTCTTCTTGAGGTTTTGGCACCACTTAAGGCTAACTGACTATTGGCACCGACTGCCCCAGAGCAGGGGATTTCGCCTAAACTTGTCTAATGGCCAAAGAAATGAAACCGCGTAGTCGGGTAGTTACCGACGGTATTGAGCGTGCAGCTGCTCGAGGAATGCTTCGAGCTGTTGGTATGGGGGATGAGGACTGGGAAAAGCCTCAAATCGGTGTTGCTTCCTCTTGGAATGAAGTTACTCCCTGCAACCTTTCTTTAGACCGTCTAGCTGATGCTGCTAAGCAGGGCGTTCATGCTGCTAATGGCTATCCTTTGGAATTTGGCACTATTTCAGTGTCTGACGGTATTTCAATGGGGCACGAGGGAATGCACTTCTCTCTAGTTTCTCGTGAGGTTATTGCGGACTCGGTTGAGACAGTTATGCAGGCAGAACGCCTAGATGGATCTGTTTTGCTAGCCGGTTGTGACAAGTCACTGCCGGGTATGTTGATGGCGGCAGCGAGATTGGACCTAGCTTCAGTGTTCCTGTATGCAGGAACAATCGCTCCAGGTTGGGTAAAGCTCACAGATGGCACTGAAAAAGAAGTAACCATCATTGACGCTTTCGAGGCTGTTGGTGCTTGTAAGGCTGGAACCATGAGCCTTGAAGACCTTGATCGCATTGAACGAGCTATCTGTCCAGGTGAAGGTGCCTGCGGTGGAATGTATACGGCTAACACAATGGCATGTGCAGCAGAAGCAATGGGTATGTCACTTCCTGGTTCTGCATCTCCTCCTTCTGCAGATAGAAGAAGAGACAACTGGGCTCACCGTTCAGGTGAGGCTGTAGTTAACCTGATTGCTCAGGGCATTACAGCTAGAGACATCATCACTAAGAAAGCCCTTGAGAACGCTATTGCCGTCACCATGGCTTTTGGTGGTTCAACTAACGCTGTTCTGCACTTCCTAGCAATTGCTAAAGAAGCAGAAGTAGATCTAACTCTGGATGACTTCAACAGAATTGCCGACAAGGTTCCTCACCTAGGCGACCTAAAGCCTTTCGGTAGATATGTAATGGCTGATGTTGACCGTGTTGGTGGAGTTCCTGTAGTTATGAAGGCTCTTCTAGATGCAGGTCTCATTCACGGTGATGCACTAACCGTTACCGGTAAGACCGTTGCTGAAAACCTAGAAGGTATCAACCCACCAGATCCAGACGGCAAGATCATCAGAGCTTTGAATAACCCAATTCACAAGACTGGCGGTATCTCAATCCTGAAGGGTTCAATGGCTCCTGAAGGTGCCGTTGTGAAGACTGCAGGCTTTGATCTAGAGGACTTTACTGGTCCTGCTCGTGTCTTTGAAAGAGAAGCAGCTGCCATGCAGGCACTTACCGATGGCAAGATCTCTAAGGGCGATGTAGTGGTTATCCGCTACGAAGGCCCTAAGGGTGGCCCAGGTATGCGTGAGATGCTAGCTATCACCAGCGCTATTAAAGGTGCGGGTTTGGGCAAGGATGTATTACTCTTGACTGACGGACGATTCTCAGGCGGCACAACCGGGCTGTGTATCGGACACATTGCACCAGAGGCGACCGATGGCGGTCCAATTGCTCTGGTCCGCGATTCAGACTTGATTCGAGTCAACATCGCAGCTCGCACGCTCGAACTACTAGTTGAGCCAGAAGAGTTGGCAGCCCGTAAAGCAGAATGGGTGCCACTACCACCTAGATATACCCGTGGAGTCTTGGCTAAGTACTCGAAGCTTGTGCATTCAGCAGCTGAAGGTGCCTATACCGGCTAACGGGTTTTAACCTAAGGATTATTTATGGCTAACGAAGTTCTAACTGGAGCGCAAGCGATAGTTCGATCTCTGGAACTACTCGGGGTTACCGATATATTCGGTCTGCCCGGTGGTGCGATTCTCCCTACCTACGATCCACTGATGGATTCAACCAAGATTAGGCACATTCTCGTTCGTCACGAGCAGGGTGCAGGTCACGCTGCTGAAGGTTATGCATCAGCTTCAGGCAAGCTTGGGGTCTGCATTGCAACAAGTGGTCCAGGAGCTACCAACCTAGTTACTGCAATTGCTGATGCACACATGGACTCTGTTCCACTACTTGCAATCACCGGTCAGGTTAACTCAACTTCTATTGGTACTGATGCTTTCCAAGAGGCAGACATTGTCGGTATCACCATGCCAATTACAAAGCACTCTTT
>JBBAML010000010.1:11809-17675 GCA_040402515.1 Rhodoluna sp.
CTTTCCAAGAGGCAGACATTGTCGGTATCACCATGCCAATTACAAAGCACTCTTTCCTAGTTACCAAAGCAGAGGATATCCCAGGGGTTCTAGCTGCTGCAGTTCTGATTGCAACTACTGGTAGACCGGGACCTGTTCTTGTTGACATCGCTAAAGACGCTCAGAACGGTAAAGCGGAATTCATTTGGCCTCCAAAGGTAGACCTTCCTGGATACAAGCCTGTAACCAAGCCACACGGTAAGCAGATTCAAGCAGCTGCACAGCTAATCAAAGAAGCTAAGCGACCAGTACTTTATGTTGGTGGCGGAATCATTCGAGCAAGAGCAGATAGAGAACTTCTAGAACTCGCAAAGATTATCGGTGCACCGGTAGTAACAACTTTGATGGCAAGAGGTGCATTCCCAGATTCAGATCCGCAGAATCTCGGTATGCCAGGTATGCATGGAACAGTCCCTGCTGTTACAGCATTACAACGTAGCGATTTGCTAATTACTCTTGGTGCTCGATTTGATGACCGCGTAACAGGACAGGTAAAGACCTTTGCTGTTAGCGCTAAGGTTATTCACGTTGATATTGACCCAGCTGAAATTGGCAAGATTCGTTTTGCTGATGTTCCTATTGTTGGAGATCTTAAAGAAGTCCTAACTGAACTAAATGCAGAACTTTCAAATGACCTCAAGGGAACTAAGCCAGACATTGCTGAGTGGTGGGGTTTCCTAAACGATCTAAGAACTCGTTACCCACTTGGTTATACCGAACCTGAGGATGGCAAGCTTTCTCCGCAGTATGTGATCACACGTATTGGCGAACTATCAGGACCAGAAGCAGTCTTTGCTGCTGGTGTTGGTCAGCACCAGATGTGGTCAGCACAGTTCATCAAATACGAACGTCCTAACTCTTGGTTGAACTCAGGAGGAGCTGGAACCATGGGTTACTCAGTTCCTGCAGCAATGGGCGCCAAGGTTGCTCAACCAGATCGTTTAGTTTGGGCTATCGATGGTGATGGTTGTTTCCAGATGACCAACCAAGAACTTGCGACCTGCACAATTAACAACATTCCAATCAAGGTTGCCATCATCAACAACTCTTCACTGGGAATGGTTAGACAGTGGCAGACACTGTTTTATAACTCTCGTTACTCCAATACTGATCTGAACACTGGAACAGACACCATCATGGTTCCTGATTTCCTAAAGCTTGCAGAAGCCTACGGCTGTCTAGGTATTCGTGTTGAAAAAGTTGAAGAAGTTGATGCGGCCATCAAGCTAGCGATGGAAACCAACGATCGACCAGTTGTAATCGACTTCATCGTTGGAAGAGATGCCATGGTTTGGCCAATGGTTCCAGCAGGTCTATCTAATGACGCAGTTCAGTTTGCTAGAGATGAAAGACCAGTTTGGGAAGAAGGGGAGGAAGAGTAATGTCACAGCACGTTCTATCCCTACTAGTTGAAGACCGTCCAGGTCTACTTACCCGCGTAGCAGGTTTGTTTGCCCGTCGTGGTTTCAACATTGAATCTCTTGCGGTGGGAACTACCGAAGTTGAAGGCCTATCTCGTATCACTGTCGTGGTTAGCGTTGATGGCCTTCCGCTAGAGCAGGTCACCAAGCAGCTAAACAAGCTGATCAACGTAATCAAGGTCGTTGAGCTAGAGCCTGAAACCACCGTTGAGCGTGACCACATGCTTATTAAGGTAAAGACTGACGCCGCTACCCGTTCACAGGTCCTAGAGGCAGTAACCTTATTCCGTGCCCGCGTCATCGACGTCGCGAGCGATGCACTAATCATTGAGGTAACTGGCGAAACCGCCAAGTGTCAAGCCTTCATCAAAGTTCTCGAACCCTTCGGCATCAAAGAATTGGTGCAGTCGGGTGTTTTGGCTATTGGACGAGGTTCAAAGTCAATCACCGAGAAGGTTCTTAAGCAGTAATAAACATCAAACAAGGAGATAAAACAAGTGGCTGAAATCTTTTACGACAAGGATGCCGATCTAAGCATTATCCAGGGCAAGAAGGTGGCCGTAATTGGTTACGGCTCACAGGGACATGCACACTCACTGAACCTAAAGGATTCAGGTGTGGATGTTGTTGTTGGTCTAGCCGAAGGTTCAAAGAGCAAAGCTAAAGCTGAAGAAGCTGGGCTAAAAGTTCTTTCAGTGAAGGAAGCAGCTGCTTGGGCAGATGTCATCATGATCTTGGCACCAGACCCTCGTCAGCGTGACATCTACGCAAACGAGATTGCACCAGACCTAACTGCAGGTAAGGCACTTGTCTTCGGTCACGGTTTCTCAATCCGTTACGGCTTCATCAAGCCACCAGCTGACGTTGATGTTTTCCTAGTTGCACCTAAGGGCCCAGGTCACATCGTTCGTCGTGAATACATCGACGGTCGTGGAGTTCCTAACCTAGTTGCAGTTGAGCAGGACTTTACCGGTCACGCATTTGACCTAGCACTTTCATATTCCAAAGCAATTGGTGGAACCAGAGCTGGAACCATCAAGACCACTTTCACTGAAGAGACTGAGACTGACCTATTCGGTGAGCAGGCTGTTCTCTGTGGTGGAGCATCACAGCTAATCCAGTATGGTTTCGAAACTCTTACTGAAGCTGGTTACCAGCCTGAGGTTGCATACTTTGAAGTTCTACACGAGCTAAAGCTCATTGTTGACTTGATGTATGAAGGTGGTATCGCTAAGCAGCGTTGGTCAGTTTCTGACACAGCTGAATACGGTGACTACATTTCAGGTCCAAGAGTTATTGGCCCAGAGGTCAAAGAGCGTATGCGCGATGTTCTAACCGACATACAGGACGGCACCTTTGCTAACCGTTTCGTAGCAGACCAGGATGCAGGAGCTCCAGAGTTCCTAGCGCTTAGAGCTAAGGGTGAAGCACACCCAATCGAAGCTGTTGGTCGTAGCCTTCGCAAGCTATTCTCATGGATCAAGAACTCAGATGACTATGAAGAGGGCAAGGCTGCTCGCTAAAGATTTACAAATAACCCCACCTGAAAAGGTGGGGTTATTGCTTTAAACGGTTCTTTTATAAACCTCTTCAACAATGCCTGAAGAGTATTGCTTCTCATCAACAAGAGTGAAGTTGTTGTAGGCAGTGTCGTCGTTAAAGGCTTGTGTTCCAGAGCCCAGATCTTCAGGGCAAACAAACAGCCTCATGGTGTCGAGTAGGTTCTGCTCGAGTAGTTGATTCGCAACATTGGCTCCACCCATGATGAATACTGTGCCTGGGTGTTTGAGCTTTATTAGGTCAACAACCTTGGCTATGTCTCCACCAGTGAAGTAAACATTCTCATCTAGGACATCTTCGTAGAACTCTGGGATGTGGGTGAGGACATAGGTGGGGAGAGGCCTAGGCCCTTGAACCCCATTCTCTATTTCAAAGTCAAAGGTAGCCCGACCCATCAGGATGGCTGAGGATCTGCTTACCAGTTCAAAGTATCCGTAGTCTTCCCCTGAGGCTAAATACTTCTCGGCCCAGGACATATCCCCGTCGGGGCCAGCAAGATAGCCATCTGAGCTTATGGCTGCATAGAAGACAAGTTCGGTCACCGCTTAAGACTAAGACAGGCTTCGGTAGGATGGACTTACGCTTCGCTGGTGCAGCCTAAAAACTTTCCCCCTAATTCACTAGGAATAAACCATTGTCTAAACCAATCGTCCTTATTGCTGAAGAGCTTTCACCTGCCACCGTTGAAGCTCTAGGTCCTGATTTTGAAGTTCAGAATGTAGATGGCACTGACCGCCCAGCTCTTTTAGCTGCCTTAGCAACTGCTAGCGCTATCTTGGTTCGCTCTGCTACCCAGGTTGATGCTGAAGCAATCTCGCATGCTCCTAACCTAAAAGTAATTGCACGTGCAGGTGTTGGACTGGACAATGTTGACATCAAGGCTGCTACCGCTGCCGGTGTAATGGTTGTGAATGCACCAACTTCTAACGTGATCTCAGCTGCTGAACTTGCTATCGCACATATCTTTTCTCTAGCTCGCTTTGTGCCAGATGCTAATGCATCGCTCAAGGCAGGTAAGTGGCAGCGCTCTAAGTTCACCGGTGTTGAACTTTATGAGAAGACCATTGGAATCGTCGGTCTTGGCCGTATCGGAACCCTAGTTGCTCAAAGACTTGCTGGCTTTGAGGCAAAACTAATTGGTTACGACCCTTATGTCACTGCTGCAAGAGCAGAGCAGATTGGTGTTGAGCTAGTAACACTGGAAGAACTAATGAAGAGATCAGATTTCATTACTATTCACATTCCGAAAACTCCTGAGACTACTGGAATGATTGCTGCCGACCAGTTTGCAATTGCTAAACCAACACTTCGAATTGTTAACGCATCTCGCGGTGGCATCATTGATGAAGATGCACTCTATGCTGCGCTGAAGTCCAACCGTATTGCGGGTGCTGGTCTAGATGTGTTTGTGAATGAACCTCCAACTGGCTCACCTCTTCTAGAACTGGAAAACATCATTGTTACACCTCACTTAGGTGCATCAACTGATGAAGCTCAGGAGAAAGCTGGTATCTCAGTTGCGAAGAGCGTAAGGCTTGCTCTTGCTGGAGATCTAGTTCCAGATGCAGTGAATGTTGCCGGTGGTGTTATCGACGCATCGGTCAAGCCAGGTATCGCTTTGATGGAGAACATGGGTCAGTTGCTCTTTGGTATCTCTGGTGGAAATGTGACTGCCATTGAAGTTGAAGTTAGAGGCGAGATTGCATCTCAAGATGTTTCAGTGTTGAAGTTAGCTGCTCTAAAGGGCTTCTATCAGAACGCTGTTACCGAGCAGGTTTCTTATGTGAATGCACCACTTATGGCTGAGGCTCGTGGTGTTGATGTCAAGCTCTCTGTTGACTCAAACAGTGAGGAATACCGCAACGTAACCTCGATCAAGGCAATCCTTGCTGATGGAACTACTGCATCAGTATCTGGAACAGTTATTGGTCCTAAGCTTCACCAGAAGATCGTTAACATCAACGGTTACGATGTTGAACTAGCTATGGCTGAACACTTAGTACTCATGGTTTATGCAGATAGACCAGGCATCGTTGCTGTCTACGGTAAAGCTTTTGCTGAGAACAACATAAACATTGCGGCAATGCAGATTGCTAGAAACTCTAAGGGCGGTAAAGCTCTTTCAGTTATCACTGTTGACTCTCCGGTAGCAGCTAATGTGCTTGAAGAAGTCAGAGTTGCCATCGAGGCTGATGTTCTAAAGGCTATTGACCTAAAGTTTGACTAAAGCGAAGCTTCGAAAGATAGCTCGCGTTCAGAGGCAATCCAAGCCTGGGTTCCACCAGCGACTGAGACTACATCAAAGCCCCGCGCTTCTAGGTAGTTAGCAACAGTCATTGATCTGCCACCTGAACGACAGATGATGAAGATTCTTGCACCGTCATCTAGCTTGTCTACTTGGTTGGCAACCTCATTCATTGGAATGTGATGTGCATTTGGAACGTGTCCTTCTGCCCATTCGTCGTCTTCTCTAACGTCTAGAACGAAACCGCCGTGTTCAATAACATCGGCTAGCTCTTCAATGCTTACTTCGGTTGCCATGTATTACTCCTTCTCCTAACTAGTTTAGTTATCCTTGGTTTAGGGGATTAGTAAAGGAAGATAATGAACAGAGTTAAGAGATTGTTTGCTGCTGTTCTGGCAGTTTCAGTAATTGCTGGGTTGGCTGGCTGTGCTCCAGCAAAACTAGAGGTTACCGACAAGGTTGCAATCGTTGATGTGAGAACCCCGGAAGCATTTGCGGAATCTCATATTGTTGGTGCCGTCAACGTTGATTACAGTAATCCCGACTTTCTACTTAATGCTGCAGAACTAAAGCCTGCAGATAAGTTCTACGTTTATGGAGA
>JBBAML010000010.1:17775-36898 GCA_040402515.1 Rhodoluna sp.
GAAGGCAGGAATGCCGTCTGGCTAGCTAAACAGGGCTGGCATATAGAGAATGTTGATTTCTCGCAAAAAGCCTTGGATAAGTATTTAGCCTTGGCTAAGGAAGAGGGAGTTGCTGAACTATGTTCAGCGAAATGTGCTGATGCTCTGAAATTTGAGCCCATGGCTAGTCCAGTTGAATTAGCCGTTATCGGCTATCTGCAGATTCCTGAAGCGCAACTTGAAGTTGCGACTAGACGTCTTGCTGGTTATGTTGCACCTGGTGGTCACCTGATGGGTGTTTGGCATTCGAGGGACAACCTAGCTGGCGGTTTCGGAGGCCCTAGAGATCCAGATGTCCTTCCTAATGTTGAGAGCATCACTAAGGCACTTGAAGGCACTGGCCTTACCATCGAGATTCTTGAGAACCGAGAAGGGCAGATCCAGACCAAGGAGGGGCTGAAGCCCTCAACTACCTTGGTTCTGCTTGCTACACGGGAAGCCTAGTTCTGCTCAAGTAAAGTTGTACTAAACGAGTTTGAAAGAATCCAAGTGACTGAGCAGATAAATATTGGCGTAATTGGTGGAGACGGCATTGGCCCTGAGGTCACAGCCCTAGCCCTTGAGGCCCTGCAGCTAGCCACCCGCGGCTCGGGTGTTGAGTTTGTCACTAAGGAATATGACCTAGGCGCTAGAAGATACAACGCCACCGGTGAAATCCTCACTGATGCGGACATGGCTTCGCTTGCAGAACACGATGCGATTCTGCTCGGTGCTATTGGCGACCCAAGCGTTCCTTCTGGTGTTCTAGAGCGTGGACTTTTACTAAAACTTAGATTCAGCTTCGATCACTACATCAACCTAAGACCAACCAAGTTGTATCCAGGAGTTGTTTCTCCTCTTGCTGATGCAGGAGAAGTTGATTTCGTAGTTGTTCGGGAAGGCACAGAAGGTGCTTACGTCGGTAACGGTGGAGCTATCCGAGTTGGCACCGAAAACGAAGTTGCTAATGAAACATCTGTAAACACACGCTTTGGTGTTGAAAGAGCTGTTCGTTACGCCTTTGAGTTAGCCGCTAACCGTGACCGCAAGAAGGTGACTCTTGTGCACAAGCACAATGTTCTTGTGAATGCTGGTTGGTTATGGCAAAGAACTGTTGATGAAGTTGCTAAAGAGTTCCCTGCCGTTTCAGTTGATTACCAACACGTTGATGCAGCCACCATATACATGGTGACTGACCCTTCAAGATTTGATGTTATTGTCACCGATAACCTGTTTGGAGATATCCTCACTGACCTAGCTGCTGCTATCGGTGGTGGTATTGGTATCGCTGCTTCTGGAAACATCAACCCAACCGGAGCTTTCCCTTCAATGTTTGAACCAGTTCATGGATCTGCTCCTGATATTGCAGGCAAGGGGATTGCAGATCCAACAGCAGCAATACTTTCTGCTGCCATGTTGCTCGATCACCTTGGTAACCCCGTTGCTGCAGCAAGAATTGAAAGAGCAGTTGCAGCAGACCTTGCTACACGCGGTGAATCAAAGCGCACCACAACCGAGATTGCTCAAAGTATTTTCGCTCAACTGTAAAAGAGGATGAACATGGAATTCAAGGTAATTAGATCTAGTAATCCACTTCCTGATGCTGACCGTGAAGCAATCCTTGAGAACCCTGCCTTCGGTGTGAACTTTACAGACCATCAGGTAATCATCGAGTGGACAAAAGCTGATGGTTGGCAGAACGCCAGAGTTGAACCATACGGCCCAATCCTGATGGATCCATCAAGCGCAGTGCTGCACTATGGTCAAGAGATTTTTGAAGGTATTAAGGCTTACCGTCACCAAGATGGTTCTATTCACACCTTTAGACCAGAAGCTAACGGAGCTAGATTACAAAAGTCTGCTCACCGCATGGCATTACCTGAATTACCGGTCGAACTTTTTGTTGAAAGCCTTCGGGCACTAATCTCTGTTGATGGCGCATGGGTGCCAAAGCCAGTTAATGAGAAGACCTTGTATTTCAGACCTTTTGAAATTGCAGCAGAGAACTTCTTAGGTGTTAGAGCTGCCCACCGAGCTGAGTATCGAGTTATTGCATCTCCTGTCGGCCCATACTTCACAGGTGGTCTGAAGCCAGTGTCAATCTGGATAGCTTTAGATTCTGCAAGAGCAGCCAAGTATGGAACTGGTGAAGCTAAGACCGGTGGTAACTACGCTGCGAGCTTGCTAGCTCAGAACGAAGGCTATGAGAACGGTTGTTCTCAGGTGCTCTTCCTTGATGCAGCAACTCACACTGAGATTGAAGAACTCGGAGGTATGAACGTCTTCTTCGTATACAAAGATGGTCACGTAGTGACTCCATCTTTGGATGGCACCATCCTTCGAGGTATTACACGAGACTCAATCATTCAACTATTGAAAGATAAGAACATCAGTGTTGAAGAGCGAACTGTCACGCTGGCTGAAGTTCGTGAAGGCTATAACTCAGGTGAGATTAGAGAAGTCTTTGCTTGTGGAACTGCTGCAGTAATCACCCCAGTTGGTCAGTTCAAATCAAGAGAAGAAGTTATTGGTCCAGTCGACCCTCAACCAGGTGAACTAACTACTGCCCTTAGAGAAGAACTAACTGGGATTCAGTATGGTTTGATTCCAGATCGCCACAACTGGTTGGTCAAACTGAGTTCATGAGAATAGCCAAGTTCATTGTTAGAGACCAGGTTTCTTGGGGATTAGTTGATGGCCCCGAAGTAGTGGTCTTTAGAGGACATCCTGTCTTTCAAGGATATGAAACAACAGGGGAGAGAATCCCTTTGAAAGATGTTCAACTACTCCCTCCAGTACTGCCAACTAGCAAGATCGTTTGTATTGGTAAGAACTACGCAGATCACGCTGCCGAGATGGGTGGAGAAACTCCAGCTGAACCGTTGATCTTTATCAAGCCACTTACTACCGTTATCGGTCCAGGCGAAACAATAGTTTTACCAGCTATCTCCTCTCAGGTCGATCACGAAGGAGAACTAGCAATTGTCATTGGTCAGGTAGCAAAGGATATCAGAGCAGATAAAGCTCTAGATTATGTCTGGGGCTTTACTATCGCCAATGATGTGACTGCAAGGGATATCCAAAACAAAGATGGTCAATGGACAAGAGCTAAGAGCTTCGATACTTTCTGTCCGCTTGGCCCTTGGGTTGAAACAGAGTTTGTGGTTGATGGGCAGATTCTAGAAACCAGAGTTGATGGAGAGCTAAGACAACACTCATCCGTAGACATGTTGATTCACAAGATTCCTAGAATCATTGAACATGTCTCCCAAGTTATGACTTTGCTGCCGGGAGATGTCATCCTCACTGGAACACCAGCTGGTATTGGGCAGATCGAATCTGGACAGTCAGTTGAGATATGCATTGAGGGCATCGGGACGCTTACTAACCCCGTCGCTTAGACTTATCAAGTTATGTCAAACCAAATCACAGCACCTTTTACCACTGCTTCAGGCAGTGACGTTCGCGTTCGCTTCTGCCCTTCTCCAACTGGGACACCTCACGTTGGGTTAGTTAGAACTGCTCTATTCAACTGGGCTTATGCTCGTCACACCGGTGGAACCTTTGTCTTCCGTATCGAAGACACCGATGCAGAGCGAGACAGCGAAGAGTCTTTTGAGATGATCCTCGATGGTCTCAGGTGGTTGGGTCTGAACTGGGACGAAGGTGTTGGCGTTGGTGGCCCTAACGAGCCCTATCGTCAATCAGAGCGAACAGAAATTTATCTAGATGTGATTGCCAAGCTAAAAGCTTCAGGGCATATCTATGAGAGTTTCCTAACCGGTGAAGAAATTGATGAGCGCAACAAGGCAAATGGCAGAGCCGTTCAGCTAGGTTATGACAACTCAGAGCGAGAGCTATCTGAAGAAGCTAAGGCCGCTTATAAAGCAGAGGGAAGATCACCAGCTTTACGCCTTCGTGTTCCAGATGTTGACATTACTTTCAATGACCTAGTTAGAGGAGAGATTACTTTCCCTGCTGGTTCTTTCCCTGACTTCGTTGTAGTGAGACCTAATGGTCAACCGCTCTATACACTTGTGAACCCAGTTGATGATGCGCTGATGGGTATTACCCATGTGCTCAGAGGTGAAGACCTACTTTCTTCAACTCCTAGACAGATTGCCCTATACAACGCAATGTTTGAAGCCGGCATTACTAAGTTCATCCCACAGTTTGGTCACCTACCATTTGTAATGGGGGAGGGAAATAAGAAGCTCTCAAAGCGTGATCCTGAGTCAAACCTCTTCCACCACAGAGACCGTGGGTTTATTCCAGAGGGTTTGCTGAACTACTTAGCATTACTTGGCTGGAGCATTAGTGCAGATAGAGATGTCTTCTCGCTCGAGGAAATGATTGCAGCTTTCGATGTTAAGGATGTCAATCCAAACCCAGCCCGCTTTGACCAGAAGAAGGCTGACTCCATCAACGCAAGCCATCTAAGACTGCTTTCTTTGGAAGATTTCACTAAGCGCATCATTCCTTACCTGCAGAGTGCTGGAGTAATCGGAGCAACTGTTACCGATAACGAGTTAGCTATCTTGACCGAGGCAGCTCCTTTGATTCAGGAGCGTATTGTTGTCCTTTCAGAAGCCGTGCCAATGCTCAGTTTCTTGTTTACTACCGCAGAAAAGATTGTGGTTGAGGAAGACGCCAAGGCTGGATTACCTGGTGAGTCGAAGGACATCACCCTTGCGGCTATTGCTGTTCTAGAGGGAATTGAAGATTTCAAGACTGAAGCTATTCAGGCAGCCCTGAACCAGAAGCTAATTGAAGAACTTGCTCACAAGCCTAGAAATGCGTTTGGGCCTCTGAGAACTGCCATCTCCGGTAAGCGTATTTCTCCGCCTTTGTTTGAGTCCATGGAGATATTGGGTAAGGCTGAAACCCTAGAGCGTCTAAGCCTGTTTGCTCGCTCTTTATAGTCATAGGTAGAATGGGGAGTCGAGTCCAAAGCTCGGCAACAACCCTTGGGGTATGGTGTAATTGGCAACACGAGTGATTCTGGTTCATTTGTTCTAGGTTCGAGTCCTGGTACCCCAGCTTTGACAGTCAGACTTTTAGGTCTGGCTGTTTTGCTTTAATAGGCTTATGCGAAAACTTGAGAGAGACGAAGCCGAGAAGTATTTTGAGCTGATCCCTAAAGAGCAGGCTGTAGTTCTTCTTGATCTTCGGGACCGGCTGGTCAAGCTGGCTAAGGCAGAACCTGAGTTGATTATCAGTTACCAACTGCCAACCATTCGAGTTGGCGGTAAAAATTTCCTAGCCTTCGCAGCCTGGAAAGATTTCTATTCCGTCTACCTGCTCAGTGGCAGCTTGGGGGAGTTCATTGCAGATGAACTAACACAGGGGGAATTAGATAAGTCCACACTAAGGTTTGGTTGGAACGAGCGCGTTACCGATAAGACCTTGAAACTTCTCATCAAAGCCAAGAAGGAAGAACTAGCAGCTAAGGCTCGCTAGATATCTATTGATTCACCTGAGAGTAGATAGTGAAACTCTCCACCCTGTGCTTCAGTGATGGCTTTGACTCTTCCATTACTCAAAGCATTACCAAAATCGCTTAGCAGCGCATTGTGAGTTGCCATCGAGTGCTTGTGTTTGATGCTTGAGACAAAGTCCATTACTTCGGAGATCTTTAGCCAAGGAGCGCTGGTTGGAACTGCCAGTAGCTCAACATGTCTATCTGGATTGGTGAAGGAATCGCCAGGGTAGTAAAACTTGTCATTTATTAGAACTGCTCTGTTTTCAATGACTGGGATGCTTGGGTGAATGACTGCGTGCAGGTCTCCAAAGAACTCTAAGGTGAATGGTCCAACTGGGTAGTAGTCGCCAAGATATACAGGGGTGGTGTTGTATTTAGAGAGTCTTGTGCAGACCTGAGGCGGTCCATAAATCATCAAATCAGGATTACGTTCAAGAAGCCTGTCCAATTGAGCCTCAAAGCAGTGATCGTCGTGTGCATGGGTAATCACAACAGCCAATACATCGGTTAGCCCATCTAAAGCCTCCGTATAAGCTCCTGGATCTAGAACTAATTTCTTACTCTGTTCTTCAAAAACAATGCAGGCATGCCCATACTTAGTGAGTTTCATGCCTTCAGAATACAAGGCATGGCAAACTTAGAACCGAACATTCATTGGAGTAATAGGACTTATGGCTAAGAAGCTAACAGAGCACAACTGTGAAGCACACAATTCAGCAACTGATCCAAGATGTGTCTGTGACCACAACCCAGGTGGAGAGTGTCACTGCCCACCTAATGAATGTAAATGTGACCAGAAGCATCACTTAACCAAGAAGACCCAAGAAGGGCACAACTGCTGTGAGACAGGTGGCGAACACCAGCATCACGATGACCACAGCGCTCATGATCATATGGATCACTCTCACCACAATGCGGGTGCATTTAAGAGTCAGGTACAACTGGCTACTGCCCTAACTATCCCAACTGTTTACTTCTCTCACACTGTTGAGATGCTGCTTGGCTATAAAGCGCTAGCCTTCCCGTTCTCGAATTTCTTACCAGCCGTATTTGGAATAGTTCTGTTCTTCACTGCAGGCAAAGTATTTTTGACAACAGGTTGGCAAGAACTGAAAGCAAAACAGCCGGGGATGATGGCTCTGATTGCTCTAGCGATGGTTGTTTCCTTTGGCTATAGCTTGGTGCTAACTGCGTCTGACCTATTTGGTTCGCCAATCGGACACATGGACTTCTGGTGGGAGTTAGCAACTCTAATCACGATCATGTTGGTTGGACATTGGATTGAGATGTCGGCGGTGATGAAAGCATCTAATGCTTTAGGAGAGCTAAAGAGCATGCTTCCAGATCTTGCCTCAGTGTTGCGTGGTAAGAAATATGAAGAGATGCCAGTTGGCAGAGTTCAACTAGAAGATCAGTTGGCTATCTCTCCTGGTGGCATAATTCCTGTTGACGGAGTCGTTGTTTCAGGTAAAGCTAAAGTCAATGAGTCAATGCTCACTGGAGAAGCTGCTCTTGTCCAGAAAGTAAAAGGCTCTGCAGTTTTCGCTGGAACTGTAATCAGCACTGATGAAGCCCTCAAAAGCGGTTCTCTTGTAATTAAGGCAACCGCAACAGGAAAAGACACTGCCTTCTCCCAAATTGTTCGAATGGTTGAAGAAGCTCAGAAGTCAAAATCAAATACTCAACGGCTTGCTGACAGAGCAGCAAGCTGGCTTTTCTATGTTGCGCTTGCCTCAGCCTTCCTAACTGCTCTGTATTGGATGGTAAACGGAACTCAAGATGCAAACTTTGTTTTAGAGCGAATAGTCACAGTGCTAGTCATCGCCTGCCCACACGCACTAGGACTTGCTATTCCTCTCGTCACAGCAATCACTACTGCAAAGGCGGCTTCATCGGGATTGCTAATCCGTAATCGTCAAATGTTTGAGCAAGCAGCCAAATTGCACATTGTTCTCTTTGATAAGACTGGAACGCTGACCTTGGGAAATAGATCAGTTGCAGAAGTAAGAGTTGCGGCTAAAGCGAATATTGGGGATGGCAATAAGGCTCTGGCAATGGCTGCTGCAGTTGAAACTGCGAGTGAGCACTCAATTGGTAAAGCCATAGTTGCTCATGCAGGTGAGCTAAAGCTTCCTAAAGCCAAAGAGTTTGAATCTTTAGCCGGCCAGGGAGTCAGCGGTTTAGTTGGCAAGTCAAAAGTTATTGTTGGCTCACCTGCGCTGTTAGTTCGAAACAACATCCGGATGGAAGTTTCGGATGTTCTTTGGGCAGATCAAGCAACGCACGCTGGATACACCGTCATCTGTGTAGTAGTTGATAATAACCTTGAGGCACTAATCAGCATTGGCGATGTGCTTAGACCAACTTCGGTAGATGCTGTCTACCAGCTTCAATTGGAACGTATTCGAGTTGGGCTTCTAACTGGAGACTCTCAAGGGGTAGCAGACAACATCTCTAAGGCACTGAGAATAACCGAGGTCTTTGCTGAAGCAATGCCTTGGCAGAAGTCAGAGTTGATCAAGAAGCTGCAGTCTGAGAATGTATTAGTTGGATTTGTGGGGGATGGCATCAACGATGCTCCAGCCCTTGCCCAAGCTGATGTGAGTTTTGCTATTGGTGCAGGAACAAACGTCGCAATTGAATCAGCTGGCATAGTCCTAATCAGTGATGACCCAGGAGCAGTCGTTAGAGCTGTGAAGTTGAGTCGAAAAGTTAGAACTAAGTCTCTGCAGAACCTGTGGTGGGCTGCCGGTTATAACATTCTGGCAATACCGTTAGCTGCTGGTGTGTTTATGCCATTAGGTTTAGTTTTGACTCCAGCTATCGGAGCGGTGTTGATGTCACTTTCAACCTTGATTGTTGCGGTCAACGCACAAACTCTAAGAAAGCAGTAATGACCACACTAGGCATTGTTATCAACCCAACCTCTGGTAGAGGTAAGGGTAAAGCGTTCGGTGAACAAACTAAAGCAGAGTTTGCTAAGACTGCCATCAAGCTAGTTGATCTCTCTGCAAATAGTTTTGCTCAGGCAACTGAGAATGCAAAGGCTGCGCTTAAGAAGAAAACAATTGATGGCCTAGTGGTTGTTGGTGGAGATGGCATGTTCCATCTTGCTGTTAACTCTGTCGCAACAACTGGGGTCCCTGTTGGTTTGGTTGCAGCAGGAACAGGTAATGATTCAGCAAGGGCACTGGGTCTTCCTATCCACGATGTGACGGCTGCTGTTTCTCACATCATTGAGAAACTAAATACCCCAAGAGTGGTGGACTTAATTTCTTCGGTATCCCAGAACAAGACTTTCTATTCTTTTGGAGCGGTCAGTGCAGGTTTTGATGCATTAGTAAATAAGAGGGCGAATATGTGGAACTGGATCAAAGGTCCAGTGAAGTATCGCTTTGCAATGTATCGAGAGCTGATGGCTTTCAAACCTATTCCATACCGGTTAGTGATTGATGGAGTTGAGCGAGAGTTTGAGGCGAACCTCTGCACAATCACCAACTCACCTTCATATGGCGGTGGGTTGTATGTGACTCCAGATGCTCAGGTAAACGATGGTGAGTTAGATCTGCTTATCCTGAATTCCGTTAGTCGATTAGAACTCATCAAGATTTTTCCAACTGTCTACGAGGGCAAGCACGTTAGCCACCCAGCCGTTGAAATCCTCAGAGCTAAAGAGGTAGAGATCCACTCAGCAGGCATGCCTGCATACTCTGATGGTGAGCATGTCGGTGAATCACCAGTGGTTTGCAAGGTGCTACCAGGAGCACTAAGAGTCTTTGCCTAGACGGCGAGCCTCTTACTCTGGCATAATAGAGAGGTTGCTCTTCGGCCCCATCGTTTAGCGGCCTAGGACGCTGCCCTCTCACGGCAGTAGCGCGGGTTCAAATCCCGCTGGGGTCACCAATCTCGCTTCCGATGATGAAAGTCTTGGAAGCGAGTTTGCTTTAACAGTTAGGGTTTAAGAGATGGATTTAGCCAACTTTCTCCCAACTCACCTGAAATCACTAGCCAGTGGCCTAGTAGATCAGGTTACTTTTGTGCCACATCTGCCAACTCCTGGCGGAGATGTCTTGGCTACCCGTTCCTTTAGCCAAGTTGGTGGAGCACTGAACCTCGAGGCAGCTGCTTCTCGGTTGGGGCTAAAGGCTCAGCACTGCAGTCCAATCGGAACTGGTCCTAGGGCAGATGCGATTAGGGCAGCCATGGCAATTGAGGGCGTCGAGACTCTTGGTGTTGAAGAATACAGCTCAGGGGATTCTGGTCTCTGCATTACTTTGATTGAACCTGATGGTCAGCGAAGTTTTGTAACAATCAGCGGAGCTGAGGGGATTAGAAGTTTCTCTGAATTAGAGCAGTACTCCTATGAAGAAGATGCTTGGCTAGTTGTCTACGGTTATGAACTGGTCTATCCAACCTCTAAGGATGCTTTCCTAGAACTATTTGCTTCGGGGATTATCAAGAGCAAGATTGTTTTTGATCCGGGACCGACAACAGCTCAACTGACTCCAGAAATTCTTGATTGGGTGGGTACTCACGCTACTTTGATTTCTTGTAATCAGAGTGAGTATGAAAAACTTGCTCCTCATGTTTCTCCTGAGTGTTGGTTACTTCTTCGTAAAGGTGCAGAAGGTGCAGAGCTCTGGCATCACGGCAAGGTTGTTGCTAGTGCTGCTGGTAGAAGAGTAAATGTCGTTGATACTAACGGTGCAGGAGATGTTCACACTGGAGCGTTCCTAGCAGTCCTTGCTCAAGGAAATGATCTACAAGCTTCTCTTGAGCTAGCTTGTCGTGCAGCTGAATATTCAATTCAGCAAGAAGGTGGCTGCACCGGCCCTACTTGGAAAGAACTCCTAGCGATTAGCTAATCTGCTTTGCTCTTTTGTATATCAACACGCTCAAGACAACGATTACTGTTACTGGAACTAATGCAACGAAGTTCAAACCGTTGAATGCGACCAGGCTGAGAATGCTTCCAGCAATACCGCCACCAATTGCACCGCTTAGGTTCATTGTCGAATCACTAACGCCTTGAACGTTGGTCTTTTCATTTGCTGGAACACTTGAAGAAAGTAGTGCAGATCCTGCAACAGTTGATGCAGACCAACCTAAACCTAGAAGAGTAAGACCAATCGTTACTTGCACTCGATCCATTTGACCAAAGCCTGAAAAGGCAATTGCCAGCAAATACATAAGCTGGCCCAAGAGAATAAGTTGAACCTTGCCAATCTTGTCCGCAAGTATCCCCATCACTGGGGATAACGCATACATACCAGCAATGTGCAGGCTGATGGTAAAACCAACAACGACTAGGTCATAACCCATATCCTGCATGTGAACTGGTGTCATTGACATCACTGAAACCATCACCATGTGGCTTAGAGCGACAGCGAATACCGCAAATCTAGGAACTGGATTTTCTTTTAACGTTTGTAAAGCAGATCTCAATGAGATCTTGTTCTTAGTTTTAGTTTGAAGTTTCTGTGCGTAAAGCAGTGGGTCAGGTCTAAGACCAAACCAAAAGACCAAGGTTGAACCAATCTGTGCTGCCACAGTAAACAGGAAGGGACCTGTCATTGGAGGGAGCCCTAAGGCTTCACCAAGTTGATCACCAGGGCCAAATAGGTTAGGACCAGTTACCGCGCCCACGGTTGTCGCCCAGACCACCAGACCAATCGATCGCCCAGTTTTACCTGGTAAAGGAATATCAGTTGCAGCAAAGCGAGCCTGCAGGGATGTAGCAGAACCTGCTCCGAGGAGGAAGATACCAAGCAGGAGTAGGGGGAAGAGTCTCAGGTTTGCTGATTCAATAACCGTCATAGCTCCAGAAATAGCGAGAGCTGCACCTGTGGCTAGGGAAACCCTTCTACCTCTGGCGTAAGCAAGCCTAGACAGCGGAATAGCCCAGATGGCTGCTCCTAGGGTGCTAAAGGTGGCTGCAGAGCCCGCCCAAGCCTCAGAACCGCTCAAATCTCTGGCTAGCAATGAACCAATGGATAGGACCGAACCTAGCCCAAATCCGCCTAAAACCTGGCCGAGAGCCAGCACTCGGATAGTTCTACGTTGGATAAGTTCGATTTCACTCACCCTGCCAATCTACGCCACGCTGGTAAACTTGTATTTCAGCCGTACTGAGGTGTCCTAATGACTAATAAGCCCCTAACTCTCGCCGAAAAGGTGTGGAGAGACCACCTAGTGGTCAAAGGTGAGAACGGCGCACCCGACCTTCTATACATCGACCTTCACCTGGTCCACGAGGTCACTAGTCCTCAGGCTTTCGATGGACTCCGTCTTGCCGGGAGAAGAGTTAGAAGACCTGACCTAACTATCGCCACCGAAGACCACAACACCCCAACCATCGACATCGATAAGCCAATTGCTGATGCAACTTCAAGAACTCAGATTGAGGCTCTTCGTCACAACGCCAAAGAGTTCGGTATTCGCATCCACTCGCTGGGTGATGTCGATCAGGGAATCGTTCACGTAGTTGGTCCTCAGCTGGGGCTAACCATGCCTGGTATCACAGTTGTCTGTGGTGATTCACACACTTCAACCCACGGAGCATTTGGTGCACTGGCTATGGGTATTGGAACAAGTGAAGTTGAGCATGTTCTTGCTACCCAGACTTTGCCTTTGAAGGCTTTCAAAACAATGGCCATCAACGTTGAGGGAACTCTTCGCCCAGGGGTAACATCCAAAGACATCATCCTTGCTGTAATTGCCAAGATAGGTACCGGTGGTGGTCAGGGTTATGTTCTTGAATACCGTGGTAGTGCTATTCGTGCTCTTTCTATGGAAGCCAGAATGACAATCTGCAACATGTCCATCGAAGCTGGTGCTCGAGCTGGAATGGTTGCCCCTGATGAAACTACCTTTGAATACCTAAAGGGAAGACCTCATGCACCACAGGGTGCTGACTGGGATGCTGCAGTTGAATACTGGAAGTCACTTCCAACTGATGATGGTGCATCTTTTGATGCAGAAGTATTCCTTGATGCAAATACTCTTGATCCTTTTGTCACCTGGGGAACTAACCCAGGTCAGGGCATTTCTCTGAATGACTCTGTTCCTGCTCCTTCAGATTTCTCTGACCCTAATGAGAAAGCAGCAGCAGAGCGAGCTCTTGAATATATGGATCTAACTCCAGGCACCAAGATGAAAGACATCAAGGTTGACACAGTATTCCTAGGTTCCTGCACTAACTCTCGCATTGAAGATCTTCGTGCAGCAGCTGCAATCATCAAGGGTAAGAAGAAAGCCGAAGGCTTACGCATGATGGTTGTTCCTGGCAGTGCTCGAGTTCGGTTAGAAGCAGAAGCTGAAGGGCTAGACAAAGTTTTCAAAGACTTTGGTGCTGAGTGGAGATTCGCTGGTTGCTCCATGTGTCTAGGTATGAATCCTGACCAACTTGCCCCCGGTGAACGAGCAGCCTCAACTTCAAACCGTAACTTTGAAGGACGTCAAGGTAAAGGTGCTAGAACTCACCTAGTTTCACCGTTGGTTGCAGCAGCTACAGCTATTCGTGGAACTCTTTCAGCTCCTGGAGATTTGGAGGAGAACAATGGATAAGTTCACTACCTTTACCGGAGTTGCAGTTCCACTAAAGCGTTCGAATGTTGACACCGACCAGATCATCCCAGCGGTTTATCTAAAGCGAATCACTAAGACAGGTTTTGAAGATGCACTCTTCGCTTCTTGGAGAAACGACCCAGAGTTTGTTCTAAACCAAGAGGTTTATAAGCACGGAGAAGTCCTTGTCGCAGGCCCTGATTTTGGGACAGGCTCATCTCGTGAGCACGCTGTTTGGGCTCTTCGGGACTATGGCTTCAAAGCAGTCTTATCTTCAAAGTTTGCTGATATCTTCAGGGGTAACGCTGGTAAGCAAGGTCTTATTACCGGTGAAATCTCAGATGCTGACACAGAGAAACTCTGGGAAGCAATTGAAGCAAATCCTGGGGTTCAAATCACCATCGATCTAGTAAATAAGACTGCAACACTGGGAGAGATCACAGTTAGTTTTGCTATCGATGAATACACCAGATGGCGTTTGCTCGAAGGTTTAGATGACATTGGTCTAACTCTGAGAGATGAAGCAGCAATTACAGCATTCGAAGCAAAGCGTCCAGGTTGGATGCCAGAGACTTTGCCAGTTAGGACAGCAGGAGAGTAATGAGCCAGATAACTGTTAGAGGTGGCAAGCCACTAGTTGGTCGAGTTGATGTTCGAGGTGCTAAGAACCTTGTTACTAAAGCTATGGTGGCCGCACTACTTGGTGAGACTCCAAGTGAGCTTCGCGATGTTCCAAAGATTAGCGATGTTGAAGTTGTCCAGAGACTTCTTGAACTTCACGGTGTGAAGATTGAGTTCTCTGATGACGGTGTAATGAAGCTAGACCCAACTAATGTGAAATCTGCCCGCATGGTCGATATCGATGCTCACGCCGGTTCTTCTCGTATCCCAATTCTTTTCTGTGGCCCACTGCTTCACCAATTAGGTGAGGCTTTCATTCCTGATCTAGGTGGCTGCCACATCGGCGATAGACCGGTTGACTTCCACCTAGATGTTCTTCGTAACTTCGGTGCGGTAATTGAGAAACTTCCTAACGGAACCAGGATGAGCGCACCAGATGGTTTACACGGAGCAAAGATTGAACTTCCTTACCCATCTGTTGGTGCAACTGAGCAGGTATTGCTCACAGCAACCAGAGCACAGGGTCTAACCGAACTCTCCGGTGCAGCTGTTGAACCAGAGATCATGGATCTAATTGCCATCTTGCAGAAGATGGGTGCAATTATCTCGGTTGATACAGATCGAGTTATTCGCATCGAAGGTGTGGCAACCCTCAACGGTTACTCTCACCGTGCGCTCTTTGATAGAAACGAAGCTGCCTCTTGGGCAGCTGCTGCTCTTGCAACCGGAGGAGATATCTTCGTAGGTGGAGCAAGACAGCAGGAAATGACAACTTTCCTTAACGTCTTCAGAAAAATTGGTGGAGCATTTGAGATTGAGGATGAGGGCATTAGGTTTAAGCATCCTGGTGGTCAGTTGCAGCCAGTAGTTATTGAAACCGATGTTCACCCTGGCTTTATGACTGACTGGCAGCAACCACTGGTTGTTGCCTTAACTCAGGCAACTGGATTATCTATCGTTCACGAAACTGTCTATGAAAACCGATTTGGTTTTACTGAAGCTCTAGTTCAGATGGGTGCACAGATTCAGATCTACCGTGAGTGTCTTGGAGGAAACCCTTGTCGCTTCGGGCAGCGTAACTTCTATCACTCAGCAGTTATCTCAGGTCCTACCAAACTGCATGGCGCAGATATTCGAGTTCCAGATCTTCGCGGTGGCTTTAGCCACATTGTGGCAGCTCTTGCTGCTGAAGGAACATCTAATGTGACCAACGTGCAACTAATCTCTCGTGGCTACGAGCACTTCCTAGACAAGTTGAAAGCTCTTGGCGCTGATTTTAGTTACTCGGAGTAACAATGGCTAAGAAATCATCTGAACAAATCAAGATGCCAGAGCTTCGCCCTGGGGTCGAAATCACTTGGCAGATTAGAACACTGGCTTGGCTGCTTTGGCCTTGGGTAAGACTCCTATATCGTGTGAAGGTAACCGGAACCGAGAACCTACCTAAGAACACCGGTTATGTTCTTGCAGCCAACCATGTCACGACAGTTGATGCACTAGCCGTTGCCTTCATGATGTTCTTCAAGCTTGGAAGAGCTCCGCACTTCCTGGCTAAGGAAGGCCTATTCAAGACTCCTATTGTTGGGCCAGTATTACTTGCCTGTGGCCAGATCCCAGTGTTTAGAAGTGGTCGCGGTAACGCAGATCCAATGGAGTCTGCTTATAAAGTCTTACGAGCAGGTCACGTTATTGGTATCTTCCCTGAAGGAACTTTGACGCGTGAACCTAATCAGTGGCCTATGCGAGCTAGAACCGGAGCTATTCGTTTAGCGCTGGAGACTGGTGTTCCAATTGTCCCAATGGCTCAGTGGGGAACTGAAGTTGTTATGGACACATATTCTTCCAAGATCTTCCCGAAGCCTTGGCACACCGTAAACATGGTGATTGGTAAACCTCTAGACCTAAGCAAATATGATGGCAAGAAACTAGGGGTTGAAGAGATGGTTGCCATCAGCGATGAGTTGATGGTTGAAATTACAAAACTTGTTGAAGGTCTTCGTGGTGAGAAAGCTCCAGCGAGACGATTTGTTCCAAGCGAACACGGATTACCTGAACACGGTAATTTCAAGAAGTTCCTTATTCTAAAAGCTGAGAACGACAGAAGAGCAGCAGCTGGATTAGATCCACTTCCAGCTAATGCCAAGGTCAAAGGCAAGAAGATTGTTGTGAGGAAGAGCAAATGACTCAGATAGCAGTTATCGGTGCAGGTTCGTGGGGAACTACTTTTGCCAAGGTTTTAGTTGATGCTGGCAACGACGTAATGCTCTGGTCCAGAAGAGAAGAACTAACCGAAGAGATTAATTCAAGTCACCGTAACGGTGATTACATGCCAGGTATTAACTTGCCTGAAACTTTAGTTGCGTCAAGCAACATCGAAGAAGTTCTCAAAGGTGCCAAGCAGGTATACATTGCTGTTCCTTCACAAACACTTCGAGACAACCTTCAAGAGTGGGGTAAACACATCGAAGCAGATGCCATCATCGTTTCACTCATGAAAGGTGTTGAGCAGGGGACAGGTCTTCGCATGAGTGAAGTCATCAAAGAGGTTCTTAGTTTCTCTGAAGATCAAATCTGTGTGGTTTCAGGACCTAACCTGTCACTTGAAATTGCTTCTGAGCAGCCAGCTGCCTGTGTTGCTGCCTGCACCTCAGCAGAGAACGCTGCTCTTGTTGCTGGTGCAGCAACCAACTCATACTTCATTACCTTTACTAACAAAGATGTGATTGGAACAGAGTTCGGTGGAATTCTAAAGAACCTGATTGCTGTTGCTATCGGTATCGTCAACGGTGTTGGCTATGGTCAGAACACTAAAGCTTCAATCATGACCCGAGGGCTAGCTGAGATCTCAAGATTTGCTCAAGCCTTTGGCGCTAAGAAGAAGACCATGGTTGGTCTTGCAGGTCTTGGTGACCTGATTGCTACCTCTGAATCTCCGTTATCTCGTAACCACAAAGCTGGTGAGATGCTGGGTAAGGGATACTCCAAGCGTGAAGTTCTAAAGCGTCTCTCACAGACAGCAGAGGGTCTAACCTCGGTTGCACCGATCTTGAAGCTAGCTGCTCAAAAAGGTGTTGAGATGCCAATCGTGGAGCAGGTTCATCTAGTAATCGAAGGCAAGATGAGCCCTAAAGACATTGGTCCTTCACTTACCCGTGGCAACGACGTTCCAGAGGCTGAGTAATGCAACGGGTAGTTCTGTTATTCGGTGGTGTTTCTAGCGAGCACTCGATTTCTTGTGCAACTGCAAGTGGCGTCTTATCTGCAATTGATAGAACCAAATACGAAGTAGTTCCCGTCGGTATTACAAGAGCTGGCCAATTCGTTCCAGCAATAGATGATGTCAATCATTGGGCGCTAACCGAAGGCGAACTACCTGAAGTTCAATTCAACGGAGAGTCAATTATTTGGCCAAACAGAGGCTCTAGAGATCTTAAGTACTCAAAGGCTGATGGCTCTATTCACTCATTAGGTGAAATCGATGTTGTCTTTCCAGTGCTTCATGGACCAAATGGTGAAGACGGCACCATCCAGGGATTCCTGGAATTACTAGATCTTCCTTACGTTGGTAATGGTGTTTTTGCTTCAGCTGCAGGTATTGATAAAGAATTCTCAAAGGCACTGTTTATTGCAGCTGGGTTGCCCGTGACACCACACGTAGTCATTCACAAAGAGCATTGGTTATCAGATCCAGAAACGGTTCTTGAGAATGTGAAGAATCTAGGCGGATTACCACTATTCGTGAAACCGGCTAGAGCGGGCTCTTCAGTTGGGGTCTCTAAAGTCAAAGACATGTCCGAGTTT
Organism: Rhodoluna sp.; assembly: GCA_040402515.1. GTDB lineage: Bacteria > Actinomycetota > Actinomycetes > Actinomycetales > Microbacteriaceae > Rhodoluna. The sequence continues at coordinate 35,264 of JBBAML010000010.1, forward strand.
GGAAAAGCTCTAGAGATTGCGTTCAACGAAGACAGCAAGGTAACAGTTGAAAAAGGTTTAGTCGGAAGAGAAGTTGAGTGTGCCGTTCTCTCGAGTCGGGGTGGCGGAGCACCTAAGGTTTCAGTGGCTGGTGAGATTGTTGTGAAGACTCGTGAGTTCTATGACTTTGAGGCTAAGTATCGTGATGGTGACGCAGCTGAATTGATTTGTCCTGCAGATCTAACGCCTGAGCAATTAGCAGAGATTCAAACTCTAGCTAGAAGAGCATTCAATGCACTTGGTTGTTTTGGTTTGGCTAGGGCAGATTTCTTCCTAACCAAGGATGGCTTCTTTGTGAATGAGTTGAATCTAATGCCAGGTTTCACTCCAATATCGATGTATCCGAAGTGTTGGCAAGCATCTGGAGTTAGTTACCCAGATCTGATTGATGAACTTATTCAGTTAGCGTTTGAACGCAACTAACCTAAACACTTCTTACTGCTTGGTGTGAACTGAACCGCTTGCCCTAGATCCTCTAGCACTGTTGCACCAGAAGCCTTCTCTGAATCAATAATTATCTCTGTCGCTGGAGACCTACCAAAACTAATAAACCGATAGTTCGGTTTATTTGATTCATCAACAATCCAGTCAACTCCGCCAGCCGTTACACACTGCAGAGCACTCACCATAACTGGCTCTAAACCACAGCGTAAGGTAACAGCGACCGGGGAACCCCAGGCCGCAGTGCTCTGAGAGTTGGTTGATCTCTTGGTGAGGGTGTTGGTTTCCTGAGGGAGGCGAACGATTACCTCAGCACAGTTAGGGTTATTGGCACCCTCTGCTGGGGTAATCACCACTGTTGCAGCACAGCTAGTCAAAGCCGAGGCGCAGAGCAAGAGAATTACAGACCTAATTAGAAACTTCATCATAAACAGGCTACCTTTGAGATGTGAGTCAAGAGAGCACTTTAGCCAATCTCGGGGAATCAGAGTCCCTTAAGAGAACCATCGGCAGACTAATCAAGGGCAAATACACCCTTGTTGGCCCTGGCGATGACGCTGCTTTGGTCAGCGCTCCGGATAGTCGCTATGTGGTCACCACAGACACCATGATCGAAGGACATGATTTCAGGCTGGACTGGTCAACAGGCTTTGACCTAGGTTATAAAGCAATTGCTACCAATGTCTCAGATGTCGCTGCGATGGGCGCTAAGCCAACTGCTCTAGTTGTTGCTATCGCTTTACCCGGGTCAACCAACATTTCTTGGTTGGAAGCTTTTGCTGACGGTCTAAACGCAGCTATTCAAGATTTAGCTCCTGATGCCGAAGTTGTTGGTGGAGACATAGCTTCTTCTGAAAAGGTCTTCATCTCTGTAACAGCGCATGGAGATTTGGAAAGCAGAGAACCAGTACTTAGATCAGGAGCAAAAGCAGGGGACACTCTTGCAGTCGCTGGAACTCTTGGTAGAGCTGCTGCCGGGCTTGCACTGCTTCAATCTGATTCAGATGCTAAGCATGCATTTGACGATTTGGTCGCAATTCAACTAAGACCTCAACCTCCAATTGCCTCAGGAGTTAGTGCTTGCCTAGCTGGAGCAACTTCGATGCTAGATATATCGGATGGCCTAGCTAAGGATGCGTCAAGGATTGCTAAGGC
>JBBAML010000011.1:0-15478 GCA_040402515.1 Rhodoluna sp.
GTGATAACACCAGTCACGTCAGTGGTACGGAAGTAGAACTGTGGGCGGTAGTTTGAGTAGAACGGGTTGTGACGGCCACCCTCATCCTTTGAAAGGATGTAAACGCGTCCTTCAAATTCGGTGTGAGGTGTGATCGAACCAGGCTTACAAACAACCTGGCCACGCTCTACGTCTTCACGCTTGGTTCCACGTAGCAATAGACCTACGTTTTCACCAGCTTCTGCGTAGTCAAGTAGCTTACGGAACATTTCGATTCCGGTAACGGTTGTCTTCTGCTTGTCGCGGATACCAACGATTTCAACTTCGTCGTTAACCTTGACCTGGCCACGCTCGATCTTGCCGGTGATAACGGTTCCACGACCAGTGATGGTGAAAACGTCTTCAACAGGCATTAGGAAAGGCTTGTCTAGGTCACGAACAGGCTCTGGGATGTTCTCATCCACTGCATCCATAAGAGCAAGAACTGACTCGCCCCACTTTGCGTCGCCTTCAAGTGCCTTAAGAGCTGAAACCTGGACAACTGGAGCAGTGTCACCTGGGAATTCGTAAAGGCTTAGAAGTTCGCGAACCTCAACCTCAACTAGTTCTAGGATTTCTGCATCGTCAACCATGTCTGACTTGTTTAGAGCTACAACGATGTATGGAACACCAACCTGACGAGCAAGTAGTACGTGCTCCTTGGTCTGAGGCATAGGGCCGTCAGTTGCTGCAACTACAAGAATCGCACCATCCATCTGAGCTGCACCAGTAATCATGTTCTTGATGTAGTCAGCGTGGCCCGGAGCGTCTACGTGAGCGTAGTGGCGCTTCTCGGTCTGGTACTCAACGTGTGAGATGTTGATCGTAATACCACGCTGCTTTTCTTCAGGTGAGTTGTCGATCTGGTCGAACGCGTATGATGCGTTCAAACTTGGGTACTTGTCATGTAGCACCTTAGTAATGGCCGCAGTCAATGTGGTCTTACCGTGGTCAACGTGACCGATAGTACCGATATTGACGTGCGGCTTTGTGCGTTCGAATTTCGCCTTAGCCATTTATTGGTCCTCCTCAGGACTCGTTGTATCCCTCGGGCACGATTTATGCCCTAAAAGATTTGGGGTTTACAGATTTACTATCTTACTCAAGAAAGCCGCTTCTAGGAAACCTAAAAGCTACTCGCCTTTGTTCTTCTGAACGATTTCGTCAGCAACAGCTCTTGGGACCTCAGAATAGGACTCAAAAGTCATTGAGTAGACCGCACGACCCGAAGTCTTCGAGCGTAGGTCTCCAACGTAACCGAACATTTCAGACAGTGGCACTAGGGCGCGAACGACCTTGACGCCAGTAGCGTCGTCCATTGACTGAATCTGACCACGGCGAGAGTTGAGGTCTCCGATAACGTCACCCATGTATTCCTCTGGGGTACGTACTTCGACGGCCATCAACGGCTCGAGTAGTACAGGTTGTGCTAGACGAGATGCTTCTTTGTAAGCAATCGATCCAGCAATCTTGAAGGCCATTTCAGATGAGTCAACATCGTGATATGCACCATCAAGAAGAGTAGCTTTAACACCCACAACTGGGTATCCAGCAAGAGTTCCAACTAGCATCGCATCGCGGATACCAGCATCAACTGAAGGAATGTATTCACGAGGAACACGACCACCGGTTACGGAGTTAACGAACTCGTAAGTCTTGTCACCCTCAACCTCCATAGGCTCAAGCTTGATCTGGACCTTAGCGAACTGACCAGAACCACCGGTCTGCTTCTTGTGGGTGTAGTCATACTTCTCAACAACACGCTTTAGAGTCTCGCGGTATGCAACCTGAGGCTTACCAACGTTAGCCTCAACCTTGAATTCGCGACGCATTCTGTCAACCAGGATGTCAAGGTGAAGTTCACCCATACCTGAGATAACAGTCTGACCAGTTTCCTGATCCTGCTCTACGCGGAAAGTTGGGTCTTCTTCAGCAAGCTTCTGGATAGCTAAACCTAGCTTCTCCTGGTCGCTCTTGGTCTTTGGCTCAATAGCAACAGAGATAACCGGCTTAGGGAAAGTCATTGACTCAAGAACTACTGGGCTAGCAATGTCACAGAGTGTGTCACCGGTAGTGGTGTCCTTTAGACCGATAGCTGCGTAGATGTGTCCAGCCGTTACAGACTCAACAGGGTTTTCCTTGTTGGCGTGCATCTGGAACAACTTACCAATGCGCTCTTTCTTGTCCTTAGTTGAGTTCAAGACCTGGTCACCCTGGTTAGCTGCACCTGAGTAAACGCGGATGTATGTCAGACGACCAAAGAATGGGTGGGTCATAACCTTGAACGCAAGAGCTGCGAAAGGCTCAGAAGACTTAGGCTCGCGCTTTACGATCTTCTCTTCGTCACGAACATCGTGTCCCTCAACAGCAGGAACATCTAGCGGTGAAGGTAGGTAGTCGATAACAGCGTCAAGCATTGGCTGAACACCCTTGTTCTTGAACGCAGAACCACAAAGGATTGGGTAAAGAGTTGAAGTAACGGTGAGCTTACGGATAGCGCCCTTGATCTCAGCAACGGTTAGCTCTTCACCGGCGAAGTACTTCTCCATTAGAGCGTCATCTGCTTCAGCAACTGTTTCTAGAAGCTTGGCACGGTACTCGTCAGCCTTTTCCTTCATGTCAGCAGGGATCTCTTCGATGGTGTACTTAGCACCCATCTCCACGTCTCCACGCCAGGTAAGTGCACGCATTTCAACTAGGTCGATAACACCTTCGAAAGTTGACTCAGCACCGATAGGAAGCTGGATAACTAGAGGCTTAGCACCTAGACGCTTGATGATGGTGTCGACGGTGAAGTAGAAGTCAGCACCTAGCTTGTCCATCTTGTTTACGAAACAGATACGAGGAACGTCATACTTGTCAGCCTGACGCCAAACTGTTTCTGACTGAGGCTCAACACCTTCTTTACCATCGAATACAGCAACAGCACCATCTAGAACACGAAGTGAACGCTCAACTTCAACAGTGAAGTCAACGTGTCCAGGGGTGTCAATGATGTTGATCTGGTTCTTGTTCCAGAAACAGGTAGTCGCAGCTGAGGTAATGGTAATACCACGTTCCTGCTCCTGCTCCATCCAGTCCATGGTTGCTGCACCATCGTGAACTTCACCGATCTTGTGAGTGATACCGGTATAGAACAAGATGCGCTCGGTGGTAGTTGTCTTACCAGCGTCGATGTGCGCCATGATGCCGATGTTACGTACCTTGTTCAGGTCGGTTAGTACTTCTTGGGCCACGATGGTCCTCCGAATTAGATTTGGGTTTACTTACTTAATGAAACAACCGCTTGCTAAACACGAGGTTAACAAGCGGATGAGTTTAATTCTTACCAGCGGTAGTGAGCGAAAGCCTTGTTTGACTCTGCCATCTTGTGAGTGTCTTCACGACGCTTCACAGCTGCACCTAGACCGTTAGAGGCATCTAGGATCTCGTTCATCAAACGCTCGGTCATGGTCTTCTCACGACGAGCCTTTGCGTAACCAACCAACCAGCGAAGAGCTAGTGTGTTGGCACGGTGAGACTTAACTTCCACTGGCACCTGGTAGGTTGAACCACCAACGCGACGTGAGCGAACCTCAACGGTTGGACGAATGTTGTCTAGAGCCTTCTTTAGTAGAACAACAGCATCCTGGCTGCTCTTCTCAGCTGCACCAGAAAGTGCACCATAAACGATTGACTCTGCAACGCTCTTCTTGCCATCAAGAAGAATCTTGTTGACCAAAGTTGTTACCACTTGTGAACCATAAACTGGGTCAGAGACCACTGGCTTCTTGGTTATAGGACCTTTACGAGGCATTACTTACCCTTCTTTGCGCCGTATTGGCTGCGAGCCTGTTTACGGTTCTTAACTGCCTGAGTGTCTAGAGCACCGCGGACGATCTTGTAACGAACACCTGGTAGGTCCTTAACGCGACCACCACGAACTAGCACCATTGAGTGCTCCTGTAGGTTGTGACCTTCGCCCGGGATGTACGCGGTAACTTCGATACCGTTTGAAAGCTTGACACGAGCCACCTTACGTAGAGCCGAGTTCGGCTTCTTAGGGGTGGTGGTGTAAACACGGGTGCACACACCGCGGCGCTGTGGGCTGGCCTTAAGAGCTGGCGTCTTCGACTTAGTAGCCTTAGCGCTGCGACCCTTACGGACCAACTGCTGAATTGTTGGCACAACTTCTCCTTGTTAGTTTCGACTGCTTTAGACAGCCGAGTTTTTTATTACTCTTTTGGCTTTAGATACGGCGTTTGCTGTATCAAAATCTGTTCTGGCCCACCGGAGCTAAATCACTCAGAAATCAGGGCTCGGTTTGGAGATAATCACAAACCTTGCCTAGCCTACCTGAAATATCTCCAGTGGGTCAAACAGAATTTTTAGTCTTCTTTTTTCTCTGCCCAGTCGTCAAAATTGGCGCTGAATAGGTTAGCTGGGGCGAATTCGTCCTCAACCTCAGCTGTGGCTGCCGGAGCATCCCAGATACGGTTAGGGTAACGAGCTGCCTTTGCCTCTTCGGTAGCCTGAACATCCACATCGCGATACTGCTTTAGACCAGTACCGGCTGGGATCAACTTACCGATGATGACGTTCTCTTTTAGACCCTCTAGCTTGTCTTCGCGACGGTCTAGGGCTGCCTGAGTAAGAACTCGGGTAGTTTCCTGGAACGAAGCAGCCGATAGCCATGACTGAGCAGCCAATGAAGCACGGGTCATACCCATAACTTCCTGACGGGCAGAAGCTGGCTTCTGACCTGCCTGCTGAGCCAAACGGTTCTTAGCCTGGAAGCGAGTACGGTCGATAACTTCACCCGGAAGCATGTCGGTCTCACCAGATTCGATAACTGTTACCTTACCTAGCATCTGACGAACGATAACCTCAAGGTGCTTATCGTGCAGTGGAACACCCTGTGAGCCATAGATTGCCTGAACACCACGGATGATTTCGAACTGAGCCCACTTAGGACCAAGTACCGAAAGCACAGCGTGAGGGTTAGGAGTTCCATCGATCACGTATTCACCCTGACCCACCCAGTCACCAGGCTGAACCAAAAGTTCTGATTCAATATCTGCTGCTGAGATGGTAGCGATCTTGTCCTTTGGAGATAGCTTCTGGAAAGTCTTAGAAGTTGAACGGCTGAAGGCGTAGTTCTGTGCGATCTTCTCTGCCTCTTCGAAGCCTTCCTCTGAAGGAGTGATGAAGACATCAACTTCCTTCACGATTCCGAACTTAGCGACAAGGTCGTTAGCGTTTAGAACAGTACCTGCTTCAACCTTTGCCTTCTTTAGCTTCACTAGAGCATCAGCATCTGCTACTGGGTAAGAAAGTAGTCCGTCAGCAATTACCTGACCGTTAACAACTACATCGCCTTCCTTAGCAAATACGCGCTGCTTAGAGTTGTTTCCACCGAAAGCAACAAGTTCGTAGCGAACCTTAGACATTAGGCTCTTAGCCTTCTTGTTTTCAGCCTGAACTTCCTGCAACTTAGCATCTGACAAGTTAATGCCAGGCTCTAGACGAGGAGTAACAGTACGGTCAACTTCAACTTCGATGTACTCTGCGGTTACCTTGGTGACAGTTCCACCTTCAGCAACTACAACAGCCTTACCGGCCTTAGAAGCGTCAGCTACCTTTGAACCATCTTTGTCATCGACTGCGAAGACGACGTTTGCAAAGATCTTGTTCTTGGTTGACTTCTCATCCTTAGCTTCAACTTCAGCAATCTCACGGATTGTGACATCTCCACGGAATGAAGTGAACTCACGACCAGTTGCCTTTAGCTCGATGCGACCTGGCCAGAAGGCTAGAACACCGACCTTACCCTGACGCCAACCTGGACGAGCTTCTAGCAAGTCGGTAACACCAGTAAGACCCTGAGTGATGTCATAAGAGATCAGACGCTCAACACGAACCTTCTGACCACCGATTGACTTCAAGATTGTTCTCTTGATAGTTGCAGCAGCTGCACCACCGGTGTGGAAAGTACGCATTGTTAGCTGAGTACCAGGCTCACCAATTGACTGGGCAGCGATGATACCGATAGCTTCACCTAGCTCAACCGGCTGGTTGGTAGCAAGTGAAACACCGTAACAAGCAGCACAAACACCAGTTAGAGCGTCACAGGTAAATACTGAGCGAACCTTAACTGTTTCAACATCAGCTGCCTTTAGAGCGTTTACCAACTGGAGGTTGATTGAGTCATTGCGCTTAGCAACAACTGTAGATCCAACCTTCACGTCTTCAGCTAGGTTACGCTGCATAACGCTGAGGTCGATGCTCTGCTCATCCCAGTTACCATCTGCATCCTTTAGAGATTTCTCTAGGAAGCGAGTGGTCTCACAGTCAGCATCGCGAACGATAACATCCTGTGCAACGTCAACTAGACGACGAGTTAGATAACCTGCAGCAGCAGTCTTCATCGCAGTATCAGCGTTACCCTTACGGGCACCGGTTGCGTTGATGAAGTACTCGTTAGCTGTAAGACCAACAAGATAGTTACCCTTCACAGGCATCGGAGCAAAGTCACCAGATGATGTTGCAACCGGTCCACGCATACCTAGAACAGAACGAATCTGGATCCAGTTACCACGAGCACCTGATTCAACCATGATACGAATTGCGTTACCCTGAGGAATTTCAGACTGCAGCAGTTCCTGGATTTCGTTAGTTCTCTTGAACCAAAGAGCGCCAAGCTCATCACGACGCTCAAGGTCAGTAATACCACCTAGGTCGAATGACTCCTGAATCTTGGTGTGTTCTTTTTCACCAGCAAGAATCATCTGCTGACGAGCCTTGTCGAACTTACCTTCAGAGTCGAAGTTTGCATCCGAGATAGCCATTGAAACACCTGAACGTGTAGCCCAGTAGAAACCAGCATCCTTGATTCGGTCAAGAGCCTGAGCAACTTCAATACGCTCGTTTAGCTCAACCATCTCAGTCAGAATCTGGCTAATCTGCTTCTTGCCAACCTTCTCTTCTTTCCAAACAAATCCTTCAGGAAGTGTCTGAGCAAATAGAGTGCGTCCAAGAGTTGTCTCCTTGATTTCACCGTTGATACGGATCTTCACAAGTGACTGAACATCTAGAGTGTGTGCATCGTAAGCAAGCTGAGCTTCAGCAAGGGAACCGAATACGCGACCCTCTCCTAGTCCACCTTCCTTGATGGTTGTCATGTAGTAAAGACCAATGATCATATCCTGTGAAGGAGTAGCAACTGGCTTACCATCTGAAGGCTTCAAGATGTTGTTAGATGCAAGCATTAGCAAACGAGCTTCTGCCTGAGCTTCAACAGAAAGAGGCAAGTGAACAGCCATCTGGTCACCATCGAAGTCAGCGTTGAAAGCAGCACAAACTAGTGGGTGCAGCTGGATAGCCTTACCTTCAACTAGCAGTGGCTCAAACGCCTGGATACCTAGACGGTGAAGAGTCGGAGCACGGTTTAGTAGTACTGGGCGCTCACGAATAACTTCTTCTAGAACATCCCAAACCTGTGAGCGGCTGCGCTCAACCATACGCTTAGCGCTCTTGATGTTCTGAGCGATACCCAGATCAACTAGACGCTTCATAACGAAAGGCTTGAACAACTCGAGAGCCATCAACTTAGGAAGACCACACTGGTGCATCTTCAGCTGAGGACCAACAACGATTACTGAACGACCTGAGTAGTCAACACGCTTACCCAAAAGGTTCTGACGGAAACGTCCCTGCTTACCCTTCAATAGGTCAGACAATGACTTCAGTGGGCGGTTACCGGTACCGGTAACAGGGCGTCCACGGCGACCGTTGTCGAATAGTGCGTCAACAGCTTCCTGAAGCATACGCTTTTCGTTGTTCAAAATGGTCTTTGGAACAGCACCTAGATCAATGAAACGCTTTAGACGGTTGTTACGGTTGATCACACGACGGTAAAGGTCGTTTAGGTCAGAGGTAGCAAAGCGTCCACCATCAAGCTGAACCATCGGACGAATCTCCGGTGGAAGAACTGGAAGAACATCTAGAACCATTGAAGTAGTTGGTGTTGATGACTGAAGGAATGATGAAACAACCTTTAGACGCTTAATCGCCTGAGTCTGCTTTGATCCCTTGTTGTCAGCAATTTCTTTCTTCAGTGATTCAGCTGCTTCTGCAAGGTCAAACTTTGCAAGAACCTGCTGAACTGCAAGTGCACCAATTTCAGTGATTACGTAGTCACCGTAGTAGTAGTCGAAGTAATCGAATAGAACGTCGTTCTGGATTAGTTCGCCTTCTTCAGCTACTAGGAACTGACGCCAAGCCAAGTGCTCCTTCTGCAGTGAGTTAGGACGCTCTAGACGTGCGTATTCACGAACGATCTTTTCAGTCTTCTTACGGAAGTCATTGATCTTGGTGTTTACGATCTTCTGAGCAGCTGCTTCACGGGCAACGCCATCCTTACCTTCTCCTGCTTCCAGGGTGAAAGGCTTGTCTAGGTAACCCTTAGGGTCATCAAGCTCAAGCTTGATCATCTGCTCGATGCTCTTCTCGAACTGAGCGTCAACCCAAACTGGAGCTTCCCAAAGCTTGACTGCAGTCTGAAGTGCAAGACCTGAATCAACTAGGAAGTCATAGTCATCCTTGGCAACATCCATCATCTCTTCGAAACGAGACTCAAGAGTCTGCTTCACACGCTGGGTGTAGTCATCCTTGATTAGAGCCCAGTCAAGATCCTTAGCTTCCTGGTCAATTTCCATGACGCGGTAGGCAGCGAAGTAAATGATCTTCTCAAGGTCCTTAGGAGCCATGTTTAGTAGGTAACCTAGGCGGCTTGGAACACCCTTGAAGTACCAGATGTGAGTAACAGGAGCAGCAAGCTCGATGTGACCCATGCGTTCACGACGAACTGAAGACTTGGTTACCTGAACGCCACAGCGCTCACAAACGATGTCCTTGAAACGAACGCGCTTGTACTTTCCACAAGAACATTCCCAGTCCTTGGTAGGACCGAAGATCTTCTCGCAGAAAAGGCCGTCCTTCTCTGGCTTTAGGGTGCGGTAGTTGATGGTCTCAGGCTTCTTAACCTCACCACTTGACCATGAGCGAATGTCATCTGAAGTTGCAAGGCCAATTCGCAGGGAGCTAAATGTTTCGACGTCCATGTGTTTTTCTCTGTTCTCTTAGATGTTCGCTTAGAAGTAAAGTGGCTCGTCAGAGTCGTTAGACAATGATTCGTTACGGGATAGGTTGATGCCATCAAGTTGCTCTGTGGCCATGTCGCGCTCGTACTCGTCGTCCTTCAAGGTAACAATCGTGCCTTCTGCGTTTAGAACTTCAACGTTTAGAGCAAGTGACTGCATTTCCTTAGCAAGAACTCTGAATGACTCTGGAATACCAGGAGCCTGGATGTTCTCACCCTTGACGATAGCTTCGTAAGTCTTGATACGACCGTTGATGTCATCTGACTTGATGGTTAGAAGTTCCTGAAGGGTGTGTGCAGCACCGTATGCCTGCAGAGCCCAAACTTCCATCTCACCGAATCTCTGTCCACCGAACTGAGCCTTACCACCCAACGGCTGCTGAGTAATCATTGAGTAAGGGCCTGTCGAACGAGCGTGAATCTTGTCGTCCACCAAGTGGTGAAGCTTCAAGACATACATGTATCCAACTGAGATAGGCATTGGGAATGGCTCACCTGAGCGGCCATCGAACAATCTTGCCTTACCTGACTTGTCAACAAGCTTCTGTCCATCACGGTTTGGCAGAGTTGAATCCAACAAGCCAATGATGTCGTCCTTGTGAGCGCCATCGAAGATCGGAGTTGCAACCTTAGTACCAGGAGCTGCTGAGTGCAGTTCCTCGGCTAGGTGTGCAGCCCACTTAGCGCCTTCCTTGATCTGCCAACCCTGCTTAGCAATCCAACCAAGGTGAGTCTCAAGCACCTGACCGAAGTTCATACGACCTGGGATACCTAGTGGGTTCAAGATGATGTCAACCGGAGTTCCATCTTCAAGGAAAGGCATGTCTTCAATCGGAAGGATCTTAGAAATAACACCCTTGTTACCGTGACGACCAGCAAGCTTGTCACCTTCGGTGATCTTACGCTTCTGAGCAATGTGAACAACAACTCTCTGGTTAACACCAGCAGCCATTTCATCCTCTTCGATGTCGAAGACCTTCACGTCAATAACAGTTCCAGCTTCACCGTGAGGCACCTTCAATGAAGTGTCGCGAACTTCGCGGCTCTTCTCGTTGAAGATTGCTCTTAGCAAACGCTCTTCAGCTGAAAGCTCGGTCTCACCCTTAGGTGTTACCTTTCCAACCAAGATGTCTCCTGGGCGAACCTCAGCACCGATGCGGATGATTCCACGCTCGTCTAGCTGAGCTAGAGCTTCCATAGATACGTTAGGAAGATCTGCAGTGATCTCTTCCTTACCTAGCTTGGTGTCTCTTGCCTCAACCTCGTGAGCTTCGATGTGGATAGAAGACAAAGTGTCTTCCTTTACCAAAGCCTGGCTGATAATGATCGCGTCTTCGAAGTTGTGACCTTCCCAAGGCATGAACGCGACGAGCAGGTTCTTACCGAGAGCTAGTTCACCCTGATCGGTTGAAGGGCCATCTGCAAGAGCTTCTCCTGCTTCGATCTTCTGACCAACAGAAACGATTGCGCGCTGGTTAATTGCAGTTCCCTGGTTTGAACGCTCAAACTTACGTAGGAAGTATTTCTCCTGCTTGTTGTCGTCGCCTCTAACCACAATGTGATCTGCATCAACTTCTTCAACAACACCGGCTGCACGTGAAAGCACAACAGCGTGTGAGTCCATAGCAGCTGCACGCTCCATACCGGTACCGACAAGTGGAGCTTCGCTACGAAGTAGTGGAACGGCTTGACGCTGCATGTTTGCACCCATCAAAGCACGGCTTGAGTCGTCGTGCTCTAGGAATGGAATCAATGACGTTGAAACAGATGCAAGCTGACGAGGTGAAATGTCGATGTAATCAACCTGGTCGTTGTCAACTTCAACAACGTCACCCTTGAAACGAGCGAACACCTTCTTGTTAGCGAATGTGTTGTCAGCGTTTAGCGGAACATCTGCACCACCAATAACCTTGCCATCTTCGCTAGCAGCATCTAGATACTCGATCTTGCCTGAGACTTTGCCATTGACAATCTTGTTGTAAGGAGTCTCAATGAAACCGAAAGTGTTGATACGAGCATAAGCAGTTAGGGAACCGATAAGACCAATGTTTGGACCTTCTGGAGTCTCAACTGGACACATACGACCGTAGTGGGATGGGTGAACGTCACGAACCTCCATTTGGGCACGTTCACGTGCGATACCACCAGGGCCAAGCGCTGATAGACGACGCTTGTGAGCAAGACCAGCAAGAGGGTTGTTCTGGTCCATGAACTGTGAAAGCTGGCTAGCACCAAAGAATTCCTTGATAGCAGAAACAACTGGACGCAGGTTGATCAGGGTCTGAGGAGTAATCGCCTCAACGTCCTGAGTAGACATACGCTCACGAACTACACGCTCCATACGGCTTAGACCGATACGAACCTGGTTCTGGATCAATTCACCAACTGGGCGAATACGACGGTTCTGGAAGTCGTCGATGTCGTCTGATGCAATCTTGACGTCAACCTTCTTGCCAGACATCTTTAGACCGAAGGTCATGTTGCTGGTGATGTCAGCCTTGTTCTTCAAAGCCAAGTCGAAGACCAATAGATACTTCATGGTTGCAACGATGTCTTCTGGAGTTAGAACTGTGGTGTTGTCATCAACAGTGATACCGAGCTTGCGGTTTAGCTTGTGACGACCAACGCGAGCAAGGTTGTATCTCTTCTTGTCGAAGTAAACACTCTTCAACCAAGCTTCAGCAGCATCAGCGTTACCTGATTCGCCACGAACCTTGCGATACATTTCCTTCAGTGCATCTTCCTTAGTGATAACAGGAGTAGTGAATGCACGTGACTCGTCGTAGTCAAGAGTGTTGTTGATTAGGTCAACGTCAATTTCCCAACCAGGAGTTGAAGTAACGGCGTCCTTGACATCAGCAAAAGCAGCAACGATGTCATCGCGGGTCATACCCAAAGCCTTTAGGAAGATGGTTGCAGAAACCTTAGTCTTGCGGTCAACCTGAACCTGAAGGATTGGCTTACCGAAACGAGAAACAGACTTACGGTCATCCTTAACCCACTCGGTTAGGAATTCTAGGTATGAACCACGAGATGGAATGATCTGAGCCTTGTTGTTACGAACATCCAAGTTACCTGTGGTGTTAGTTGAAACTGAGAAGTAAACACCAGGAGATCTAACCAACTGAGAAACAACGACACGCTCAGTACCGTTAACGATGAAGGTACCTTCGTTAGTCATGATTGGGAATTCACCCATGAATACGGTCTGGCTCTTGATTTCACCGGTCTTGTAGTTGGTGAACTCAGCCTTGATGTATAGCGGGCGAGCATAAGTCTTACCCTTTACCTTGCACTCGTCAGGAGTGAAGTTAGGTGCATCTAGAGCAGGCTCCTTGAACTCAAGGCCCATCTTCGCCTCAGCAGGGTTGTTTGGGTTGTCCTCGATAGGGCTTAGCTCTTCAAAGACCTCGTCTAGACCGGTCTTGGCATCAGGGCCAACCTTCTTGCGCCAAGCATCTGCACCAACAAGCCATTCAAAGCTCTCGGTCTGCAGTGTTAGCAGGTTAGGTAGATCGATTGGTTCGCGGGTTTTAGCGAACGATAGACGTTGTGCGGAACGGATGTTTTTGGTGTTCTTCTTGGTGGCCAAGAGATATCCCTTCAAAGGCGGTTGACTAGTTTGAAACGGTCTATGGGATTTGGCACCCTAACAATTGCCGCCAAAATATGCGTGCAAAATAGCGCAGCCGAAATATGCTTACGAGTTGTTGGGGAGCAAACCTCTATCTTATAGGGGTTTATTGCGGTTTTGCAACAAAATTCGTCAATATTCCTCCCAAAAGAAAAGGACCCCCATTTCTGGGGGTCCCTCACTTAGTTAGGGTTTGTGCTATTCAGCAGCAACCACTTCAACTCCCTCAGCTAGAGCGCTGGTGGACTTGTAACCAGGGATGATAGCAATCACGCGTACACGGATTGTCTTACCTAGATCCCTCTTGGTTAGGGTTAGCTCTTCGGTAGCACCTGAGATGACCTTGTAGTCACGTGACCAGACGTACTTGAAGGTTGTGTCTTCAGGGTAGTCTCCGCCTAGATCGACGGTTAGGGTCTCGCCTACTACAGCGTCACCAGAGATTACTGGGGTAGGTACATCTGCGAAGGTACCGGCCTTGACAGCGCGGGTCTTCACAGTAGCAGATGCCTCGTTGTAACCTTCAGCAACAGCTACTACCTTGACTGAGATTCTCTTTAGGTAGTCCTCAGCGGTCAAGGTGTAGGTAGCCTCGGTGTTGTCGAACTCTTCACCGTTACGTGACCATACGTAGGTCACTTCGGCTTCGGTTGACAATGAACCTGGGTCAACTTCTAGAGCTTCGCCAACTAGAGCCTGGCCAGAGATGCTTGGCTTGGTTGTAAAGCGGATGGTTCCAGGCTTTACAGTCAGCTCAGCACTTAGCTTCTCCACAGTTGCGTAGCCAGCTAGAGTACCGGTTACACCTACTGAAACAGCTGCATCTACTAGATCTGCAGTGATTTCGAAGGTTTCATCGGTTGCGCCTTCAATTGCTGAACCATCTGCGTACCACTGGTATGCAAGCTCAACGTCTGTTGTCCAGGTTCTGGCAACTGCGGTCAGTGTTGAACCGACTACAGCCTTACCCTTCACACCAGGAGTTGGAGCCTTCTTGATGATTCCAGCCTCAAACTCGACTGCCTTAGACACTAGGGTCTGAGCAACACCAGCTGTGGTCTTGATAACCGCAACACGGATGTTGTGACCGAAGTCATCTGGAGTAATCAAGTAGCGGTAAGCGGTAGCGCCATCAATTGCTTCGCCATCGTTTAGCCACTGGTAAGTAACCTTTGAACCAGCGAACTGGTCCTTGGTTAGCTTCGCGTAGGTGCCAACACGGATTGTGCCATCGGTAGGAACTGAACCAGCAACGATCTCAAGCGCGGTTGAAGCAAGAACTTCAATGTCGCGGCTCTCAGTTGTCTCGCCGTCCTGAGCAGTTACGGTAACTGTGATGGTAGTTAGACCTGAAACGTTGGTCAAAGTACCGGTTACAGCTGCAGTTGCGAACTCGTTAGCTGGGGTTACCTCAACATCTAGGTCACCTGCATCAACTTCAACGACTTCACCCTCAACAGTTGCAGTTCCGTTTACAGTGACAGATGCGATAGCAGCGTCAGTGTAAGGAAGAACGTTCAAGGTAACTGTGTAAGTTGCGATTGCAGTTCCATCAACTGAAGTAACAGTTAGGACCAGTTGGTTGGTGTCGCCAAGTACTAGGCCAGAAGCACCGTCGAATTCGAAGGTTGCTAGAGGGTCTGTAGTCTCAACTACAACCTCTACCTCTTCGGTTCCAGGCTCTAGATCTAGAGTCATGCCGTCCTCAACCTCAACGCCGTTAGCTGTGAAGCTTGAAGTTGTAACATCACCAACTGCAACCCACAGGGTTACGGTGATAACTTCGGTAGCTACAGCATCTGGAGCTGTGATTGTGATAGTTAGAGTGTTCTCGCCAACTACTAGGTCGGTTGCACCTTCGATTTCGAAAGTTGAGCCACCATCGGTTGGGATAACTTCAACGTCAACCTCAGTTGTGTTTGAAGGTAGGAATACTTCGTCTCCATCAACAATTGCGGCAGTCTGAGATTCGCCAGCTGCGTCAACGTATGAAACTGAAGCTGACTCTAGGCTCGCATCGTCGCTTTCAGCAACAACAAGAGTGACTGTGTAGTCCATTGTGGTTTCTTCGTCGGCAGCAGTAACGATTACTGTCAGAACGTTTTCACCGACAACTAGGTTTGAGTCTCCGTCGATTACGAAGGTTGCAGTTGGGTCGGTAGTTACAACGTCAACAACAACTTCTGTTGTGAAAGCAGGAAGCTCAACTACTGAACCATCTTCAACAGCTTCTTCGTTGACTGAGAATGACTCAAGAGAAGTGTCTGTGTTTGGTAGCACGTTTAGAACAACGGTGAAGATCTGAGTTGAAACGTTGTCAGCAGCTGTAACTGTAACAATCAAGTCATTCTCGCCAGCGACTAGATCGAATCCACCATCTACTTCGTAAGAAGCGTCTGGGTCTGTTGTCTCAACAGTGACATCAACCTCTGTAGTTAGAGGATCTAGGTCAACACGGTCTGCATCTTCAACATCGAAACCGCCAACGTTGAAAACTGCTAGAGATGTGTCTGTGTTGTATGCAACATTAAGAGTCAAGTTGTACTCGGTTGATGAAACACCATCAGCTGCGGTAACGATTATTGAAACAGCGTTCTCGCCTGCGTTAAGTTCTTCGTTTCCACTGATAAGCACAGTTGCGTCTTCGTCTGTTGTAGCAACATCGATAACAACTGATTCAGTTAGTG
>JBBAML010000011.1:15578-22162 GCA_040402515.1 Rhodoluna sp.
ACAGTTGCGTCTTCGTCTGTTGTAGCAACATCGATAACAACTGATTCAGTTAGTGGGTCTAGGTCAACAACTTCGCCATCAACAACTGCGCGGCCTTCAACAGCAATGCTCACAACAGATGAGTCAGTGTTTGGAAGAACAGTAACTGTGATCTGTGTCTCTTCAGTTGAAAGACCGTCCTTGGCAGTAACGATTACTGAAACCAGGTTGTCTCCAGTAGTTAGGCCGGTGCGACCGTTAACTACATAGGTTGCGTTTACGTCAGAAGGAGTAACAACAACAGTAACTGCGGTTGTTCCCCAGTCAACATTGATTGATTCACCGTTGATCAGCTCTTCGCCTTCAACAGTTACAACAGAAGTTGCGTCATCGCTAACAGGAACAACCAAAGTAGCTGTGTAAGTAGTGCTGGTTCCATCAGCAGCAGAAACAACCGCGCGTAGGGTGTTTTCGCCAAGAACCAAGTTAGTTCCACCAGTGACAACAACTGTTGAGTGAACAGCGTCAGCTGCAGTAGCAACTACATCAACTGATGATGTGTAAGGAGCTAGATCAATCACTGCACCATCAGCAACGGTTGCACCGTTAACTGTGAATACAGAAAGTGATGAGTCGTATGCAGCGACTTTTAAAGTAAGAGAGAAAGTTTCTGAGTCTGAAAAGTTCTGAGGGATTGTTGGAGTTCCTGATTCTTCGACGGCAGGAGTTTTCACTGTGGTGCCATCTTCTTCATAAACTGCGGGTTTCGGAGCAACGTACTCAGTATTAGTAACCTGTTCAGTCCAGTTAGCAACGACATCGATGGTCACTGTGTTGTTTCCAACAACGAGTCCGGTTCCACCGGTGACAGTTGCAACTGCACCTTCACCTACGGTAGCTGCAACGACAGCTGTCGTTGTTCCCGCTGGGAGATTGACAGTTGAACCAGGAGTAGCTGCTACTCCATCAACAGTTAGGGAAGTAAGAGCTGTGTGGCTTGAAGCAGCACTAGCAGCTGATACGCCAAGCGTCGCGAGACCCGCAGACGATGGTAGGAGCAATGCGAAAATTGTTAGGAGTGATACGCGCTTTGATTTAAACACTTGATGTCTTCCTCGGTCGATTTGACGGGTATAGTCCGCTTATGACTACATTAGGGGAAAAACAGGCCTTGTTGGCAATCTTTACCTTTTCGCAACCTAATTATTGCCGAATGTTTCAACGACCGAAAATGTAAGGGTTTTCAGGTAAAAATGGCGGTGACGGTGGGATTTGAACCCACGGTGGACTTTCACCCACACAACTTTTCGAGAGTTGCACCTTCGGCCGCTCGGACACGTCACCAGGTAAAAGAGTATCCCATCTATATAGACGGCAGAAATTGGTCTAAATCGGCCTTTTTCCTTGAATATTCAAGGGTAAGCCCCCCCTTAAATGGCTTTGGGCTCCCCTTTCGAGGAGCCCAAAGATTGGTTTTGAAGGTTAGTTCTCTACCTGGTAGGCATCATCACCGGTTGTAATGGTGGTTGTTCCCGCGTATCCAGGGTAGGTAGCTGTTACACGAACAGTGATCACTGTTCCTGCATCCTTGCTAGTTAGGGTGTACTGGCTGGTGTTTTGGCCTAGAACTGCGCGGCCGTTACGGTACCAGATGTACTTGATTGAGCTGGTTGTCGCAGTTTCTACGTAACCACCGAACGCCTCGAGCTTGGTTCCAGTCGCGATTGTTCCGATGTTTGCAACATCCGGTGCGTCCAAAGTTCCAACCTTGATAGTTGCGCTCTTTAGTGTGATTGATACTGAGCTGTAGTTGACAGCGCTGAATGTAACAGTCACAGTCAACTTCTTGCTCACATCTGCAGCAACAGTTGTGTAGTCTGCGTCGGTTTCAGCCACAAGTGCAACACCGTTTCTGAACCACTGGTAGTCAACATCCGCGTTTGCGTAGTTTGTTAGGCCACCCGTAACAGAGATCTTCGAACCAGTGACATAACCGTCCTCAGCAGAGATGGTTGGCTTTTCAGTGATCTTTAGAACACCAGGAACAATAGTGAAGCTAGCGCTGTCCTTGTATAGGTCTTCGTAGCCTTCCAAAGTACCGGTTACGCGAACCTTGACGACTTCACCCTGGAGAACATCTTCCTCAGAGAGAGCAAATGTCTCTGTAGTCGCGCCATCGAACGCAACTCCATTCACATACCACTGGAAGCTAAGTTCAACGTCCTTGGTCCACTTCTTAGGAACAGCGGTAAGTGTTGAACCGATCTGTGCCTTTCCGTTGACACCAGGGACTGAAGCTAGTGCGATGATTCCCTTGGTTACAACAAGTGCTTCTCCAACGTAAGTCTTCTTTACGCCAGCTACGGTTGCAAAAACGACTGGGCGAAGTTCACGCTCAAGGTCTTCTGCGACAAGAAGCAATCTGCTTGTGTTTGCGCCAGGTACTAGTACTCCATCAGCTAGCCACTGGTAACTTACCTTTGCCCCTGCTGGGAACAAGGCAGCAACAGTTGCTGGAGTTGACTTAGCGTAAGTACCAACACGTAGTGTGTCAGTTACTGGGTTTGATCCAGATGTAACATCGAAGTCCTTAGTAGCAATCAGGTTGACCAAAACTGGGTCACCTAGCGTGCCATCCTCAGCTGTTACTACGATGCTTGCAGTCAAGTAACCAGAACCGGTAACTGCGCCATTAGTCGTAGTTGCCCAACCGCCGAAGGTATCTGCAGTTGGAGCTACAGTTACCGCAACAGTTGCTTCTTCAGATGCTGTGTCAACTTCGATTGAAATTGCTCCGGCAGAAATCTCTGTAATCTCAGCATCTTCTGAAAGAGGACGTCCATTGATTGAGATGGCAGCAATTTCTGTATCGCTTGATGGAACAACATAAACATCAATCGTGTATGTGGCTGTTCTGTCATCGGCACCGGTTACAACAACACTCATCGAGTTGTGTCCTGAGCGCCATGATGCAGGAGCAGTTACGTTGTAGGTAGATCTAGGGTCGGTTGTTTCAACAACAACTTCAGGTGCTAGAACTCCAGCTGCCAATTCAACTGCACCAGCTAGACCAGTAAAGGTAACGCTCTCATCGTTGACATCCAAAGTTGAGAGTGAAAGGTCTGCTGGACCGACAAACACAGTGAATGTAACTAGGGTCTCTACGAGATCTTCAGAGGTGAAGGTCACATAGATGGTGTTGTTTCCGAATGCCAGGTCAGTTGTAAGTTCAACTTCAGCAATCCAACCATTTAGTGGAACTGTGGTAGTCACGTCAACTGCCTCAACAATACCCGGAACGTTAATAGTGCTTCCAGGAGTTGCTGATACTGGATCAGCTGCACCGTCCCAAGTAACTTCTAGTGCGTAAACACCAACAGTGATTGTGTATTCGCGAATAGTCGCTTGGTCGTGTCCGGTAACAGTGATTGTTAGATCGTTCTGACCTGGCTCAAGCGTTACAACACCGGTGGTTGCGTTGTAAATTCCACCATCAACAGCAACAGTTGCTCTTGGGTCAGTGGTTTCTAGAAGCAATGCGTTGTTTAGAGTCCAAGAAGTAGTGGTACCAGCGTCTGCAACTGTAACCCCGTTAACCTTCAAGGTCTTCAAAGTTACATCCGGGTCAGATACAACCAGGTTGAAACCGTAAATCAAGGTTGTGGTCTGGTCACCAGCAGTAACAGTAACTACTAGATCGTTTGGACCCTGAACAAGTTCTGTTCCACCCTCGACTACATAAGAAGCCTCAGCATCACCAAGCTCAACAAGAACTGTAACGCTTGAAGTCTCGTAAGGAAGAGAAATGTCTGAACCCTCGTCGTAAGCAACACCGTTGACGTAAACAGTTGCTGTTGTGTCATCGTTAGCTGCAACAACTAGGTTGAGGTCGTATCTCTGGAAAGTAACGCCATCAGCAGCAGTTACCCAGATAACAACACCGTTGTCACCAGTGATCAAATCTGATCCACCTTCAACAATGTATGTTGCATCAACGTCAGCAGTTTCGACGGCGATGTCTGGGTCAGTTGTTCCATAGTCAATAGGAATAGAGTCGCCGTCATCAGCCATGATGCCATCAACAGTGATTACAGCGGAAGTGTCTGTGTTAGGAAGAACAGTGACAGTCAGTACTGATTCGTCAACTTCACCGTTAGGTGCTGTGACAGCAACAGTGATTGAGTTGTCTCCAGTCTCAAGCCCAGTTACGGAAGTTGTCGCAACGCCTGAAACTAGAGGAACTGCGGTTCCATTAATCTTTACGCTTGAGTTTGAGTCGGTTGGAACTACAACTACAGGAACTGAGGTTACTCCCCAGTCAACTTCAGTAGCATCTCCGTTGACCAATTCTTCTTCGTTAACGGTGATCACAGAAGAAGTGTCATTGTTTAGGACGTTTAGTGTCCTGGTGTAAGTCTGTGAAGCAGTGCGAGGGGTATAAATGAACTCGGCTCCAACAGCTGGTTCGGTAATTGTAGGTGAACCAGAGGCTAGATAGTAGATGAATTCAGGCTCTTCAGGAGTGGCCTCAGCGCTTACCCAGTTAGGGTTTGGTTCTTGGCGAGCCGCAACGTAATTAGGGTTAGAGACTTCGCGAGCTGGAATGTAATCAGGGTTAGCTGAGGTTTCAGTCCAAGAAGCTGCAACTGTGACAGAAAGTGTGTTTGGGCCAACAACTAGGCCGCTGTCACCAGTAACGGTAACTGTGGTGTTTGCAGTGTCAGTAGCTGTCGCAACTACATCTGCAGATAGAACCCCGGTTTCGCTAACGTTCAAAGTCGAAACATCTAGGCTCAGGGAGTTTGAAGTCAAAACATCAGTTCCGTTGACTGTGAAAGTTGAAAGAGTGGTTGGGACATCAGCAGCTTGTGCGGCTGAAGATCCGAATAGACCAGCTGTGGTCGGTACTAGCAGTGCAACAATTGTTAGCCATGCAGTTTTCTTGCTTTTAAACATTTCGTCCTCAAGATATGGGTTATATGGAATGCTACAAACCTGAGTTTAGGGAGACCGCTGTAGTCCGACATACATGTTTGACGTTTGTAAATCGAATGCTTGCTAAGAATTAGTTTTTGTTAATCTCGTTCAGTTGTCGTTCACCAAATGTTGTGAACATGAACTTTTTTTTCTACCGTTTTGTACTAAAAAAATTTTTCAATAGTGTATTGGATTCAATTCCGAGCACACCAGAAATGACTTCTATCTGAGAACCCAATCTCTTATCTCTCACCAAGTCATACAAAGATCCTGAAGCACCAACTTTTTCATCCCATGCACCAAAAACAACTCTGGATAATCTAGCTGCCTGAATTGCACCGGCACACATTACGCAAGGCTCTAAAGACACAACCAAGGTGTATTCATTTAGACGCCAATCCCCTAGCAACTCAGCTGCCTCTCGAATGGCAACTATCTCGGCATGAGCTGTTGGATCTCCTGTGAGTTCTCTCTGGTTCCTGCCTCGAGCTATAATCTCGCCAGAAGCAGAGACGATCACTGCACCAACTGGGACATCCCCCGATGTTGATACTGCCAATTCAGCCTCAACCAGGGCTACATTCATATATAGAGCCCAGTCTTTACTCATCACTCACCTCTAAAGTTGTTAGATTTAGCCTATGCGCATTCACGTAGCCGATCACCCTTTGATCACCCACAAGCTCACCGTTCTCAGAGAGAAGAGCACCCCATCTCCTGTTTTTCGACAATTAGTCGAAGAGTTAGTAACTCTTTTGGCCTATGAGGCTACCCGAGAGGTCAGAACCGAGGAAGTTTCTATTGAGACCCCGGTAACTGTTGCCAAAGGTATGAAACTCTCTCGCCCAAGACCGATAATCATCCCGGTGCTTAGAGCTGGTCTTGGAATGCTCGAAGGAATCGTAAAACTCCTTCCAACAGCCGAAGTTGGCTTCCTCGGTATAAAGAGGAATGAAGAGACTCTTCAGCCATACACATATGCTAACCGCCTGCCAGATGACCTAACTGGACGTCAGGTGTTCATCATTGACCCAATGCTTGCTACCGGTGGAACTCTTATCGACTCAATTGACTATGTCTTTGATCGTGGAGCTACCGATGTCACCTGCATTTGTCTTCTAGGTGCGCCAGAAGGTTTAGCCGCCGTTCAAGAACATGTTGGCGAGCGAAACGTCCAGATTGTGCTTGGAGCTTTAGATGAAAAACTCAACGAACACGGATACATAGTTCCAGGTCTTGGCGACGCAGGAGACCGTCTCTACGGTTTAGCCGATTAGGAACACTCCGAAGATTTAATCTAACTTGACGAAATTAACTTTTCTGTCGTAATCTATGAGACATGATTAACAGCGCAATTCTTAACACCATGTCGGAGGCGACCTTTGGACGCCCGGCAATGATGTGCCCTGTTATGTGTATGCGAATGTGTCGCTAAAACTCACCCCATAAGTCGGCTTAGCCGCTACGAGTTCAGACACCAACACCCCAGCAATAGCGCTAAATCTGCGCATTCAAATAAACCCATTCGCAAACACAACCTTAAGGATTTCCAAAATGACAATTGCACCAACAAACCCATTCGTAAGAACAAGCACAACCGAAACCGAAGCTAGAGGATTTGCTCTCTA
>JBBAML010000011.1:22262-35449 GCA_040402515.1 Rhodoluna sp.
TTCATTGATGGAACAAATGCAGACCTAACATACAAGGAGTTTGCATTAATCCAACTTCTCGTTGAAAACGAAGGTAAAACCATCTCACGTGAAGAACTAATCCAGAAGCTCTGGGGCGATGTTCATGACACTTCAGTGTTTGGAAGAACTATCGATGTTCATATCAGAAGACTGCGCGCCAAGATTGCTGGCTATGAGGACATTGTCAGAACCATCCGTGGCTCTGGATACCGCTTCGATGCTCACCCAGATGTTCTTATCGAAGGTATTTAATAACTAGGCTTTCGGTATGGAACTACTCCCCTACGACGAGCTTATGGAGCGAGTGGTTAACCAAACTCTTGAGCTTGTTGATACCGGGGTCGTCACCCCCATCATCCTGATTGACGGTAGAGCTGGATCTGGCAAATCAACCCTTGCTGCAAAATTGCAGAATGAGCTCTTCAAGCAAGGGGAATCCATGCCCAGAATCATTCACATGGATGACCTCTATGAAGGCTGGCAGGGCCTTGCTCTAGGAGCAGACTATCTACAGCGAATAATCCTCAACCCTTTTCTGACTAAGAAGAGTTCCAGCTGGCAAGAATACAACTGGGAACTAGAACAACGTGTGCGCTGGCGAGAGTTCTCTGGTGGAACACCATTGATTGTTGAAGGTTGCGGTTCTCTAAATCAATACACCAGCACAGTTGCAAACATAAGTATCTGGTTAGAAGTCGATGAAGAAACTAGAAGAAGACGTTGGCAAGAAAGAGATGGCAACACCTTTGACCAATACTTTGACATCTGGGCTGCTCAAGAACTTGATTTCATCGCCAGAGAGAAATCTCCAACGCTTGCAGACTACGGCCTAAGCAGTCCTCCGGTTAATTAGCCAAACTCGAAGACCAGCAATCAAGCTGGCAGTAATAAAGAACGCTGCAATTAGGTATGAAGCATCCTTGACTGCAGGAATAGAAGCAGAGTAATAACCACAGAGAGTTAAGCCAACTCCCCAAGCAGCTGCGCCAACAAAGTTAGCGCTAAAGAATTTGTAGTAATTCATTTTTGATATGCCTGCAATTACAGGAACAAAGACTCGAGCCCAAGGCATGAATCTAGATATCACAACAGCCCACCAACCCCAAGCTAAGAACAGTGATTCACTCTTTTGAATTCCAGTCTTAATCCATCGACCTTTACGTTTATCTAAATAAGGTCTGCCGTAGTGACGGCCTAGGGTGTATCCAACCTGATCACCTAACCAGGCAGCAATACCAACGCCGGTTGCCATCACCCAGATGTTCACTCCAGTAATTGAAGAGGCAGCAACAAGCCCTGCAGCAAAAACTAAAGAGTCACCGGTTATGAACGGAATGAACGCACCAATAAGTAATCCGGTACCTGCAAAAACCAAACCCCAGACAGCTAGGTAGAAGAGATTCGTTCCAAGGGAAGGGAACCAGTCAACTATCTGATCGCTGATGGAAGTTTTTAATACCGGAGCTATTGAACTAAGCAACTACGGCTTTCCGTAGAGCATAATTTCATCAAGCTCTAGCCTCACTCGTGGGGCAACCTCACGCTCAAAGGCAGGTCCCTCAAGCTCTTCAGCTGGTGCTACCTTTCCAACTGCGATAACAGTCAAGACTTCGTAGCTCTCATCAAGTTTTAGTAGTTCAATAATTTCTTCTCGAACCAAACCACCAATGTGGTGAGTGTGTAGGCCAAGCTCCTGAGCTTGGACAACCATCATCGAAGCGGCTAGGCCGGCATCGTATTTTCTACCGGTGTTCTCTTTGCCATCTGCGGTGTTGATCTTCACTGCAATCACAATCAAAGCTGAGGCGTTAGGTGCCCAAGACTGGTTGAAGCCAGTCAGGCCCTTCTCACATATTGCCTGGTGCAGTTC
This sequence comes from Rhodoluna sp., assembly GCA_040402515.1. Lineage (GTDB taxonomy): Bacteria > Actinomycetota > Actinomycetes > Actinomycetales > Microbacteriaceae > Rhodoluna. The sequence continues at coordinate 24,154 of JBBAML010000011.1, forward strand.
ATCAGTCTTGCTGATGTATGCGAAGCGCCATGGTTGCAGGTTGTTGGCTGATGGCGCCCAGCGCCCAGCCTCAAGAATTGAAAGAGCCTCGTGCTGGGTCAGCAGGTAATCTTTGTTGAAAGATCTAGGGCTCCAGCGTTCAGCTAGAACAGGAGCAATGGGGGCAGCAGTAATCGCGATTTTGTTTGGTTGCATACTCTAAGCCTAAACCTTGAGAGCACTCCTCAAAGCATCAAGTAATCCCTGAACATCCTCCGGCTTGGTATCCCAAGCACACATCCAACGAACCTGACCAATTCTGTGATCCCAAACGTAGAACCAATACTGCTCCTGCAGGCTCTCGATAATCTCTCCAGGTAGAACTGGAAACACAGCGTTAGCCTGAGTTGGGTTTGGGACACTTACTCTGCCAGCGCTAAGTTCAGCTAATTCACGAACACCGGCATCAAGCGCTTTAGCCATGGCATTGGCGTGACGAGCACTTCTGATCGCAAGATCGTTTTCTAGAAGAGCTATTAGCTGGACGCTGACGAAGCGCATCTTGCTGGGCAACTGCATTGATGTTTTTCTTAGGAAAGGAATTGCCTTAGCCACTCTCTCAGAGTTCAGCACTACAACAGCCTCTGCTGCGAGGGCGCCTATCTTTGTTCCGCCAAAGCTCACTAAGTCAACACCTGCATCGGTTGTGAATGCCTTGAAGCTAACATCGAGTGCAGCAGCCGCATTAGAAAGTCTTGCTCCATCCATATGAAGAACAAGGTTATTCTCATGAGCAAAGTCAGCCAGTGCTTTCACTTCTGCAACCGAATAGAGAGTTCCTAGTTCGGTTGTTTGGGTAATGCTGATTGCCGCTACCTGAGCTCTGTGGACAGAGCCTATGTCAAACAAGTGTGGCTTGATAAGTTCAGGGGTAAGTTTTCCATCAGGAGTTGGAATGGTCCAGAGCTTAATGCCTGCCATCTTCTCAGGTGCTCCTCCTTCATCGGAGTTGATGTGAGCAGTCTCAGCACAAATAACAGCTTCCCAGCGATCCAATACTGATGAGAGCGCAACTACGTTTGCACCGGTGCCATTGAATACCGGAAATACCTCTGCTGCTGAACCAAAGTGTTCCTTGAAGATGCTCTTTAGCTCTCCAGTGACAAAGTCATCTCCATAAGCTTTTTCGTGGCCTTCGTTGACAGCCATCATGGCTTCAAATAGTTCTGGGTGAACCCCTGCATAGTTATCGCTAGCGAAACCTCGCCAAACTTTACGGTCCTCTAGACTCACCATTTCTCCTTACGCCTTCGTAGTTCAAATCTATCCCCCATAAGATACCTTCTAGCCAAATAGCGAGTCCGGATCAAAGGAATCTAAACGCATTGCCTCATAGTCCAAGATAAGACAGGAGATCCCTCGGTCCGTAGCCAAGGTGATGGCTTGAGGCTTAATCTCTTGGGCCGCAAAGATACCCCTTACCGGAGCGATAGCCGCATCTCGGTTGAGTAGCTCTAGATACCTGGTTAGTTGTTCAACACCGTCAATCTCACCTCTGCGCTTAATCTCAATCGCCACCGTTTGTCCCGATGCGTCTTTAGCCAAGATATCCACTGGACCTATCGGGGTCATGTATTCACGTCGAATGAGTTGTGCTCCGTCACCAATGAGGTCTATTTGTGCAGCAAGGAGTTCCTGCAGGTGAGCTTCAACGCCATCTTTGATAAGCCCTGGGTCTTTTCCAAGTTCGTGATCAACATCTAGGTGAATCTCGTAAATCTGAATCCAAAGAATATCTGCTGTTTTTACCTGGCTAACTCTCCACCTTGAAATAACCCCATCGCTTAGGTGTTCTTCTTCTGGCTCGTGAATCGAGAAATTACAAGGTGGATTCATCCAGTTCAGTGGTTTATAAGAACCTGTCTCTGAGTGAATCAGAATACTGCCGTCACCTTTTAGCATGAGCAATCTTCTAGCTCTAGGAAGATGAGCAGTGAGTCGACCAGCGTAGTCGACCGAGCAATCGGCTATTACTAAACGCATTACTTTGATTCAGGCTTTTTAGCTTCAAGCTTTTCTAAACGATCCAAGACATGCTCTAAGTATTCATCTTGGTGATCTAGATGCTTCTGAATCTTTATAGCTTCCTCTAGAACAGCTGCTGCATCCTGGTAAGTCAGAATCGCTCTCTTCTCAGCAGCGGCTGCTTGAATGTTTTGCCCCACGATGATGACCGGTAGCAGGACAAGCTGCAGGAAGGTCTGGGCTATCCAAGCAATAATCAAAACTGGGTCCCCAGAGACTATTACGGCTGGAAGGCTAACCAATGTGAGAGCGACAAATATGTATGCAGCCCACATTGTTCCGACACTCTTTGTGATAGCAAAACCAATTCGGTCATTTAGCTTCTTAGGTTTTGAATCAAAGTCATCTTCTTGAGATGGATCTTGAGCCTTCCTAGCTTCAATGTGAGGGTGCTGGGAATACTCAAACCGTTTAGCTGGCTTGGGAGACATTAAGCTTCCACGTCTATCTTCATGGTCTGAGGATTGGTAGTGACTGCACGAACTCTAATAGAACTTACGGAATGGCCAAGCTGCTCTTCGACTCGGCTCTTTAACCTCTCAGAGTCAATCTCAACATAGTCAGTTGAGAGGGAGAACTTCTGGACATTCTTTGGCTTCAGGATTCTAGGGTGATCCACTACGAAGACCGCTGCTGCAAGGATTGATGCGTAAATGGTCTGCACTGGAATGTCATTGGCAGGAAGGCCGAGGGTAAGCCCAATAGCGAGTGCTGCCAGCAGATAGACGATTTCGTTCCAGCCCAATGTCTCCGAACGAAGCCTAAAGATTGAGATAACGCTGAACAAAGCAAATCCCAGACCCAGTGAGATGGTGAAAGTTCCAAGTGCTCCACCCAATACATACAGCGTTATGTTGATAAGCGAGATGGCAACGAATACATCTCTGCGGCCATGGCGTCTGTAGAAGAAGACATAGGCCACTAGGTATAGCAGAACTAGGTCAATGCTGAGAGTTGCCAGAAGGGTTGGGTAATCAATAGGAGTCACAAAGTTAGACTAGCCCAAATGAAGAAATTGGCGGACTATCCAAGGTTTATTGCCCACTTTATTACCTGGGCATTACTAGCAACTGCGCTAGGCGTGAGCCCTGCTTCTGCCGCCACTACTCTCACCTTGGCTGATATCTATAACCCCGCCAAAGTCCTCAGAGTTGAGCTAACTCTGCCGGCAGAATCAGTAACTGCCCTGAACGACCCTCAAACCTTCAGGACCTATGTTCCAGGCCAGGTAAAGATTGTTTCCACCACGGCTTCGAGTCCGTTATTGGATGTGAATGTAAAGCTAAAGGGAAGCACCTCGATGTCTGCGCTGAGAGCAACCCCTTCTTTCAAGATCAGGTTCAAGAAAGATGCTGCGGGCCAAGGTTACCTAGGCCTTCGCAGAATGACCCTCAATGCAATGACCCAAGACACCAGCAAGCTTCATGAGTTTGGTGCGTATGCCTTGTTTAGCGCAATGAAAGTTCCTGCTTCAAAGACCGGTTGGGCTAAAGTCATGGTCAACGGTGTGAGCAAAGGGTTGTATGTAAACATCGAACAGCCAGATCAAATCTTTATGGCTAAGCGCTTCAGAGACATCACTCAGCATGTCTATGAAGGTGTGGCCATGAAGGATTTCAAGGTTGGCAATGATGACGGGTTAGAACAAACCGGTGCTTTCCTAACTGACTACGGCTGGAAAGTTACTCCGAACAAATTTGATCTTGGCGAACTAATCGATGCAGCCAATGAAACTGATCAGGCAATCTGGTACGAGCGCATGAATGAGTATTTTGATAGAGACACTCTTATTACAACATTTGCTGTTGAGAGTTTCTTAGGTCACTGGGATGGATACTCTGGTCCAGACATCAACAACTACTACTTGAGAAGTAGTACTAAAAACAAGTTCACTTTCATCCCTTGGGGCCTAGACCAAACTTTCGGCGAGAACAGACAAACTCCTGCTGCTGGAGATACTTTTTTCTACCCCCTACTTTCCGAGCGAGCAGATCAGCCTTGGGCAAAGAACCTAAAGCGCGGAATGCTGTATGTAAAGTGCATCAACTACAAGCCTTGTCGGACACAGTATTTGCTAAAACTAAAAGCAGTATCTGCAAAAGCCACCAGCATGAAGCTGGGAGACATGATGACCAAGACTGCAAAGGTGATTGACCCAACCCTAGTGGCTCAGTTCAAGTCAAACCCGAGCCTGCTGACCCAAATACGTAACGAACAAGCGCGCAGCGTAAGGTTCATTGGTGTTCAGCAAACTAAGGTCAAAAAATCCCTAGCTGAAGCAGGAATCAAATAGCGCTTTTAGTCGACGCTGTATTCCGTGCAAACCTGTGCAATCTGATCTTTAGCAGCTTTTACCTCAACCAGTAGAGCATCCAGATCAACATTGGTTTCTTCATCTGAGTAATAGAGACTGTAATACTGCCTAGATTTCTCTGCAAAAGTAACCATCGGAGTTTTAACTTGGTCTGTTCCAGCAGCTTCACCGTAAAGCTGAACATCAGATAGAAATACTGGAACTCCCTCATCAGTCTCAGGGACAGGAAGGGCTGCATACTTTGCGCAAGCCTGGCGGTCCAATTCTCTATTCTGCGCTGCGGTGGCACCAGAGACAAGTGAAACCATAGTTGCTAAAGAGAGAATGCTAGCCAGCGCAATATATGCCTTTCTGATTTCCTTGGGCATCTCATCAATAGCCTCAGACTTGTCTCTAAACATTAAAACCAAAGCAAATACGTTTAGTGCGAAACACAGGATCGTGACAACAAGAACGGTCACAAGTAATTGAGGTGTTGTAAAGCGAAGCAATCTGTAGATAGCTTGAAGAACGGTGAAGTAACCACGGTCAGTGAAATGCTGAGCATTTGGAATGATCAATAGAAGCGGGGCTGTCACCAGCGCAAGCGTTGGGATGGCTAACAATGTCGCTCTGATTCGGTAATCCAAACGGGTGAAAGCAAGTACTGCAGAGACAATATTCATCACAAAGAACAAGATGTATACGATAACTATGCCTCGGAGAGTGGTTGCGAATTGCGCATACTCACTCGTACTTAGAACAGCGAGATAGTTAGGAAGCGGTAACCAATAGCTAATGGGCCAAATAATGACTGCAGAAGCAATTATTAGCAGCAACGCCGCTCTGAAACTCAATACACGATTAGACACTTTGCCCTCCGTAGATAAGCCTAAAGGCATCAGTCTTTGGTTAGGAAACCATATCCGCTAGCAAGTTCTCGATACCACCCAGAATCAGGTATGTCGAAGCGCTGCCAAGAGGCCGCTGGGTTCTTAATCACCATTGTGGTTGAACCTCCGCCATCCAACAGGATGGCATCGGTGGCTCCAAGGCTTTGCAGCCAGTGGCCGATTTGGTCAGCTGTTGAACCACCCTGACGATAGCCAAAGTCGATGGCATCCTGGCCTCTGCTTGAAGTTATCAGCCAAACTTTGCCATCTTGATCCCAGCCAATTGCAGTTCTAGGTCTGAACTCTTTACTGTGTTGCGAACAGATCCAAGTGAACTTAGAGTTTTGCACTAAACGAGGTCCTCGCCCAGCCGCTGATATGTATGTTGTCTTGGCGTCAGCTTGATAGGTGTATTTGACTGTCACCACGTCACCTGCTCTGAACCTTCTGGCCAGAGTGGCTGCGTTTCCATTTGCTTGAACCACTATTTCACCTGATGCAGGTGTGATGCCAATTCCTGAAACATATACGTTCTTAATCACCTGACGACCAAAATCATCTTTAGCAATACGCAAAGTTGTTCTTGCTTTAGTCGGCTGGTTAGTGAAACTTGAATCAAAAACTGTCGCACCGTTAGCGCTAACTGTTTTGTAGTTAACAGCGTCGAAGGACATGGTGGTTGAGAAGCTGGCTATGCTCCCAACCGTTTTCAGTTTGTCTGCTGCCATTCGAGTTTCATACTCAGGTGGATTATCAAGAACCAACTTGATCTTTGTAGTTAGCTTTAGACGACCAAGGACTTTAGCAATGGCGCCTCTGGCTTGAATGACAGTTCCAGTTCTGACATTGATAGCAGCACCTTTTGGGTAAACCCGGTAAATCTTTCCATTCTTAATTAGAACGGTTGCATCTCCCTTAGGTGGAACCGGTCTATAGGAGTTAGGTAAGTAAACCACCATGGATTCAGCGCCAGGGCTTAGTTGATTTACTCCAGTTACTGCAAATTTCTTTGTAGCAACAGTCAATACTCCTGTGGTTCGGTACCCTCTTGCAGGAATCACTTTCCTTTGAGCCATGCCGATAACTCCAGATTGACCTGACGGTGAGTAGGTAAGAGTTCCAGCTTCAATCATGGCGTTCCAAGGAATGTTGGAGTCAAAGTCAAAGTAGTCACCGTTAATGGAAGCTAAGGCTCTGGGATTAGCCTCAGACAAGCTCTTCAAGGTCTTCACTGTTGGGATTCCCTCATGGAGAACCCCGAAGTCTATTGAACGAAGATTACCTTCAACTACGGAGACTTTAGTTCCAAGAGGAGATAGAGAAGCATTCTCAGCTTGGTAACCCGGAGCCCAGGTCCAACTCTTGGCTGTAACCCCTGAACCAAGACTCAAAGAGGTGCTCGAAGGAGCGCTAGCCAGAGCAGGAGCTGGCAGACAACTATCCGCTTGAGCCACAGATGGCGACATAACCAGAACTGCACTGGATATCAAAGCCATTGAGGCTAACGCTTTTACCCTACGCATACTCCCGCTATTTCCATTATTGTGACTAGCCTATTCCAGCAAGTTGGCTAGGCTCGAGACATGCTACCTAAACAACTGCTTACCAAGATCGGTATAAGTAGTATCTTGCTTCTGTCTGGTAGTTTGCTGAGTCCAGCATCAGCTGCTCAAACCCCTTCATACGTTGAAGGCAATGATGCAGCGGCGGTTGTCTTTGATCCACTCAAAGTAAATAACTTTAAGATGGAGATGTCTGACGAGAACTTTAATCTCCTCACCTCTGAGCATGTCAACTGGGAGTATGAGGGGCCATGGTTGGAAACTGTCATGAGTTTCACCATGGATAACAAGGTTTATGGCCCATACACCGTAGGAGTCCATCTAAAAGGTGCCTGGGGCTCTTGGCGAGACGTGTATGGCAAGGCAGGCTTCAAAATCAAGATGGATGCCTTTGTGAAGAGGCAGAAGCTATTTGGAATAACCAAGTTCACTCTCAACAACATGGTTCAAGACGCAAGTTACATCCACGAAGCCATCACCTACCGGCTCTTCCGAGGAGTTGGAGTTCCAACTCCAAGAGTTGGCTATGCCAATGTCACCTTAAACGGTAGGAACTATGGTCTTCATCTAAACGTTGAGACTGTGGACACAACGATGCTGAAGCGTTGGGGATTGGAAAACAAGCACCTATACAAAGGTGGGGTTCCAAACTTCCCAGATCTTTATTCAGGTTATGAACCTTACTTTCAAGTTGAAGATGGGTCCGAAACTAATCGTCAAGATTTGACCAGATTCTTAGACATAATGACCCAATACAGTGGTGAACAGTGGTGGGATGAAATCACTCAAATCGCCAACATGAAAGAGATAACTCTAGACATAGCCACGGAAGCTTATGTGGGCCATTGGGATGGCTACCCATACAACCGCAACAACTACTACATAACCTTTGATGAAAATGGTTATGCCCACATGATGCCCTGGGGTGTGGATCAAACCTGGAATGGCGGAATGGATTACTTTGGTTCAGGAACTCTAATGTTCCAACGCTGCCAAGCTTCGGAAGCCTGTAAAGAGATGTATTTACAGTCCATGGCTGATGTGGCAAGAGTCGCAAATTCTCTTCGCTTAGATGCAATGGCAATCTATGTTGGCATGGCTATCCGTAAGGACATAGCCGCTGATCCTTGGGGTCCAGGTATAGACGCCGCGTCATCGAATCAGCAAGGCACAATTTGGAACATTAGGAATCAATACACATCGCTCTCTAGCCGCGTTCGTTCCTGGGACACCGGGATAAGTAAAGTTTCAGTTGATGGTGCTCTCTACCCCGCCTCAGAGGTTATTCAAGTGCAGCCATATTCAGACAGCGTTGAACTAATAGCTGTCCCGTTCCAAACTTACGCAACTGGTGAAACTCTTGTCGTGGAGGACCTCAGCCCAGGTTTGAACATCACCGAAGTTCAAGTAACTTCTAGCAATGGTTTGCATGTAGCTAACCACGAGGTCGCTTTATATAGGTTGACTAACAGAACAGCCATTAGCACTTTTTCTTACTTTTCCGGCAGTTTGAAGATGCCTAAGGCGTCATTGACAAAAGTGGCTCAAACCAAAGCCAAGTTAGCCGAGGCAGTTGACTTAAACATGACAATGACAATGGCCAAACCCAAAAACATGTCGCTTACTAGCGCTCGGATTCTGCTCTCGAAGCGAGCTGAACTACTTTCAAACAACCTCAAAATGGCAGGCATTACGGTATCTGCTTTGAAGAAGGTAGTAACAAATACAGGTAATTCAGATTCAGTGAAGGTCTACTTCAAATACAAGGACTAGTAGTAGTAAATAGTTACTGTTGTACCCTTTTGGGTCTTAGCGCCAGCGACTGTTGAGTATGCAGCTGTCTTGATTCCCTTTGTGGTCAGTGACTGAAGGTACTTCTGTACTGCAGCTGCACGAGCAGGACCGGCAGTCGGCTTATCCTTAGCAATCAGGAAGTTATTAGTGATGACAACCTTGACCACAGTTGAAGCGCCGATCTTCTTTATCTCGTTGGTGATGATTGTGTTACCAGGCTTGTTGGTCTTCGCATCAACTGTCAGCACACCGACCTTAGGGAAGGTGACAACAATTGTGTCCACTGCTTTAGGAACAATCAGCGTGACCTTGTATTCCTGAGTTGTTTCGTCTTCGGCCATAACTGTAATAACAGCTGTGTTGACACCTGGCAAGATTTCGTCAAGGCCAGTTACCTCGTAGGTTGCAAATTCGCTTTCGGTTTCAACTTCAGTTTCAACAGCATCTGTCTCTACCGGAAGAAGAATAGTTGACCCAGGTGCTGCTGGAGATCCGTTGATCAATAGTGTCTTCAATCGCTTATCGCTGGATCTAGCAACATTGATAGTGATGGTGTAGACGCCAGGCTCCATGTTTTCATCACCAGGTGTGACTGTTATGGTGACTGTGTTCTCACCAGTAACTAGGTCCGATACCTTGTAAGTGTTGGCAGTAGTTGTTGTCGAAGCAGCTGGATCAAACTCGATTCTTGTTCCAGGTGTGTTGCCTGTCTTGAGTGCAACTGTAGGTTCGGCAAAGATGTTCACCGACGTAGTTCCATTCGCAAGTTCACCAGTGAGGACTGCTGAATTTTCAGAATTGAATGTCACAGCTGTGTTGTTAACCTTCGCGCTCTTCAAGGTCGCATCCGCACCGCCAACATATACCTTCAGCACATAAGTCTTAGCGAAATTGTCACCAGCTGGCGGAACAATCTCAATAGATATTAGGTTTACACCCTTCTCAACGCTGAACTGTCTAGCAAGTGTAGGCCAAACAGTCTTATCGTTTACGAAAACGTCGGCCCCTGGGTCTGCGGCCTTCACCCCGACACTAATTCGGGTTGTATTGAGCGGAAGGTCTAGGTAGCCAGTTGCTTGATCAAGAAGCTCGATGTCGACTACTTCACCGTTCACCATTAACGGTTCTTCTTCGGCTAGATCTGTGTTCGTGCTGAGCACTAGAACATTCAGAGTGATAGTTGTGTCTGCGCTATCACCATTTTGGGCGAACACCGTAATAACTAATGAGTTTTCACCTTCCTGAAGTGGTGAGCCTACTTTTCTTCCATCTCCAGAAATGACGAAGTTAGCAAGAGGGTCAGTAGTCACAACCTTGACACTCACGCGTGAAGTGCCTGACGCCAAATCAATTGAGTCCCCATCGGCTACTTCAAGACCGTTCACAGTTAGTAGCTCAGTGCTGGTGTCATCAGATAGTTCAGGGATAATGACAGTCACAACATATTCAGCTGTGGTCTCACCATCAGCAGCAGTAACAGTGATAGTTACTGTATTTTCACCTGGCTGAAGATCGGTGTTTCCGTCAACGGTAAACGAAGCAAACGGATCAGTTGTTTCAACGATTACACGTACCGCTCTTGTCCCAACCCCAACTTCAATGCTTCCTGCTAATCCATCTTGGCCGGCTACGGTAATGGAGTTAACTCCAACTTCGTTGCCAATCACTGTCTCCTCAACAGTAACTAGAACCACATACTCAGCAGTAGTCTCACCATCAGCAGCAGTAACAGTTACCGTAACAGTGTTCTCACCAGTTTGAAGTTCGGCGTTTCCCTCTACTGTGAAAGTTGCAAACGGATCAGTAGTTACAACACTCACAGCAGCAGCTCGAGAACCCGCAGGCAAAGTAACATCGCCACCAGTAGCGTCCTGGCCACCAATAGTGAAAGACTCCAAAGTCGTGTCAGTGTTTTCAGACACTATGACTATCAAACGATAGGTGCGGTAGTTTCCGTCTTCCGCAGTAACAAGAACCTTTACAACGTTTCGGCCCGTGACCAAAGCGTCTGCGCCTGTTACCTCGGCTGTAGTGGATGCTCTAACTGGTTCTGCAGTAATCTCTGCTGATTCAGAACCATATTCCAAAGTGACCGAGTCACCATCAGATACATCTTCGCCATTGATCTGGAAGGTTGCTAGTTCAACATCATCACCCAAGAGAACATTCAAATTAACTGTGTATGTTCTTGTGGTTTCACCGTTTACCGCGGTCACTGTGACAACAAGAGCGTTCGGACCAGGCTGGAGATCTACGCCACCTTCTATTTCAAAAGTAGCTTCAGCAATTGTGGGTTCAACGACTACTTCCACTTCGGTTGTGTAGGGGTCGAGGTTTACAACACCATTGTCAACAACGGCTGTGCCATTCACGGTAAAGGAGGCCAAGCTGGTGTCGGAACTGAGGGCGACGTTTAATGTGACTGTGTATTCTGCTGTGTTTTCACCATCTAGTGAGGTAACTGAAACAACCAAACTATTTTCACCAGGTTGAAGATCAGTTCCACCCTCGATAGCGACCTCGCCACCATAAGTACTCTCAGCGACAACAATCACACCAGTTGTGCCCTCAACAAGATCAACAACATCACCATCAGCAACAGAAACACCATCAACAGTGAAAGTCTTCAAGCCAGCATCCGCAACATCAGGATAGAAAACACCAACCTGATAAACCCTAACCAAACCACT
>JBBAML010000012.1:0-11869 GCA_040402515.1 Rhodoluna sp.
GACATCGGTCCTGGTGGAGGAAAAGTTGTCCACGTGAATGAAGCCGGGTTCCTATGTGGTCCTACAACCACTGACACTTGTCATTACCTAGAAGCAGCCACTAATTCATGGTTTGGTGGTTCAGCAGACCCAACATTCGCTCTTTATGGTACCGGGCAAGGCAGCGCGGGTAGAGATGCGCTGGTCGCATCAAATGCCACGATCTTAGGTAGAGGTGAATACAACAGCTATGCGGTAGTTGACTCTGTTGGAACATACGCTACTAATCCATGTGCGGTTACCGCAGCCCTAGCTTACGTTTCGAGCTACAAGGGTGTAGAACTCGATGATTGGTATCTTCCAAACAGAGAGGAAATGGATGCCGTTAAGAACGCATACATCGCCGGAAGACTGACCGGTGCGTGGAATCTGAATTACTTCACTCGCTATTGGTTGTCTAACCAATATATAGGTGTCCACACCCACTACGGCGATGCTAGATATGAAAATACAGTCGGCCTCGATGGCTTGAGCAGCAGACAGTTGACTTCGACTTCAACTCAGCCCGTAAGACCAGTTAGAGCCTTCTAAACGAACAGAACGCTGCAAGTAACCCTTGCAGCGTTCTTTAGTTCTGGTGGGGTGTGCGGGACTTGAACCCGCGACCGACGGATTATGAGTCCGCTGCTCTAACCGGCTGAGCTAACACCCCGTGTGTTTCTATTCTTCCATGCGCTTGATGGCCTTCTTGGCCCTAGTGACGGTCTTCTTGACACCCTTGCGCACTTGCTTGTCAACCTTCTTAGCTTGACGCTTCACATCGTCTCTAAGCTCTTCCAGACCATCCTTGATCTCATCCCCTAGGTCTGAAATCTTGCCTAAGGCTAAAAGCGTTTGCTTACGCATCCTAAGTTCAGCTCTTCTCACCGCAACGCTCAAACGACCAATCGGTTTCATGTATTCAGGCATGTTGTCATCGGTCTCGCGTTTAGAACCTTCTTCAGATCTGTATAGGCCTTCGAAGATAGCTAAGGTGCGCTTAATGTCATGGGACTGAATGAGGTGCAGGGAGTTCTCTGAAAGACGATCAAGTTCCTTCTGATTTGCAGTTGCAATCTTTAGGAGTGCATTGCTGAAATCATCAACGTCATCTGGCTCAAATAAATAGCCGTTGTCACCGTTGTGAACTAGGTGTGGAAGAGCCATTGCATTTGCTGCAACCACCGGTCTTCCTGAGGCCATAGCTTCCATGGTTGCGATTGATTGCAGTTCTGCAATGGATGGCATAGCAAATACAGTTGCCTTTTCGTAGGCAAGAGGAAGTTCTTCTTCGGTGATGTGTCCTGAGAATGTGACCCGGCCAGCGATACCAAGCTCTGATGCTAGATCACCTAGGTATTTTCTCTGGTTGCCATCTCCAGCAATCTCAACATGGAAATCAATCTCTTTGGGGAATTTTGCTACTGCTCTGAGCAGATTGTGGATGTGCTTCTCCCAGTCCAAACGTCCAAGGAACAGAACTCTAAAAGGCTTGTTTGTGGTTGGAGTGTTGTTGGTGAACTTAGTTGCATCAATTCCACAGCTAATCGCCAATACCTTTTCAATGCCAGCAGATTGTTCAAGTAATTGGGCCGCTCTTCTGGTTGGAGTGGTCACCTGGTCAAATCTAGATAGCACTCGACCACTGTCCTTCCAGAGTGCCGCCATGAAGCGCTTCTCTAAGAATTTAGGTAGTGGCAGGTAGCGAAGCAGATTTTCAGGCATGAGGTGGTTGGTGGCAATGAGGTTAATTCCTCTTTCGTGACCACTCTTAGCTAGCACTCTTCCAAGGACAATGTGTGACTGCGAGTGAATGGCATCTGGTTGGAAGCTATCCAGAATCGGATCGATTTTCTTCTTCAGAGTTAGCGGAGGAACAAATCTAAGGGTCTTGTGAATGATTAACTTACGAGATCTAATTCGGTGAACAGTCATTTGAACGCCATCGTGGGTTTCAGTGAAAGTTCCATAGTTCTTATCGATGGCGGGGGCAATGACGTGAACGTTATTGCCATTTCTAACTAATCCCCCTGCTAGACGTTCGGTGAAGCGAGCAGCACCGTTGATATCCGGTGGAAATGTATCGGAGGCAATAAGAACCCTAAGTGGTTCTCCTGGATGTCTAATCGATTCAGCCAAGGCTAAAACCTGTCTTTTGTGTTGACATAAATTCAAAATGGGGGTCAATCTGACCGCAAGGCAAGTTTACCCGATAGGTGCTAATTTGAGGCTGTTGCACTCACCTGGGGATGCACTTTAGAGAGCAGATAAACACCCATAACCGCCATAGCTCCAGAGCCTAAGAAGCCAAGCATGATGGGCAATGGCGCGTTCATAGCCTCGTTCAAGATGATTACACCGATGCTCACTGCAATTAGTGGGTCAATTACGGTAAGGCCTGCAATAACCAGATCTGGCGGACCTGAGGCATAGGCGTTTTGAACAAACCAACCACCAAGGAACGCAGCTGCCAACATGCTCAATAGAGCTAGCACTGTTAGCGAATCAGTTGCCCATTCGATGTTGCCCGTCACCATTCGGTTGAATCCATCTTGGTAGAAGAGTCTTTTGACAACCACCTTGGTTAGGGTTGCCACGAAACCGTAAAGCACACCAGCACCAATGATGAATGTCAGAGGACGGAATTTGCTTGCTCCGCTGAAGAAGATGTAACTGAAGATTGCAATCAGTGAGATGGCTAACCCAAGGATTAGAAGCAGATTATTGTCGTCAATCTCTGGTTCAACTGCTACCTGGTGGGCCAAGACTACGAAAGCACCAAGCCCTGCTGTACAGAGAGCAATTGCATAGACCGATGCTTGATTCAGTTTTGTTTTCGTAATTTTGGCATTCAGGATGGAAGTAATTACAAGAGCGATTGCTCCGATCGGTTGCACCAAGATAAGCGGAGCTAGCAACAGGGCAGTGAATTGGAGGACAAGAGCAAAAGCGGAAATGGCTAAACCGGTAACCCACCTAGGGTGCTTCAGAAGATCTAAAAGCTGCCTAAAACTAACGTGGGATCTTCCAGAAAGCGCAGCCTTCTTCTGAATGCCAACAGCATCGTTTTGTAATTGAGCCCCGATAGCGAGTGCGACTGCTGAAAGCAGTGCCAAACCAATCGCTATTACCTTCAAGGCTTCCCCACCTGTTCTTGTCTTGCTCTAAGCCTAGTGAAGCAGAGCCTGATTAACCTTTAGGGTAAATTTGAGTAATGCCCATCAGACCCATAGTGATTACCGGTAATCCCGTATTACACACCAAAGCCCAAGAGGTTACAGAGTTCAATCAAGAGCTCAGAGACCTGGTTTCAGACATGTTTGAGACCATGGACGAAGCCCCGGGAGTTGGCCTAGCAGCCCCGCAGGTAGGCGTTGGGCTGAGAGTATTCGTCTACGACTGGGATGCCGAAGATGGCACCCCACAGCGTGGTGTGGTTATCAACCCGACCCTTGAACTCTCTGAAACACCAACAGGTGAAGCTGACTGGGAATCTGAGAGCGAAGGCTGTCTAAGTGTGCCTGGTGAGCGTTTCCCGCTCAAGAGGGCAGAACATGGCGTTCTACGTGGTGTTGATCTCGAACAGAACCCAGTTCACATCGAAGCTGAAGGTTGGTTTGCCAGAATCTTCCAACATGAATTCGATCACTTAGATGGGACACTTTATGTTGACCGCCTTGCAGAACCTCACAAGTCTGATGTCGCCGAGATCATCAAAGAGCGTGGTTGGGGTATCCCTGACCAGAGTTGGCTACCAGGGCAAGACAAACTAGAGGGCTAAAGCACCAAGGCTGAACATCTTCAAAAGAAGCTGCGATCTGGTGTCTAACAACAATAGGTTCTGAACCTTGGCTAGCGTCTGACGTACCTTTAGTTTTGGAACGTGGACAGCACTGGAAATTTGAGAATCCGTCTTTAGCTCACAGAAACCCCTGAGCACCTTGGCTTCTTTTTCATCTAAAGTATCCAGTGCAACAGCCACCTGTTGGTACTCCTCTTGTGACAACTCAGGCTTTGGTAGTGATGGTAGCAACTCTCGCATTGCGTAATCTGCTAATTCATCTGCACAAAGCTCAATCTTTGATATCAGCGACTGCATTCCATCGCTAACAAACACTGCATCAACAGCTCCAGCCTGAATCGCTTCAAGCCTGAGTTTCTCTTCACTGAACTGAGTTGCAATAAGTATTCGACCAAAGCTTCGCTTGGAGATCTTGGCAAGCACGAACATAGTTCTGATGTATTGAAGCGCTGATTGACCTTCTAACCGAAGTTCAATTACTGCAACATCAAAGTTTATTTCTATTAAATCCGCTGGGTTCAACCCAAAGCCATCAGAATCGTGAATCACTTTGATGTGCTCTGCAGTTGAGAGAATTTCTCTTCTAGAAGATCTCAAAGCATCTGATCCCCCAACTAGAGCAACTCTTATATCTGCTGCCACTTAGTTAGTTGCTTTCCGATACTTAGCAATGTTTGGAAATGCAGCAGATACTGTGAATCCAACACCTGGAACTTTGCCAAACTCGATAGCACCTTCGTAAAGAGCAGCTCTTTCCTGAAGAGCATTGAGGTTTGCTCCGGTTGGTCTTTCAACCAGCGCTCGATGGTCTTCTTGAGCGGTATATCCAGAGATTGCCTGCTCTAAACGGTTTCTAGTTTCTTCACCGTTGTCTTTGATAACCACCTGCATGGCATCTCCCTGCCAGATGAAATCAATATCGACTTCCGTCCCCTGAGGAGTGTGTTGCCTGATGTTCTCCAGTGAGTCGAAAACAATTCTGTAGAGAACGAGTTCTGCACCGTCATCAAGACTTAGCGGCTCACCGGTTAGTCGATAGTTCACTCCATAACCAAACTCACGGTAACTGACAAATATCTTTGGAAGATCTCTAAGTCCTGGTAGCGCTAGTGCTTTCACATCCTGTAGACCAAGTAGATCGCTCAGGCGTCTGGTTTCAGCATGAGCTTTCTTCACACCTTCGAAAATGTTTTCCAAGATTCTAGGTGCAACAGTTGGATCTGATTTTGCCGCATACATACCAGCTTCAGCTGAAGTCAGAGTCGCACTAACTTGTTCAAGTAGTAAATCATTGACATCTCTTGCAATCTCAAAGCGTCTATCCTGCTCTGCAAGAGATAACTGAGTTGTTGCTATTTCTCTTTCCAGGATTGCTCTGTCGAAATCTGTTCCTACGTGAGTGATACGAGTGATAAGCAATCTACCGAAGAACCAAGCGTTGGCGTTCACAGCAATCATGGCAACGAATCCTGCAGTAAAGATTACATACTTTGACTCAAGCGTTGGCAGTTCAATTCCATAGAAAGACCCACCCACCGGAAGAGTTATAAGCAACCAAACAAAAGATGCGATACCCATAACCACATTGAGTGCGTAACCAACTCTTCGCTGCGACTTTGTTCCATATGCAGCTAGAACCAAAAGGCTAAAAGTTGCTAGCAACTGAGCTAACTGAGGGTCTAGGTGGAGGAACTGAGGAGTCAAGATTCCAGCTGAGAATAATGCGATAGAAAGCCAGGGCAAGGCTCTTGAGAATGCTACGGAACTAACCAGAAGCAAGGTGGCCGGTAATGTATCGATTCCTTGGAAGAGATAATCGCTAACCCCAAAGACAACTAGTGCGATAAGGGATAAATAAATGGTTGGGAGCCATTTCTGGTCTCTGATCCAGAGAAACATGGGCTCCTCCAAAGTTGGGACTTATATGGCTCCCCGGCTTGGACTCGAACCAAGAACCTATCGGTTAACAGCCGATTGCTCTGCCAATTGAGCTACCGAGGAATATTGCTTTAGGCAACCTGAATACTTTACCAAAAACTATGGGATGCCGCTAACACTAGGTATTAGTAACCAAGTTCTGGGTCAACTAGCCCTACCCAGTCCCCTAAACCCTGGTAAGCGGCAAGATTCTCCTTGATACGAATAGAGAACATCCTGATTACCTGTGCATTGGTATCGGCCGTGTGAGGGGTAATTATGACGTTCTGCGCCTCCCAGAGTGCATGCCCATCGGGTAGTGGCTCTGGGTCGGTCACATCCACCCCAGCCCCTGCAATCAGACCTGCATTTAGGGCAACCACTAGGTCATCCGTAACAACAATAGGACCCCTAGCAATGTTGATGAAATAGGCAGTGGGTTTGAACTTGGCAAACCTGTCTAGGTTGAATAAGCCCCTAGTTTTATCTGTCAGGGAACAGGCTAAAAAGACGAAGTCTGCCTCAGGAAGAACTTCATCAAGAGACTCTAAACCTAGGACTACATCAGCTCCTGCCAAAGGCTTTACCTGGTTTCTAACTACGGTGATCTTTGAACGGAATGGTTTTAGTAAACCGATTAGTTCTTCAGTGATGCCACCTGCACCAACAATCAAGACATTGGCGTCATACAAAGAGTCAGCGAACTTCCTGCCCCAGCTCTTTGCTCGAACTCGCTCAGGTATTACTCGGGCTAAAGACAGCGCCAAAGTCAAAGCGTGTTCAGCTACCGGTTCACGGTATGAACCCTTTGCGCAAGCAAATCGAACTGGTGCTGACAATACCTCGGTAAAGGCATCCACCCCTGCAAAAGGCAATTGAACAAAAGTGAGTTGCGGATTACTAGCAATAGCATCAGCTAAACCTTTAGGGTTCGCATAATCTGTCCAGATAAGTGCACCTACGGATTCATCAAGCTTTGATACAACACAGCCGGATTGAACTACAGCCTCTTCATAGGCAGGAAAAGATTTAGGTTCGATCGAAACCCTCTTTAGATCGACACTCACTCTATGGACCTAATCTGACCCTCTAGTACAACCAATGCCTGCTGAATGCGGTTGTGCTCATCTGGTTGAGCTTCAACATCTAATGAACCAAGAGCCGCAACAAGTGCACTCTTCTGCCTCATCATTATCTTCTTGCGTGCAGAGTTCACCACGCTTAGAGCATATTCATTTAGTTGCTCTGCATCTCTGATCGGTAATTCTTTAGCTGCTAACTGACGAAGTAGATTGTGCAGCACCTCTGGAGTCTTAGAAACAATCTGGGTGAACCAGTCAGCTTGCTTTAACGATGCGATTGACTGAGCAGCAGCGTCAGTGATAACAACATAAGCGGGGGTTGCAAACATCTGCTGGCAGATAAGTAAAACACCTTCTTCAGTAAGCGAAGTTGGTGCTTGCAAAATAACTGCGAGGACTTCTTGTTCGAGCCTGGTGTTTGGATCATTCAAATTAGGTGCAGGGAATGCTGGCGCATCCTCAGGAAGTGGTGGCTCACCTGGGTCGATGTCCATTCCTCTTCTAGCTCCGGCAACTGCGGAGCTTCTAAGTTTTGCTACTTCGGCAGAAAGAAGGCGGTTGATTTCATCGCTACCAAGTTGAACCTTGCCAGCAAGAATTCGAACATATTCTTCTCTCGCACCTAGATCTGAAATCTTAGTTAGGACGCTAACAGCTGCAGTTGCCGCAGACAACCTGCCTGGGTATGAACTTAGATCGTGACCTGAAATCTTTTGGTCTAAAGCAAACTCATAGATTGGTCGCTTTGTGTCAATCATCTGAAGCACTGCGCTGTCGCCTCTGCTGATTCTTAGATCACAAGGGTCAAGCCCTTCTGGTCCAACAGCAACGAAAGTGCTGGCGATGAACTTCCCGGAACTCTCAAAAGCTCTCATCGCAGCTTTCTGACCGGCAGCATCAGGATCGAAAGTAAAGATGACTTGAGCAGGTGCGTCACTAGAGCCGAAGAGTTGGTTGATTCTTCTAATGTGATCATCACCAAAAGCAGTTCCACAGGTAGCAACGGCCGTTGTGATGCCAGCAAGATGACAAGCCATTACATCCGTATATCCTTCAACGACAACTACTTGACGCTTAGACGCTATGTCTTTCTTAGCAAGATCTAACCCGTAGAGCACCTGGGATTTGTGATAGACCGGAGTCTCTCCAGTGTTGATGTATTTAGCCAGCGGGTCGTCTTCGTAAATCTTTCGTGCACCGAAGCCAATTACTGAGTTCGTTGCATCCCTAATCGGCCAGACCAGTCTTCCTCTGAACTTGTCGTAGCTCTTACCTTCTTTAGCAACTACTAGATCTACTTTGACTAGTTCTTCCTCAGTAAAGCCCTGTGCCTTTAGTGCATCTCCTAGCCCATTCCAGCCTTTAGGTGCATAACCCAATCCAAAATGAACAGATGCTGCTTGATCAAATTTTCTCTGGGTTAGAAACTCTCTAGCAGTTTGAGCTTCAGGAGTATCTAACTGCTGCTGGAAGTATTTTGCTGCTGCTTCGTTAGCAGCTAGCAACCTGGCACGATTGACTCCCTCATCTCTTCCAGAACCAGCCTCGTAGGTGATTTGGTAAGAAATCTTTGCCGCACACTTCTCAACAGCTTCGTAAAAGGTGATGTTTTCTAGTTTTTGTAAGAACTTATAAACGTCTCCACCTTCGCCACAACCAAAGCAGTGGTAGAAACCCTGATCTGGTCTGACGTTAAACGAAGGTGACTTCTCATCGTGGAAAGGACATAAACCTTTTAGCGAACCAACACTTGCTCCCTTTAGCTGAACATACTCGCCAACTATGTCTGCGATGTTGGTGCGGTGTTTAATAGCCTCGATATCTCGAGGTGGAATTCTGCCTGCCATTAGAAGCTTCTTCGCTTCGAGCCAATAAGTCCGTTATGCAGTTTCAGTGCAGCAGCATCGGTGAAGACTGCAATCTGATCAACAATAACTCTGTGCTTCTGAACATCATCTTTAGCATTAGCCCAGGCGATTCGCGAGAATGGATCTAGGTATTCACCATTGGTAGCAAGTAGTTCATTTGCAAGTTCAATTAGAAGTGCTCGCTGCCACTCGTAGTATGTCTGTCTATCTCTTGCTGACATTAGGAAGTATGAAACCAAACCCTTGAAGATGGCTATCTCTGATTCAACCTCTGGTGGCACGACAACATCTGCTGCGTATCTTGCAAAAGTAGAACCAGGGTTGCTAGCAAAGGTTGCTTCAGTTGTTCTAGAAACAAACGAACCAATCACGTTAGAGGTTAGATTCTTCAATTGACCGGCTTGGATTGGTTCACCCTGCCAAGTGTTTAGCCAGAACTGATTACTCTGCAGTCTATTCATCGCTGCAACCAGTTCATGTCTTGGAATACGATTACCATTCCAGCGTTCAATCTCAGTGACGATAGCATCCTCATTAGCTTGAACAGTAAGTTCTTCAAGCTGAATAAAGCCCTCTACGATTGCATCTTCGAAGTCGTGCACTGAATAAGCGACGTCATCAGAGAAGTCCATGATTTGAGCTTCAAAGCACTTCAAACGATCTGGCGCACCATTTCTGATCCAGTTGAAAATAGGAACATCATCCTCGTAGACACCGAACTTCACTGACCTGTCTGCTCCAGTGTCATTAACTGCAAACTCTCTAGTCCAAGGATATTTACAGCAAGCATCCAAGGTTGCTCTGGTTAGATTCAAACCGAAAGACTGTCCGTTTGAGTCATAAACCTTCTGCTCGATACGGGTAATCAACCTCAGGGTTTGCGCGTTACCTTCAAAGCCACCAAAATCCTGTGACCACTCATTCAGTGCTTTCTCACCATTGTGACCAAAAGGTGGATGACCTAGGTCGTGAGCCAAGCAAGCAGTGTCAACAACATCTGGATCAATTCCAAACTCGACGGCCATCTCGCGCCCAACTTGAGCAACTTCCAAAGAGTGAGTAAGTCGTGTTCTAGCAAAGTCACCTGCTCCCGGTGCTAGAACCTGAGTCTTTGCTCCAAGTCTTCTTAGCGCTGATGAGTGAGTAACTCTTGCTCTGTCTCTAGCAAACTCGGTTCTAGCACTTCTACTGGTACCGCTCTCGGTAAGGAATCTTTCACGATCAAAGTCGCTGTATTCAGCCATGTCTGATCATCCTCCCGATACCGATAGTTCTGCTTCTAAGAGCACTTTACGCTGGTCTCCCTGAAGTTCTCTTGATTGCAACCAATTCTCCGGCAGAGCACAGACTTTAGCTCCTCCTAGGCGTCCTCTAGGGCCCTCGGCTAGCTCACCTGGGTATGGAGCAGACCAATCGATGGTGCCCAAAATATCATCCATCATCTGAAGTGATTCAACCTGGGCAAGGGAGGCTCTGAACTCTCCACCGACTGGATAACCCTTGAAATACCAGGCAACGTGTTTTCTAATGTCTCGACAGGCTCGCTCTTCAGATTCAAAGAACTCAACCAGTAACTCTGCGTGCTTCTTGAATGCCGTGGCCACCTGGCCAAGGTTTGGTTGCACTGGATCAATGGCGGCATCAGAGTTCGGATTCTTCGCATACTCTTCAAAAGCTGCCTGTAGATCGGCAAAGAGCCAAGGTCTACCTAGACAACCTCTACCAACAACTACTCCGTTGCAGCCAGTTTCACGCATCATTCTGATGGCATCTCCAGCAGACCAGATGTCACCATTACCTAGCACCTGAACATCACCTAGTGAGTTCTTTAGTTCTGCAATCGCTGACCAGTCAGCATTACCTGAGTAATACTCGGATGCGGTTCTAGCATGCAGTGCAACTGCTGCAACACCGGCATCTCTAGCTGCTTTTCCTGCATCCAAAAAAGTTAGATGGTCAGCGTCGATACCCTTACGCATCTTGACTGTCACTGGAATATCTCCCGCAGCTCTAACAGCGGCATTCACAATTGCAGAGAACAGATCTTGCTTATAAGGAAGCGCTGCCCCACCACCTTTACGCGTGACTTTAGGAACAGGGCAACCAAAGTTAAGGTCAATATGATCTGCTCTATCTTCAGCCACCAGCATTGTTACTGCCTCTGCAATTGTCTTTGGATCAACTCCGTAGAGCTGAACAGATCTAGTTCCTTCGCTCTCATGGTGACCGATAAGTCTCATTGACTCTTCGGTTCTTTCAACTAAAGCACGGGATGTCACCATCTCAGATACGTATAAACCTCCACCATACTCACGACATAACCTTCTGAAGGCAGTGTTAGTTATCCCTGCCATCGGGGCTAAGACGACAGGAATGCTTATCGCAATGTCGCCATACTGCAGTGCTGGTGTATTCACGTTAGGTTATTTGACTAGCTTCTCAGCCAAGTATCCGCGGAGTTTATCTAGCGATACTCTCTCCTGAGCCATGGTGTCTCGTTCACGAACAGTCACAGCTTGATCCTCAAGAGAATCAAAGTCGACAGTCACACAGAACGGAGTTCCGATCTCATCCTGACGACGATATCTTCTACCAATGGCACCAGAGTCATCAAACTCAATGTTCCAATGACCACGCAGATCTTGAGCTAGGTTCTTAGCAACTGGCGATAGATCTTCGTTGCGTGAAAGAGGCAGAACAGCAACCTTTACCGGTGCTAGTCGATAGTCCAAACGCAAAACAGTTCTAACATCAACCCCACCCTTGGTGTTAGGTGCTTCATCTTCTGCATATGCATCAACTAGGAATGCCATGAGTGAACGGGTAAGACCTGCCGCTGGTTCAATAACATACGGAGTCCAACGCTCACCCTTAGCCTGATCGAAGTATGAAAGATCAACGCCTGATTCACGAGAGTGGGTAGTTAGGTCAAAGTCTGTTCGGTTAGCAATACCTTCTAGCTCACCAAACTCTGAACCTTGGAAACCAAACTTATATTCGATATCCACTGTGCGCTTCGAATAGTGTGAAAGCTTTTCCTTCGGGTGTTCAAACAAACGAAGGTTATCTCTATCGATACCTAAATCTAAATACCAGTTCAGTCTTTCGTTGATCCAGTAGTCGTGCCAAGTTTCATCTGTTCCTGGCTCAACAAAGAATTCCATTTCCATCTGTTCGAACTC
>JBBAML010000012.1:11969-13755 GCA_040402515.1 Rhodoluna sp.
GCTCTAAATCTCTTGTGACAAGAGGTGCACTCAATTAGTGGATCAACGAACTCTTTGACGTGACCTGAAGATTCCCAGACCTTGCGAGGAAGGATTACCGAGCTATCTAGACCTACGATGTCTTCACGGGAGTTAACGATTGCTCGCCACCACTGGCGTTTGATGTTCTCTTTTAGTTCAACTCCCAAAGGTCCGTAATCCCAGGCAGAACGTGTTCCACCGTAGATTTCACCTGCTGGGAAGACAAAACCTCTGCGCTTAGCGAGAGATATGACTGAGTCAAGACGTGTTGGGGTGGCCATTGTTGCTCCCTATTGTTTAGCGCCGTTGGCTTACGGTGCTAGATAAGTTTAGCCTGAGCGCTTGGCTTTCTTAGGCTTGTCCACTGCCCCACCGAAGCGCCTATTGCGCTTGGAATACTGCTCAATAGCTCCCCAGAGGTGCTCTCTATTGAAGTCAGGCCAGAGGACATCAAGGAACACGAACTCAGCATACGCAGATTGCCAGAGCAGGAAGTTGCTGATCCGCTGCTCACCACTTGAACGAATGAAGAGATCAACATCGGGCAGGTTCTTAGTCAGCAAATACTTCTCAATGGTCTTCTCAGTGACCTTACCTTTGAGTTTGCCTGAGTTACTGTCTTCAACTATTTGGTTTACGGCATCGAGGATTTCGATTCTTGAGCCATAGTTCACACACATTGTGAAGGTAAGACCAGTGTTCTTAGCGGTGAGCTTTTCGGCTGTCAGCAGTTCATCGATAACAGTTGGCCAAAGCTTAGGTCTTCTACCTGCCCAGCGAATCTTCACATTCCAACCGTTTAGCTGATCTCTTCTACGTCTAAGCACTTCGCGGTTGTAGTTCATGAGGAACTTAACCTCATCTGGAGATCTCTTCCAGTTCTCAGTTGAGAAAGCAAAGACGGTTAGATACTTCACTCCTGCTTTGATAGCGCCTTCAATGACATCCATTAGAGCTGCTTCACCGGCACGGTGACCTTCGACTCTGGTGAGACCTCTAGCATTAGCCCAGCGACCATTACCATCCATAACGATGGCAATGTGCTCTGGGACATCAGAGAACTTCTTACTCACATGCGCTCCAAGTGATTCATCGACTTCAAACCTCGATCAATATGCCATTGACTGTATGCACTTACGATAGCCGATGCAGAAGACCTAGCCTGCTCCGTGGCTGCCTCAACATGCTCCCACTCACCGGAAAGTAATGCTCCCAGCAACACAGTTACCTCTTTACTGATAATCGCTGCCCCAGGTGGCATACAAGAATCACATACGACACCACCGGTTTGAATAACGAAAGCTTGATGAGGTCCCGCAATATTGCACCCTGTGCAATCAGCAAAGTTTGGAGCCCAACCAGCAACAGCTAAAGCTCTAAGCAGATAGCTATCAAGAATCTGTTCCGGCTTATGTTCTTTGTTTGCAAGAGATCTAAGCCCACCAACAAGAAGCAAATACTGCTGAGTTGCTCGCTCATCTCCGGTAAGCCTCATTGCTGTCTCTGCCATCACATTGGCAACAGTAAAAGAACCATAGTCATCAGATATTGCAGAACCGTAGGCACCAATGGATTCAACCTGGGTTACGGTATCTAGATTTCTACCTTCGTAGAACTGAATATCTGCAACCATGAAGGGTTCTAATCTTGAACCGATCTTTGAGGCAGTTCTTCTAACCCCTTTAGCAACAGCTCTTACCTGACCGTGATATCGAGTGAGCAGAGTGACAATACGATCTGCTTCACCCAGTTTGTGGGTACGCAG
>JBBAML010000012.1:13855-19588 GCA_040402515.1 Rhodoluna sp.
TGCCCCATCTCTAAGGACAACATCAAGATCGACCACCCCATCCATTTCAGATGTGGTGCGCATCTTCTTCAGTTCAAAGCGACCCCACTTCTGGGCATCATCCTTGGATGGCAAATACTCATCGGTAAAGATTGCCCAGAGAGCTGCTGATGTTACTTCGCCACCTTCTGAGTCAGTCTTGTTCTGAACAACTCTGGAGAACTCAATCTGCAGTCTTCTTGGTAGGTCAAGGTTGTGATCGCTCTTTAGTAGATAGGCAACTCCACCCTTACCCGATTGTGAGTTAACTCGAATAACAGCCTCGTAGGATCTACCAACATCTTTAGGGTCAATTGGTAGGTAAGGAACAGCCCAGACTAGAGACTCTTGATCGACGTTAGAAGCAACTGCTTCAGCAGCCATCCTCTCGAAGCCCTTCTTAATAGCATCCTGGTGTGAACCAGAGAATGCTGTGTATACGAGATCTCCCCCGTATGGTGCTCTTTCGTGAACACGAAGCTGATTACAGTATTCGACTGTTCGCTTGATTTCATCAAGGTTGCTGAAATCAATTTCAGGATCGATGCCCTGGCTAAATAGGTTTAGT
The DNA here is from genome assembly GCA_040402515.1 of Rhodoluna sp. Classification (GTDB taxonomy): domain Bacteria; phylum Actinomycetota; class Actinomycetes; order Actinomycetales; family Microbacteriaceae; genus Rhodoluna. The sequence continues at coordinate 14,442 of JBBAML010000012.1, forward strand.
CCAAGGGTGATTAGATCTACGTTTCCAGTTCTCTCGCCGTTACCGAATAGACAACCTTCGATTCGGTCTGCTCCTGCCATGTATCCAAGTTCAGCAGCTGCAACAGCTGTTCCTCTGTCATTGTGTGGGTGCAGTGATAGTAGTACTGAATCACGACGAGCCAAGTGTCTAGACATCCACTCAATAGAGTCCGCATACACATTCGGTGTTGCCATCTCAACAGTTGCAGGTAAGTTGATGATCATCTTGTGATCAGGAGTTGGCTGGAATGCTTCAATTACTGCATTACACACTTCAAGAGCGAACTCAAGTTCAGTGCCTGTGTATGACTCAGGAGAATATTCGTAATGAACGATGGTTTCAGGAACGGATTTCTCCATCTCTAGACACTTCTTAGCTCCAGCTAGAGCAATGTCAATTACACCCTGCTTGTCAGCATTGAAAACAACTCTTCTTTGAAGAACTGAGGTCGAGTTATACAAATGCACGATAGCTCGGTGAGAACCCTTAATGGATTCGTAGGTTCTTTCGATTAGGTGATCTCTTGCCTGAGTAAGTACCTGAATGGTGACATCCTCAGGTATGTGTCCACCTTCGATAAGTTCTCTAACGAAATCAAAGTCAGTTTGGCTAGCTGAAGGGAAACCAACTTCAATTTCCTTGTATCCCATGTTGACTAACAACTGGAACATCTTCATCTTGCGCTCAGGGCTCATTGGATCGATAAGAGCTTGGTTACCGTCTCTTAGGTCAACAGCACACCAGTGCGGTGCTTTAGTGATTCTCTTCGTTGGCCAAGTACGGTCTGGTAGTTCAACAGTGATCTGCTCATGGAACGGCAAATACTTGTGGATTGGCATTGTTGATGGTTTTTGATTGTTCTTCATGGTCTCTCCTAGAAACCCAAGGTTCTCTTGCCTTCTTTGGCAATAAAAGCGGTGAATGGGGGATATCCGGTCAAGCAAACTGCACCGCGACGGGGAGGGCCGGTTGTTTAGGCCTCGTCGCGGCTATTAAGCAGGAGTGCGAAGAACATTAACCTAGGCTAACACAGCCTTACATTCCCAAGCGACCCAGTTGTTTAGGGTCTCTCTGCCAATCGGGTGCTACCTTCACATGGATTCTGAGCATCACCTTGTGACCTAGGAGCTTCTCGATCTCAACTCTGGCCTCAGAGCCAATCTGCTTTAGCCTTGAGCCACCCTTACCTATAACAATGGCCTTCTGGCTATCTCTTTCCACCCAAAGATTCGCGTGGATGTCAAAGATGTTGGAATCCTCTCTCTTACCCATCTCGTCAATGGTCACAGCCAGAGAGTGCGGAAGTTCTTCTCTTGAGTCTTCTAGAGAGGCCTCTCTGATGAGCTCACAGATGCGTTCTTCTAGGGTTTCCTCAGTTGCCATATCCGTTGGATATAGGGCTTTAGAGACAGGAAGCAGCGAACCTAGAACCTCTTTGAGTTCATCAAGCTGCTCCCCTGAAACAGCACTAACTGGAATAATGGCAGCCCATTCGCGAAGTTCAGAAACCGCAACTAACTGCTTTGCTAGCGCATCTCTAGAAACAGTTTCACTCTTAGTAACGAGGGCAACTAACTTAGCTCTTCGGTATGCACCAATCTGTTCGTTGATGAAAGCATCCCCTGGGCCTATCTTCTCGTTAGCAGGAATGCATAACCCGATGACATCAACTTCACCGAGAGTGTTTTCAACTAGGTGATTAAGTCTTTGGCCGAGGAGAGTTCTAGGTCTGTGTAATCCTGGAGTGTCAACCAAGATAATTTGTGCTTTCTCGGTGTTTACAATTCCTCGGATAGCCCTACGGGTTGTCTGCGGCTTCGAAGACGTGATGGCAATCTTCTCCCCTACCAAAGCATTGGTGAGAGTTGACTTACCTACGTTTGGTCTTCCAACAAAGGTTGCAAACCCTGATCTAAATTCGCTCATTCGCCATCTGCTTCGAAAGCAGCTCTAGCTGCTATTAGTTCTTCGGTCATACGAACAAGTGCAGTCATAACTCTCTTACGTCTTCCTTCAATTCGTTCAACCTTTATCTCAAGTCCAGAGAATTCAATCTGATCTGAACGACCAGGTAATCTTCCAAGAACCTTAGCTAGGAGACCACCGACACTGTCAACATCTTCATCTTCTAGTTCAATCTCGAAGTGTTCACCAAGTTCTTCCAACCCTAGCCTTGCACTAACCCTAACCCAACCGTCTTCTAGAACTTCAACTTCAGGTAGGTCATTGTCATACTCATCAGAGATATTTCCAACAATCTCCTCGATGACATCTTCCATTGTTACTAGTCCTGCAACACCACCGTATTCGTCAACAATCAGAGCAATGTGTGTTGAGGACTTCTGCATCTCCTGAAGCAGATCATCAACCGGCTTGCTCTCTGGAATAAAGATTGCACCTCTGGAAACTTCGATGCTCTTTAGGTTGGCCGCCTTTTCGGGGTTCTCATGAATAAGTCGAGCAACGTCCTTGATGTAGAGAACACCTTTGACATCATCAAGATTCTTACCGATAACCGGAAGTCTTGAGAAGCCGTATCTAAAGAAAGCAGTCATTGACTCTTGGAGCGAAGCTTCAGCTGAGATAACTGCCATATCGATTCTTGGCACCATGATCTCTCGAGCGATGGTTTCAGATAGCTCTTCTACGGAATCAATAAGTTCCTGTTCAAACTCTTCTGTTTCTTCAACTGGCAGTGATAGCGGAGTAAAGAGAATGTTGATTGAACGAATAACTGGAGCGAGTATCCTTAGAACTCTTCTACCGAAGGCATTCCTGCCGACTGTCTTTCCAACCACCTGAATTAAAAGCACTAAACCAAGAACTATTAGCAATGAGAATATTGCGACCACATACCAGTTGAATCTTCCAGGAGTGAAGGACTGGCTAACTACTATTCCAAAGACACCCACCAGCGCCGTTCTCGTGAAAGAAATGCCGTCAGTTGATCTGTCATCTTCGTCATTGAGACGAATAGCAGCTTCAGCAACTGCTAGAAGTAAGGTGATCAGTGCAAGTAATACTGCAATAACTATGGCGAGGATTAGCATCTAGCGAGAATCCTCCGCGCTCTCTAAATACTCTCTAACTATCTCCTGCTGAAGTGAGAACATTTCCTTCTCCTCTTCCTTTTCGGCATGGTCATAGCCAAGAAGATGCAAGATTGAATGCGCAACCAGGATAAGTGTTTCCTGAAGTTCAGAGTGACCTGCTGTAACAGCCTGCTTTTTAGCAACCTGAGGACAGAGCACGATTAGGCCTAAGTGACCAGCTGGAGTTAGTGAATTAGGTTTACCCGGTCTTAGTCCATCAATAGGTTGAGAGAGGACATCGGTAGGGCCACTCTCCTGCATCCAGTCGAGATGGTAAGACTCCATTACATTCTCATCAACAAGCAAGATCTCAATGTCAGCTGCAGGATCAATGTGCATCTTGGCTAGAGCAAAATCAGCAAGATTCAGAATCTCTTCAAGAGGAGCCTCGACTCCAGACTCGTTTTCTATTTCAATACTCATCGACTTGAACCCTTATTTATCTTCTGGTTAGCCTTAGCTTCGAACTTTGCATAGGCATCTACGATTCTTCCAACTAAAGAGTGTCTAACTACATCTGAAGAATCCAATTGGCAGAACTTCATGTCATCCACGTTAGTCAGGATGCTGGTAGCGACCTTTAAACCAGAATTACCTGTCGGTAAGTCAATCTGAGTCACATCTCCAGTAACGACCATCTTTGAGTTAAAACCGAGGCGGGTTAGGAACATCTTCATTTGCTCAGGTGTAGTGTTCTGAGCCTCATCCAAAATGATGAAGGAATCATTTAGAGTCCTACCGCGCATAAAAGCTAGCGGAGCAACTTCAATGGTTCCAGTAGCCATTAGCTTTGGAACTAAATCTGGATCCATCATTTCGTGCAGTGCATCAAAGAGTGGCCTCAAATATGGATCGATCTTGTCAGTGAGTGTGCCAGGTAGGAAACCTAGGCGCTCACCTGCTTCAACAGCCGGACGAGTAAGAATGATTCGGCTAACTTCTTTGCGCTGCAAAGCTTGAACTGCCTTAGCCATTGCTAAGTAAGTTTTACCAGTTCCGGCAGGACCTATTCCAAAGACAATTGTGTTCTCGTCAATAGCATCGACATAGTTCTTCTGGTTTATAGTCTTAGGTCTTATGCTCTTACCTTTAGAAGAGAGGATGCTTTGACTTAGCATCTGAGCTGGAGAAAGTGACTGTTCAATCACCTTTGCACTTCTAACAATATCCGCTGGCACTAGAGCAACACCCTTTAGCGATAACCCAATAGCTTCATCGATAAGTTTCTTGGCAGCGAATACCCCGCTCTCTGCTCCGCTCAAGGTAACTTCATTACCCCTTACTAAAACACTGACTTCTGGGTGAGAAGCCTCAACCGAACGAAGAAGAGAATCTTCAGTGCCAAAGATTGCGACAGGGTCGACTTCGGTTATAGAGAAACTTAGAGTGGTCTGGTTTGATTTAGGTAGTTTTGGCAAGTTATGCCCTCGGAGTAGTTGAAGTGATGTGGGCATGCGCGTGGAAGACGGTTTGTCCTGCTTCAGCACCGGTGTTGAACTGAAGCCTGAAGGAACCAGTTGAAGTTAGCTCAGCAACTCGAACACCAAGTTGTATGACATCGGCTAATACAGCTGCATCTGAGACAGCAAGTTCAGCAACATCTGTGTAATGAACACGTGGCACGACTAGTACGTGAACCGGTTGTCTAGGTGAAATGTCATTGAAGGCAACGGCATGTTCTGATTCAGCTACGAAAGTTGCTGGTATCTCACCCTTGGTGATCTTGCAGAAAATACAATCCAATGAAAACTCCTCTTGGTATCAGTTTAGGCTCTGGCTATTACCTAAGAGTTAATGCTGCAATAACCGCAGGCCCTGCCGTTGACGTTCTCAACACATTAGCCCCTAGGGATACCAGTTCTGCTCCAGCAGCCTGAAAAGCCTCAAGTTCACTGGCTTCGATACCACCCTCAGGACCAACCACGAGCGCAATAGAACCTTGCTTTGGAACTGTTATCTGAGTGAGCAACTTGGTTGCTGTGGTGTCTAAGACCAAGACCAGGTCATATCCCCCTAAAGCCTTAGCCAGAGCTG
>JBBAML010000012.1:19688-21705 GCA_040402515.1 Rhodoluna sp.
CCCTTGCCCTTGAGGGTGACTACATCACCGCTCTGTGATCCTGCTTTGATTTCAACATCTTGGGAACCATCGAATGTCTCAATTGATATGACGGTTCCTAGAACTGCATCGTGTAACGGTATTTCAAGCGTCGCACTGAGATCATCACCGTCACGTTCGAAGTGTTCATCCGCTCGAACGCTTATCTCTACGTAAATGTCTCCCGCAGGACCTCCTGCGAAACCAACTTCACCTTGACCGGTTAACTGAAGTCTTAGTCCGTGTTCAACACCACCAGGAATGTTCAGATCAAGTGTCCTTCTAGCTCTGGTTCTACCCTGACCACGGCAATCAACACAGGGATCTGGAATAGTTTGACCATAGCCACGGCATGAACCACAGGGAGCAGAGGTAACAACATTACCTAGCAGCGATCTAACTTGACGTTGAATCTGTCCAGAACCGTGACATATGTCACACACCTTGGCAGTGGTTCCAGGTCTGGCGGTGGTGCCAAGACAGGTAGCACAAGTAACTGCTGTATCAATCTCAATCTGCTTCTCGACTCCTGAGACAACCTCAGCAAGGCTTAGCTCCACTCTTAGCAGTGCATCCTGACCACGTTCTGCCATCTGGCGAGGACCACGTTGCCCACCACCAAAGAAGTTCTCAAAGATGTCTCCGAAGCCAAACCCACCCATATCTCCAAATGGGTTGTTACCGCCCATGTCGTATTGCTGACGAGATTGTGGATCACTTAGAACTTCGTAAGCGTGAGTGACAAGCTTGAATCGCTCTTGCTCTTCCTCAGAAGGGTTCATGTCTGGGTGTAGCTGACGAGCTAGCTTGCGATAAGCCTTTTTAATCTCTTCTTGGCTAGCGTTACGCTCAACACCTAACACTTCGTAGTGATCAGCCATTATTCCTCAATGTCTTTGGATAGTAGATGGGCTAGAGCAAGCACTGCAGCTAGGTTCTTTGAATAGTTCATTCGGGTTGGACCTACCAGTGCCACCTTGGCAAGTTCTTGACCTTGATCTGTATAGGAAGAAAGTAGAAGTGAACTATTGCTTAACTCAACAACACTGTTTTCTGAACCGATAATTGCTTTAGGTTGGACTGATTCAACTTTTGAAAGGAAAGCGAATAAGTCTTTTTGTTGATCTAAAGTTTCTAGCAAAGATGGCAACCCACCGGCAAACTGGTCTTCGTTTCGAACCAGGTTAGTTGTGCCAGCGAAGGCAATCTTGTCTTGACGGTTGCTATCGATAAGAACTAACACTCCTTCAATAACCTTCTGCATGATCGCTTTATCAGCACTAGCAACAGTCTCTAAAGACTTCTTTAGTAGTGCGGGCAAATCATCAATTAAAACACCTGTTGCTACAGCATTAACTTTGCCTCTGATTTGGTGAAGCAGATCTTCAGAAACTTCCACTGGGAAAACCACTAGATGCTGTTGAATACGTTCAGATTCAGTAATCAGAATCACCAGAGCTCGATTAGTCGATACCTTGACTAACTCGATAGCTCTTACCAAAACACTGTTTAGGTTTGGATATTGAATCACGGCTGCTTCACCTGTTGCTTTAGCGAGTAGTTGAGCTGAAGTCTCTAGACGTTCATCCAGGTCGGTCAGTTGATCGAGAGTCTTAGAAAACTGCTTTCTCAGTTCTGAGAAGCTCTTTCTAATCTCAACTGATTCAGCTTCTGCCTGAATCAGTTGATCAACGAATACTCGATATCCCTTATCGGTTGGGATACGTCCAGAAGAGGTGTGCGGGGCTGTGATGTATCCCTCTTCCTCAAGGGCAGCCATGTCGTTTCTTATGGTTGCGCTAGAAACACCGAAGTTATGTCTTTCAACTAGTGACTTGGAGGCAACGGGTTCATTAGTTGCAATGAAGTCCTCAATAATGGCTCTAAGTACAGCCAAATTGCGAACCGAGATCATCACCACTCCAGATGTTAGGGACTGGATAAGAGCGTTAGCACTCTTATCCCTAGAGTGCCAATATTACTTCAAGAATGGGATTGC
>JBBAML010000012.1:21805-33441 GCA_040402515.1 Rhodoluna sp.
GGAGTGAAATTCATCGCTAATGCCCCAGACAGTTGCGGAGAGATAATAGCTCCCAATGTTGCAAGTGCTAGAGGTGCCCAATGAACTAAAGAAGCTCTGCTGTATGAAGTTCTTTGAGTGCTTGGTTGGTCTATTACTTGCTTAGATTCAGATGATTCAACTGGTCTTCCGCAAGTAGTGCAGAACTTGCTAGATCCAACATCAATTTGACAGATATTACAAAATGCCATTTACTCCCCCTGTTATTTACCTTTACTTTACGAACCTAATTGTTAGTGGGTAGCGATATTCTCTACCACCATTAGCAGCTGCAATAGCCATTATGTTGAAGATTAGTGCAGCAATTGCTAGACCCACTAGAGCTGGACCCGCAATAAGCAGACCTATTCCGATTGTTGCTAATGAGAAAACCATTCCACCGGCGATGTATACAAGAAGGCTGAGTTGGAAGTTCAGCGACTCGGTTGCGTGACGACGATCGAAATCAGTTGCGGTAGCGCTCTGTCTAATTAGCAAACCAGGTAGCCAGAGAAGCACATACGGTAGACCTGTAAAGGAACCAACCACAGCACCTAGGAGTGGTGCTAGATGAGCCCACATTGCCAGGTTGTTTTTACTTGTCGCAACCGGTGCTGCCGCTTGGGCTGAAACTTGTTCAGCTGCTGGAGCCGAGCTATCGACTAGCTGTCTACCGCAGGTAGTGCAGAACTTAGCGTTAGAAACTTCAATCTGACATGCTGAACAATAAGCCATTTGGGAACCCCTTTAATCTCTGTAATTACTATTTTGGACTAACCGAGCAGTTTTCGGACGACATAATCGGCTAAAAGTCTTCCCTTTAAAGTAAGGGTTAATGTGCCGGTAAATACCCTTGGGCCATCAATAAGCCCTTCAGCTAAGAGGCTAGAGATGGCTTCGGCAGTTGCAAAGCCTTTCTCTTTGAGCCAGTCAAGGCTCATCCCGTCTGAGAGTCTTGCCTCAAGCATGACTCTCTCGATGTCCCTGTTCTCCTCGTCAACTAGCTCTCGCTCTAAGGCAGGAGAAGAGTTACCAATAAGACGGTCAGTGTATGCGGCTGGATTCTTGACATTCCACCAACGAACACCACCTACGTGGCTGTGTGCTCCTGGCCCATAACCCCACCAGTCCATTGACTGCCAATAAGCGATGTTGTGTCTAGATCTAGATTCAACACTCTTTGACCAGTTGCTCACTTCGTAGCTACTAAACCCAGCTTTAGTCAGTAACTCTTCAGCAAGCTCATACATTTCTGCATGTAGATCTTCATCTGGAGAAGCTACTTCGCCAACCTTTATCTGTCTAGCAAGTTTTGTGCCTGGTTCAACAATGAGTGAGTATGCACTGATGTGATCTGTGTCATATGAAATTGCATTCTGAAGGGATTGAATCCAGTCCTCTAATGTTTCTGTTGGCGTTCCGTAGATTAGGTCAACGCTTGTTTGTAAGCCAAACTTTTTCGCAGCTAATACTGCTTTAGCAACGTTCTCTGGATTATGGGTTCGTTCAAGAACCTTTAGAACATGAGGAACAGCAGACTGCATACCAATGGACACTCTGGTGAAGCCGGCGTCTTTAAGTTGTTGAAAGTAATCTTCGTCAACTGAATCTGGATTAGCTTCTGTGGTGATTTCAGCATCTTTAGCTATTCCAAAGGCTTCCCTAAGGTTTTCAAGCATGCCAACTAAATCTTCAGCTGTTAGCAGTGTTGGTGTTCCACCTCCAAAGAAGACAGTTGACACTTCTCGCTGAGGAATCCCAGAGTTTTCAAGAACAGTCTTAGAGAAGTTGATCTCTGAAGCTAAGTCTCTAGCAAAGGTGCTTTGTGAAGATGACCCTATTTCCTGAGCGGTGTAGGTATTGAAGTCACAGTAACCACAGCGCACTCTGCAAAAAGGAACGTGGATGTATGCGTGAAAGGTTCGCTTATCTACATCTAGCTTTGCTTGGTCGGGAAGTAACCCATCAGTTGGTGCGACTTCACCTTTAGGCAGTTGGGCCATTACTTGCCCTTCTTTTCGCCTTTTTTCTCTTTGTCAGATGAGAGTGCAGCAATGAAAGCTTCTTGTGGAACTTCAACGCGTCCCACCATCTTCATGCGCTTCTTACCTTCTTTTTGCTTCTCTAGAAGCTTGCGCTTACGGGAGATGTCTCCTCCGTAGCACTTAGCAAGAACGTCCTTACGCATTGCACGAATAGATTCACGAGCAATGATTCTTGCTCCGATAGCAGCTTGAATAGGAACCTCAAACTGTTGACGAGGAATAAGCTCTCTCAGCTTTCCGGTCATCATCACACCGTAGGCATAAGCCTTGTCCTTGTGCACAATCGCACTAAAAGCATCTACCTGTTCACCCTGAAGCAAGATATCGACCTTGACTAGGTCTCCCTCAGCCAAGCCGTTCTCTTCGTAATCCAAAGAGGCATAGCCCTGTGTCTTAGATTTCAACTGATCAAAGAAGTCAAAGACAATCTCAGCTAGAGGCATGTCGTAGCGAAGCTGCACACGGTCAGTTCCGAAATACTGCATGTCTAGCATCACCCCGCGTCTAGCTTGGCAGAGCTCCATAATGGCACCGACATAATCTTTTGGAGAAAGAATTGTTGCACGAACCATTGGCTCTAGAACCTTAGAGATCTTGCCAACTGGATACTCACTCGGGTTAGTAACAGTAACTTCCTTCTTGTCATCAAGAGTTACTTCATAAACCACAGAAGGTGCGGTAGCAATTAGGTCGAGATTAAACTCACGCTCAAGACGTTCAGTAATAATCTCCAGGTGCAATAGTCCTAAGAAGCCACATCTAAAACCAAAACCAAGTGCTACTGAAGTTTCTGGTTCATAAACCAAAGAAGCATCACTTAGCTTCAACTTATCTAGCGCTTCACGAAGGTTTGGATAGTCTGAACCATCGATTGGATAAAGACCTGAGAACACCATTGGCTTAGGTTCTGAGTATCCCTTTAGTGCAACTGTTGCCGGCTTCATTGACGTGGTGACAGTGTCACCAACCTTGGACTGTCTAACATCCTTCACACCGGTGATTAGATATCCAACTTCACCAACACCAAGACCCTTAGTTGGTTCTGGCTCGGGAGATGAAACACCAATCTCCAAGAGCTCGTGCACAGCCTTGGTAGACATCATCGTGATCTTTTCACGGTTGGTAAGAGAGCCATCAACCATACGCACGTATGTGACAACTCCTCTATATGAGTCATATACGCTGTCAAAGATCATTGCTCTCGCTGGAGCGTTTGGGTCTCCAACTGGATGCGGGACCATCTGCACAATCTTGTCTAGCAGTGCATCAACACCAACACCGGTCTTACCTGAAACACGAAGACAGTCTTCAGGGTTACCACCAATAAGGTTTGCTAGTTCTTCTGCATACTTCTCCGGTTGTGCTGCCGGTAAATCAATCTTGTTTAGAACGGGAATGATCATCAGGTCATTCTCCATAGCCAAATACAAGTTAGCTAAAGTCTGAGCTTCAATACCCTGAGCTGCATCAACTAGCAACACTGCACCTTCACAAGCAGCAAGAGATCTAGAAACTTCGTAAGTGAAGTCAACGTGGCCTGGGGTGTCAATCATGTTTAGGGCATAAGTCTGCTTTTCATACTCCCAAGGCATGCGGACAGCCTGAGACTTAATGGTGATACCGCGCTCACGCTCGATATCCATTCGGTCTAGATACTGAGCTCTCATAGATCGGTCATCAACCACACCGGTTAGTTGAAGCATGCGGTCAGCGAGGGTCGATTTACCGTGGTCAATGTGCGCAATTATGCAGAAATTGCGGATGAAATCGGGGTTGGTCTTAGCGGGCTCAAGCGCTGTTTTGGCTCGTGGCGACAAAGATAACCTCTTGATTGACCTGAAAAGACTGAAAGTTAGGCGATTGCCTAAGGACTATTGTCGCATAATCACTGAGAACAAGGCACCCTTTCCACCCAAAATGGGTTGCCTGAATCCACTAAACGCTGGTAGTCTTGACTGGATTCAGGTGAGTGTCTCCATCTAATCAATCCAAATCAAACGTTTTCCAGTTTGTTCCGCCTTGCGGGCAGACACCTAAGAAAGTGAAACATGGCAAATATTAAGTCGCAGATCAAGCGAATCGGCACCAACCAGAAGGCAGCCGACCGTAACAAGGCAGTTCGCAGCGAAGTAAGAACAGCAGTTCGTGCTGCTCGCGAAGCGGCAGCTACCGGAGACAAAGCAAAGGCAGCAGAGGCACTAAAGGTTGCTACCAAGAAGCTAGACAAGGCTGTTTCTAAGGGAGTAATCCACAAGAACCAGGCAGCTAACAAGAAGTCAGCTATCGCCAAGAAGGTCTCTTCAATCTAAAGACAAAACTTCTCTAAAGGCCCGCTTCGGTGGGCCTTTAGTTATTTAACGGGCAGCTATCTTCTGATCTTTACCAGCGAATGCACCAGAAATCAGTTGCACGAAGGTAATCCCGATTAACACCCAGAGTGAAATGGTCCAGTCCCCCGTCACATCTTTGAAATACCCAAAAGCGAACGCTCCGATTGCTGCAATTAGATAGCCCCAACCCTGAGCCAGCGCAGAAAGCTGAGTTGTCTGAGTAGAGGTACTTGCCCTAGAACCAACCAGTGTAAGTGAAAGTGGGAATGTTGCAGCGAATCCAAAACCTGTAACGACACAGGCAAGCACAGCCTGATGTGGATCAACTAGCAAGATCACTAATCCAGCAAGTGTGAAAAGTGAAACAAAGACAGCTAGAAACGACAGACTCTTAAAACGCCTAATCACCATTGAAATAAGAAAACCAGTTGGAATACCGATTGATGTACAAAGTCCAAGTAATGTGCCAGCTTCGATTGCTGTGTATCCACGATCGATAAGTAGCGATGGTAGCCAATTCAAGATGGCGTAGAAGCCCGCTGACTGCAAACCAAAGAAAGCAACGATTGCCCAAGCCAGAGGTGACACTAGAACAGCTCTTCGCTCTTCTGCGTGAGTTGCACTCGTAGTTTCCTCAGCATGAACCGAAACCTTTGAAATAGGCATCCAGAAAATAATTGCCAAAGCAGTTGGCACTAACCAGATAGCTAATGCCATCCGCCAGCCGCCGAACAATTCAGATGAAGGAACTGCGATAGAAGCGGAGAGGCTAGCGGAGATAGCCAACAGTGTCACATATAGACCAGTAACCAACGCGAGTTTATTGGGGAACTGCTCGCGAACAATCGTTGGGATTAGAACATTTCCAATTGCTATCGCAAGACCAATAACTACGGTGAATGAAATCAAAGAGACATAGCCACCGAATGATCTCAGGACCATAGCCACAAAAAGCGCTACTAACACCCACATCATTGCCCTGTTTAGAGTTAATCGCTTAACCAGAGACGGCCCAGCAAACGCACCGATTCCAAAACACACAACTGGTAGTGAAGTTAGAAGACCTACCTGGAATAGCGAGTAACCCTCAACTGCCTGAAGTTCGTCAACAAGCGGACCCATGGCTCCAACCGGTGGCCTCAATACCAAAGATATAAAAATAAGAGCTAGCAGCGCTAGAGCAGAGTGCTTCTGTGTTTTAGTCAATTTCTACCTTTGTTAGCTACGAGTGCAACAAGTCTTTCGAGTGCGAATGCCGAATCTGATTCTCCACCCTTGATAGCAAAATCTGTGTCAGCCAAGGCATGAATCACTCTGGCAATTGAATCTTCATTCCAACCAGCGGCAAGTCTTCGAGTCTTATCGAATAACCAATCTGGCATACCCATTGAAGATGCGCTTGCCTTAGGGTTCCCACTGATGTTGGCTATCTGTCTAATCTTCTTTTCGAAGGCGGCGATTATGAGCACGCCTGCGATGCCCTGATCAAGGCTATGTCTAAGCAGTAATAAAGACTCAGCGTTTCGGCCGTCAAAAGCAGAGTCAGCGATCTTGAACCCATCTGTTTCAAGGCGACCACCGAAATACTTTTCCACTAGTTCAACAGTGACATCACCTGAGTCATCGTTCTGTAGTTGAGAGCAGGCAGCAGATAGTTCTTCGAAATCCTTACCGAAGATATCAATCAGTGCTTGCGCAGCCTGACGTTGAATCTTTCTACTTCTTGAGTTGAACTCTGCTTCAACAAATGAAAGGCGTTCCGCTTCTTTGGTCACATCTAGACAGGTTCCCTCTACAGCTACATCAGATGACCTGATGGCCTCTAGCATCTTCTTACCGCGAACACTCTTGCCGTTGTGCCTGATGATCACGACCGCATCTTCAGCTGGCTGGGAAAGGTATTCGATTACGTCAGGAATGAGAGCATCTGAACAACGCTCTGCCCCAGTAATTAGAACTAACTTTGAATCCCCAAAAAGGCCCGCGCTGGCTAGGTCAAATATCTGACCTGAACCATACTCAGCTGCATCAACCTCAACAACTTCTAGGTTTTCATTCTTAGCTCGAAGACCATCCCGAATAGTCTTGACTGCTCTATCCGCAAAGAACTCCTGGGGTCCAGATACGAGAATCACCGGGGCTACAGATATAGCTCGCCAAGGCACTACTTTCGCTGGACTCACCTGTAAAGCCTAACTTCTGCCTGAGACAGAAATGGCTAAGCCCTTCTCACCTTCAGAGACCCCGAGTGCTCCAGACTGGTCTGTTCTGAATACCTGTGCACCAGATAACTGGAGCATCTCTAAGGCCCGCCTAGTTGGATGGCCGTAGGAGTTTCCTAAACCAACAGAAATCAGTGCAACATCAGGTTTGATTGCCTCATAGAACTCTGGTGCCTGATCTCCTGAGCCGTGGTGGGCAACTTTTACCACCACCTGTCTGCCACCAAACCCAGAACTCAGAAGAGCAGCATGTTCCGCCCCAACTCTAAGTTGACCGCTCTCCCCTAAGTCAGCAAGTGTTAGAAGAGCAATTGCATCGTCCTGCCAAAGCATGCTGATACTTCCGTCATTTGAGTCTTTAGCTTCAGGTGCACCTAGATGCGGACTCAAGACCTGCCAACTGAAGTCACCCAGCTCCCCAGCCAAACCAACTTCAGCCTGAGCCATTGGTATGCCTAAACCTTCTAAGTAACCTTTGGCAAAGTCGGCTCCTGGACGCTCATCTTTACTGGAGGTAACCAGCGCTTGTTCAACTTCCCTTCCAGTAACCGCACCAACTACTCCACCGATGTGGTCCATGTCGTAGTGAGTTAGCACTAGCAAGTCGATACGAGAGATTCCTAGTCCAGAAAGGCAAGCATCAACTGCTGGGTTCTCTCTACCAACATCGATAACTGCAACTTTTCCAGCGGACCTGATTACAAGTGTGTCTCCTTGCCCAACATCACAGTTCACCAGAGTGTATTCGCCACTGTAGAAGTTCTTGTTTTGGATTCCAGCGCTAGAACTTTGAGCGCTAAAGCTTAGAACAATCAGACCCAGCACTACTCCAGAGAAGATCCTTAGCTTTGGAAGTTTAGAAAGCAAAAGAAATCCAATTGCCAGAGTTACCAAAGCGCCAAGAACTACCCCAGTAGTTCCCTCATACCAATTGATTGAAGCATTAGGTGCGTTAGCTAGAGTTCTTCCGATGAAGACAATAAACGAACCTGGAATAGATGCCAGCAAAGTTATAGCACTTGAGAGAACCGGAGCTATTGGAGAAAGTAAACAGGCAAGTAATCCCAACACAGTGATCGGAGCAACCAGTGGCTCAGCCAGAACGTTTGCCAGTACTGAATAAACAGGAAGTTGAGGTTGAAGCATCAAAAGCACAGGGAGACAAGCAATCTGCGCTGCGAAGGAGACAGAGATAACTATTGCCAGCCAAGTCGGCATTCTCTTCTCAAAGACTTCAACCAACTTAGGAGCAAGCAGCACCAAGCCAAGCGTTGCAAATGCTGAAAGTGCAAACCCATAACTAAGCGATAAATCAGGTTGCCACAGCAGTAAACCTATGACGCTTAGCGAAATCGCATCTAACGGTGAAACTCTTCTTCCAACTAGAAACCCAAGTAACACAACTCCAACCATCGCGCTAGCTCTCAAGACACTTGGCTCTGGGCCGACGAGAGCCAGGTAGAAGCCAATTGCGCAGAAGCTAACCAGAATGCGAAATGGTCGAGCAATTGGTAAGAGGTTCAGCAAGAAGGCAACTCCAGCCAAAACAATCGCACAGTTCGCTCCACTAACTGCCGAGAGATGAGTCAACGAAACTTTTCTGAAATTCTCTTTCGTTTCAGCAGAGAGCTGACTGTCATCACCTATTGCTAATCCAGCTACCAATGCAGCCGAGTCTGGAGTGACACCTCGGAGACTGGCAAGGAAAGAGGTCCTTATCCCCTGAATTGGATTAGGTTCGCCTTTAGTCACTGACTTTAAATACTTCAAATTTGCACTGAAGTCTGAGGCAAACCCAAACGCTGGTCTAAACGAAATCGAACCAGTCAACACATCTCCCGAAGTAAGCGCTGCTAACCTCCCATCACCAGAAAGAGGTCCAGTAAATCCGCCTAGTCCTTCTGGATGCAAGACAACAATCGATGCTCGATACCTCTCCCCAAAAGAACTTGGTCCTGACTCTTTGATCGGTTCACTAAGTAACCTGGCCGTAACTGAAACAGTTGACCTGTTTTCGACCATTTCCTTGAGCTCAGTAGGCAATAACTTAGAGGCGAAGAAGGCCGTAAAAGCAGCAGCTCCAATCCAGACAAATACTGCCAACCACCGAAGCCTCAAAGTGTGACCAAATCCTTGATCCCTGAAAACAACTTGTCGCCAATACCTGACACATTGAGCAGATCTTCTTTTGTCTTGAACCCACCGTTGGCTAATCGCCAGTCAATCATCCGGCCAGCAAGCGCTGGTCCGACTCCAGGTAGATCTTCTAATTGAGCTGAAGTTGCTTGATTTAGTGAAACCAACTGAGTTTGATTTGGAGCGTTCTGCTGTATGGCAACACTCTGGTTTTGGTTCAGCACAACAATCTGTTCGCCATCAGTTAGTGCTCGAGCCAAGTTGATGCTTTGTTGATTTGCTTTAGCTGTAAGGCCTCCTGCCGCCAAAACTGCGTCATAAACCCTAGAGCCAGTGTCTAGTTGGTAAATACCTGGACTCTTAACAGACCCGATGATGTGAACGAAGAGTTTTGGTTTGGTGAGTTCTTGTTTAGAAACTGGAGTTGAGTTTGCAATTTCCAGCTTTTGACTAGGAACAGTCGAAGAACCAAAAACAAAACCAGCAAAGCCAACAGCTGCAACCAGAGTTATTGTGGCTTTGCCTGCACGAGGAGTGAATTCAGAAAACAGAATCTTGAGCCAAGGGAACATGCAACAAGGCTAAGAAAAGCATTGAACAGCTAATAACTCATTGAGTTATTTGGTGAAAACTACTGCTTAGTGACTATGTTGATAAGTTTCGGAGTTCGGATAATAACCTTGGCAACTTCTCTACCGTCAATAGCCCGCTGAACTGTTGCTGACGCATCTGCTGCTGCCTGAAGATCAGCTTCAGTTGCATCAACCGAAACTTCAACCGTGTCTCTTAGCTTTCCATCTACTTGAAGAACAGCTGTAACAGTTGTTTGAACAAGTAGCGATGGATCAGCTTCTGGCAATCCAGCTAAGGCAACTCCAGGCTTGTGTCCTAGAATCTCCCACATCTCTTCCGCCATAAACGGTGAGAACAAGGACAAGGCTTTTGCTGCAATCTCAGCAGCTTCTCGAACTGCAGGATCTGCTCCACCAGCTTCACCGTCAATAGCCTTACGCAGAGCATTGACAAGTTCCATCAACTTAGCAACACCAACGTTGAACTTGAAACCTTCTATGTTTGCGCTGAAGTCTCTCAAGAAGGCATGTGTTGTTCTTCTGAGTTCTAGGTTTCCAGTGCTGTAATCAACACCAACTGGTGAGGTAACATCATTAGCTGCTCTCCAGCAACGGGCTAGGAACTTAGCTGAACCTGAAGGAGAAACATCAGCCCAGTCAATGTCATCCTCAGGGGGACCAGCAAAAGCCATAGTGATACGAATAGCATCAGCACCGTGCTCATCTAACTGGTCACCTAGCTTGACTAGGTTGCCACGAGATTTACTCATTGCAGAACCGTTCATTAGCACCATGCCCTGGTTCAACAAACGAGTGAATGGCTCACTGAAATCGACATAACCAAGGTCTTGTAAGACCTTGGTGAAGAAGCGTGCATACAGCAGGTGCAGAATCGCATGCGTCACGCCACCAACATACTGATCAACTGGAGCCCACTCGCTAGCTGCGTCTTTACTAAATGCTTCAGTCTCACTGTTTGGAGATAGGTAGCGAAGGAAATACCAAGAAGAGTCAACGAAGGTGTCCATGGTGTCGGTGTCACGCTTAGCTGGCTTAGAACAGTTTGGACATGGAACATTTACCCAGTCTTCTGCTCCTCCTAGTGGAGAAGTTCCCTTCGGAGCTAGGTCTAGCCCTTCAGCAGAAGGAAGTTCAATCGGTAGCTGATCCTGTGGAACTGGAACCTCACCACAAGCCTCACAGTGAATGATTGGGATTGGAGTTCCCCAATATCTTTGTCTTGAAATCAGCCAGTCACGCAATCTAAAGTTCTTTGCAGCTTTTCCTCTGCCTTCTTCTTCCAAGATGCCGACCATCTTAGAAATAGCATCAGCTTTGTTAAAACCATTCAGCACACCAGAGTTAGTAAGCACTCCCTCACCAACTGTTGCAATACCAGTTTCAACTGGATCAGCTTCACCTGTTTCAACAACCACTCGAACAGGCAGACCAAGTGTTCTAGCAAAATCTAGATCTCTCTGGTCGTGAGCAGGAACTGCCATAATCGCACCGGTTCCATAATCAGCAAGAACATAGTCAGATACCCAGATTGGAATGCTTTCACCGTTAGCAGGGTTGATGGCAAATCTTCCAGTGTCAACACCAGTCTTTTCTCTGTCTGTTGCAAGACGCTCGATGTCATTACTCTTCTTGACTTCATCAAGATAAGCCTGGAACTGCATACGCACTTCAGCACTAGAACCAGAAACTAATTCAGCAGCCAGATCACTATCGGCAGCCACAACCATAAACGTTGCACCATACAAGGTGTCTGGTCTGGTTGTGTAAACAGTGATTGGTTCAGCTCTACCTTCAACAGCAAACTCAACTTCTGCACCATAACTTCTACCAATCCAGTTACGTTGCATTGAAAGAACCTTAGAAGGCCAGTTACCTTCCAAGGTATCTAGGTCATCTAACAACCTGTCTGCATACTCAGTTACTTTGAAGAACCACTGGGTAAGTGCTTTCTTAGTAACAACTGAATCACAACGCTCACAAGCTCCACCAACAACCTGTTCATTAGCCAAAACGGTCTGACAGGAAGGACACCAGTTGACCATGGAGTTCTTGCGATATGCCAAACCCTTTTTATAGAACTCTAAGAACAACCACTGGTTCCAGCGATAGTAAATAGGGTCACAGGTTCTGATGATTCTGTCCCAGTCAAATGAACAGGCATACCTTCTCATTGACGCTTTGTGGAGTTCAATGTTGTCGTAGGTCCAGGCTCTTGGATCTAGATTTCTCTTGATGGCAGCATTCTCAGCAGGAAGACCAAAAGCATCCCAACCAATTGGGTGCATAACGTTG
>JBBAML010000013.1:0-32058 GCA_040402515.1 Rhodoluna sp.
CAAACTACCGCCCACAGTTCTACTTCCGTACCACTGACGTGACTGGTGTTATCACCCTTCCTGCTGGTACTGAAATGGTTATGCCTGGTGACACCACCGACATTTCTGTGGCCCTAATTCAGCCAATCGCTATGGAAGCTGAACTAAAGTTCGCTATCCGTGAGGGTGGCCGTACTGTAGGTGCAGGTACCGTAGTAAAGATCACCAAGTAATTCTTTAGAGTTACCAAAGAACCCCAGGCCTTTTGGTCTGGGGTTCTTCATTTAAAGAAATTTGCTTAGATTAGCGATATTTCTTGACTTTAACTTGCACCGACACGCTTAGTTGTGCCAAGATAGACAGGTTCATGTGATTTTCACCCTGTCTTGGGTGAACCACTGCAGGCAAAGTGAACCGCTAACACGGGTCCGGCCGCAGCTGAACCGCAAATTTAACCGAAACCGTATCTAGGTTTGCCACGAGTCCAGGCTCGCGACACACCCGAGTGCGTGGGTCGGAGCAGTGCCCCAGGCAACTGGGTTTGACAGATAAATAGTGGTGCATATCAAAGAAAGTGCTGCTAATTATTGACGGCTGAAACCGTCAAGAAAGCGAGTCATAATGGCTGATCAGAAGATCCGCATTCGACTAAAGTCGTACGACCACGAGGTCATCGATTCGTCGGCGCGTAAGATCGTAGACACAGTTATCCGTGCCGGTGCGCAGGTTGTTGGTCCAGTACCACTTCCTACAGAGAAGAACGTAATTGCTGTTATTCGTTCTCCGCACAAATACAAGGACAGTCGCGAGCACTTCGAGATGCGCACCCACAAGCGCTTGATCGATATCATCAACCCAACTCCTAAGGCAGTTGACTCTTTGATGCGCCTCGACCTTCCTGCCGACGTCAACATTGAGATCAAGCTCTAAGGAAAATAATGACTACTGTTCGTATTGTGAAAGGTCTACTGGGCAAGAAGCTCGGTATGACTCAGGCTTGGGATGCCAACAACAAGATGGTTCCGATCACTGTTGTTGAAGCAGGCTCAAACGTAATTACTCAGATCAAGAACGCTGAGACAGATGGCTACACAGCCATTCAGGTTGCCTACGGTGCAATCGACCCACGCAAGGTTAACAAGCCAGATGCTGGTCACTTTGGAAAGGCTGGAGTAACTCCTCGCCGCTTCCTAGCAGAAATCAGAACACTAGACGCTGACACCTATGAGGTTGGTCAGGAGCTTGGTGTTGAGGTTTTTGAAGTTGGTCAGGTTATTGACGTTGTTGGAACCAGCAAGGGTAAGGGATTTGCCGGTCACATGAAGCGTCACGGTTTCCACGGTGTTGGTGCATCTCACGGTGCTCACCGTAACCACCGTAAGCCTGGTTCGATTGGTGCTACCACTACTCCAGGACGTGTTTTCAAGGGAACTCGTATGGCTGGACGTATGGGTCAGGACAGAGTAACAACTCTGAACCTAACCATCCACGGCATCGACGCTGAAAAGGGTCTGTTGTTGATCAAGGGTGCAGTTCCTGGTTCAAAGGGTTCACTCGTATTCGTTCGTAACGCCGTCAAGAAGGGTGCTTAATTCTCATGGCTAACGTAGATGTATTAGACGTACAGGGAAAGAAGTCAGGTTCTGTTGAACTTGATGCTCAGCTGTTCGATGTCAACATCAGCATTCCACTTGTTCACCAGGTAGTTGTTGCTCAGCTTGCTGCTGCTCGTCAGGGCACCCAGTCAACCAAGCGTCACGGTGAAGTTTCTGGAACTGGTAAGAAGCCTTTCAAGCAGAAGGGAACTGGACGTGCGCGTCAGGGTTCACTTCGTGCTCCTCAGATGCGTGGTGGTTACATCACTCACGGTCCTAAGCCTCGTGACTACGACCAGAGAACTCCTAAGAAGATGAAGGCTGCTGCTGTTCGTCAGGCACTAACTGACAGAGCGCGTAACAACCGTCTTCACGTTGTTGAGTCTTTGTCTCTAGGAGACAAGCCTTCAACTAAGGCAGCTCAGGCTTACCTTTCTAAGTTCACCAAGCAGAAGAACGTGCTAGTAGTTCTTGACCGCACTGATGAAGTTAGCTACCTAAGCTTGCGTAACTTGAAGAACGTTCACGTTATTCCAGTTGACCAGCTAAACGCATACGACATCTTGAACTCAGACGACCTAGTTTTCACTAAGTCAGCTATCGACGAGTTCACTGCTAACTCAAAGAAGGAGGCGTAAACATGTCTGCGATCAATAAAGACCCTAGAGATGTAATCATCCGTCCAATCGTTTCTGAGAAGTCATACAACCTGATTGATCAGGGTAAGTACACCTTCGAAGTTGACCCACGTTCAAACAAGACTGAAATCAAGCAGGCTGTTGAAGTTATCTTCAACGTCAAGGTTGCTTCAGTAAACACTTTGAACCGCATTGGTAAGACCCGTAAGACCAAGTTCGGTATGGGTAAGCGTAAAGACACCAAGCGCGCAATCATCACTCTAAAGAGTGGTTCCATCGACCTATTTAGCAACATCGGATAAGGCAGAGAATAATGGGAATTCGTAAATATAAGCCAACGACTCCAGGTCGCCGTGGTTCATCAGTTTCAGACTTTGCTGAAATCACCAGAACCACTCCTGAGAAGTCATTGCTGCGTCCGCTACCTAAGACCGGTGGTCGTAACGCATCAGGTCGTATCACCACTCGTCACATCGGTGGAGGACACAAGCGTCAGTATCGTGTAATCGACTTCCGTCGTCACGATAAGGATGGTGTTCCAGCAACCGTTGCTCACATCGAGTATGACCCGAACCGTACAGCTCGTATTGCTCTACTTCACTATGCAGATGGAGAGAAGCGTTACATCATCGCTCCAGCAAAGCTAAAGCAGGGTGACAAGATCGAGCAGGGTCCAAACGCTGACATCAAGCCAGGTAACGCTCTTCCTTTGAAGAACATCCCGGTCGGTACTGTTATTCACGCTATCGAGCTAAAGCCAGGCGGTGGAGCAAAGATGGGTCGTTCAGCTGGTGCTTCAATCCGTCTAGTTGCTAAAGATGGTGGAATGGCTCAGCTTCGTTTGCCTTCAGGTGAAATCCGTAACGTCGATGCTCGTTGCCGCGCAACCATCGGTGAAGTTGGTAACGCTGAGCAGTCAAACATCAACTGGGGTAAAGCAGGACGTATGCGTTGGAAGGGTGTCCGCCCAACCGTTCGTGGTGTTGCTATGAACCCTGTCGATCACCCTCACGGTGGTGGTGAAGGTAAGACTTCCGGTGGACGTCACCCAGTGACTCCTTGGGGTCAAGCTGAGGGCCGCACCCGTAAGCCAAACTTGCCAAGCGACAAGCAAATTGTTCGCCGTCGTCCACGTGGAAGCCACTAGTAGGAGCTAGAAGAATATGCCAAGAAGTTTAAAGAAGGGCCCTTTCGTTGATGAGCACCTATTCAAAAAGGTTGCTAAGCAGAATGAGGCCAACAGCAAGAACGTGATCAAGACCTGGTCACGCCGCTCAATGATCGTTCCTGCAATGTTGGGTCACACCATCGCAGTGCACGACGGTCGTAAGCACATCCCAGTTTTCGTCACTGAGACCATGGTTGGTCACAAGCTAGGCGAATTCGCACCTACCCGCACCTTCCGTGGTCACGTGAAGGACGACAAGAAGGGTCGCAGGAAGTAATCATGGAAGCTACCGCTAAATTACGCAGTGTTCGTATTACACCGCAGAAGGCTCGTCGTGTTGTCGACCTTATCCGTGGCAAGAGTGCAGAAGAAGCTCTAGCGCTGATGAAGTTTGCACCTCAGGCTGCAGCTGAGCCAGTCAACAAGTTGATTGCTTCTGCTGTTGCTAACGCAAGAGTGAAGGCAGATGCAGCTAACGTTCGTTTGGACGAGAGCGATCTAATCATCTCTGCAGCATTCGTTGATGAAGGTGCGACCATGAAGAGATTCATGCCTCGCGCTCAGGGCCGCGCAGCTCAGATCCTAAAGCGCACAAGCCACATCACAGTTGTCGTTTCAACACCAGATGAGATCGTTGCTAAGGCGACCGCACAGAAGGCGAGGACCAAGTAATGGGTCAGAAAGTCAATCCATACGGTTTCAGACTTGGAATCACTACCGACCACCGTTCACGTTGGTTCGCAGATTCAACCAAGCTTGGACAGCGTTACAAGGACTACGTTGCAGAAGACATCCGTATCCGTCTTCTTCTAACTGAGCGTCTTGACCGTGCCGGTGTTTCACACATCGAAATCAAGAGAACTCGTGACCGTGTTGAGATCAACATCCACACTGCTCGTCCAGGTCTAGTTATCGGACGTCGTGGTCAGGAAGCTGAAGCAATCAGAACTGATCTTGAGAAGCTAACCAAGAAGCAGATTCAGCTAAACATCCTTGAGGTTAAGAACCCAGAGATGGATGCACAGCTTGTTGCTCAGGGTATTGCAGAACAGCTAGCAGCTCGTGTTGCTTTCCGTCGCGCAATGCGTAAGGGTATGCAGGGTGCTGAGCGTCAGGGTGCTAAGGGTATCCGTGTTCAGTGTTCAGGTCGTCTAGGTGGAGCGGAAATGAGCCGTTCAGAGTTCTACCGTCAGGGAAGAGTTCCACTACACACACTTCGTGCCAACATCGACTACGGTTTCTACGAAGCCAAGACCACTTTCGGTCGTATCGGTGTGAAGGTATGGATCTACAAGGGTGACATCACCAACAAGGAACTAGCGAAGGAGCAGGCTAACGCCAAGCCAGTTCGCGAAGGCCGTGGACGTCGTCCAGCACAGGCACCAGCAGAAAGCGTTGAGGCATAATCATGTTGATTCCACGTAAAGTCAAGCACCGTAAGCAACACCACCCAAACAGAAGTGGTGCAGCAACCGGTGGAACAAAGGTAGCTTTCGGTGAGTGGGGCATTCAGGCTCTAACTCCTGCATACGTTACTAACCGTCAGATTGAATCTGCTCGTATTGCTATGACTCGTCACATCAAGCGTGGTGGAAAGGTTTGGATCAACATTTTCCCGGACCGTCCACTAACCAAGAAGCCTGCTGAAACTCGTATGGGTTCCGGTAAGGGTTCACCTGAGTGGTGGGTAGCTAACGTCAAGCCAGGTCGAGTTATGTTCGAGCTTTCAGGTGTTACCGAGGAAGTTGCTCGTGAAGCAATGACTCGTGCAATCCACAAGCTTCCACTAAAGGCTCGCATTATCAAGCGCGAAGAAGGTGACGCATAATGTCGATCGGTTCTAAGAATCTAACTCCAGCTGACCTAGATGCAATCGAGGATTCAGTTTTGGTTGAAGAACTAAAGAAGGCTAAGGAAGAACTTTTCAACCTTCGTTTTCAGTCAGCAACTGGCCAGCTAGAAAGCCACGGACGAATCAAGGCTGTTAAGCGCGACATCGCTCGCATCTACACAGTCATTCGTGAACGTGAACTAGGTATCCGTGCAGTTGTTGCTGCAGCTCCAGTCAAGAAGACTGCAAGCAAATCTAAGGCAGCCGCTGAGGTTGTCGAAACTGAGGAGGCATAACCATGGCTGAAGTTGAAAACACTCTAGACCGCGGTGACCGCAAGTCACGTCGTGGCTATGTTGTTAGCGACAAGATGGACAAGACCATCGTTGTTGAGGTAGAAGACCGTGTAAAGCACCCGCTTTACGGCAAGGTTATTCGCCGCACCACCAAGATCAAGGCTCACGATGAAGCAAATACTGCTGGCATCGGCGACCTAGTCATCATTCACGAGACCCGTCCACTTTCTGCAACTAAGCGCTGGCGCTTGGTCGAGATCGTTGAGAAGGCTAAGTAGGAGATAGAAAATGCTTCAACAAGAATCCAGAATGAAGGTTGCCGACAACACCGGTGCGAAAGAACTTCTAGCTATCCGTATCTTGGGTGGTTCAGGACGTCGTTACGCAAGCCTAGGTGATGTCATCGTTGCAACCGTGAAGGACGCTATCCCTGGTGGAAGCGTTAAGAAGGGTGACGTTGTTAAGGCTGTCATCGTTCGCACAAAGAAGGAAGTCCGTCGTCCAGACGGTTCATACATCAAGTTTGACGAGAACGCAGCTGTGATCATCAAGAAGGACGGCGAGCCTCAGGGAACCCGTATCTTTGGTCCAGTTGGCCGTGAGCTTCGCGACAAGAAGTTCATGAAGATCATCTCGTTAGCACCGGAGGTTATCTAATCATGGCAAGTATTAAAAAAGGCGACACAGTAATTCTTATTACAGGTAAGAGCGAAGCTCGTGGCGGCGACCGCGGCAAGACCGGAACTGTTTTGTCAGTTGACAAAGAGAAGAACCGCGTCATTGTTGAAGGTCTAAACCTAGTCAAGAAGCACGTTCGCGTTACTGAAAACGCTCGTGGTGTGAAGGACGGCGGCATCGTTACTGAGCCAGCTCCAATTCACATCTCTAACGTGGCTCTAGTTGACCCAACCACCAAGAAGGCAACCCGTCTAGGTGTGAAGGTTACAACCGAAACCAAGAATGGCAAGACGAAGACAATCCGTACTCGTATTGCTCGCAAGTCAGGTAAGGAAATCTAATGACTGACGTAAAAATCCAGCCTCGTCTAAAGACACGCTACAAGGATGAAATCAAGAACGAGCTTCAGACTAAGTTTGGTTTCACCAACGTTCACCAGGTTCCAGGTCTTACCAAGATCGTTGTGAACATGGGTGTTGGTGAAGCATCTAAGGACGGCAAGCTAATTGAATTTGCTATCAAGGATCTAACCGCAATCACTGGCCAGAAGCCTCAGGTAAACCTAGCTCGCAAGTCAATTGCTCAGTTTAAGCTTCGTGAAGGTCAGCCTATTGGTGCACACGTAACCCTACGTGGCGACAGAATGTGGGAATTCCTAGACAGACTTTTGTCTTTGTCACTTCCACGTATCCGTGACTTCCGTGGTCTATCTGACAAGCAGTTCGATGGCAAGGGTAACTACACCTTTGGTTTGAACGAGCAGACAATGTTCCACGAAATCAACCAGGATGGCATCGACCGCCCACGCGGTATGGACATCACCCTAGTTACCACAGCTTCAAATGATGAAGAGGGCCGTGCACTTCTAACTGCACTTGGCTTCCCATTCAAGACTCCAGAGAACAACTAACTACTAATTGGATAGGTCTGATCACTCGTAAAGTTTTCAGAAACCGACAAAGAAGGAAACAAATCAAATGACAATGACAGACCCGGTAGCAGACTTTCTGACCCGGCTGCGCAATGCGAACTCAGCGTTCCACGAGGAAATCAACCTTCCTTACTCGAAGCTGAAGGCTAACATCGCTGAGATCTTGAAGGCAGAAGGATACATCGCTGCAATTAAGGTTTCTGACGCAGAGGTAGGCAAGACCCTGAACATTGAACTGAAGTACGGTCCTAACCGTGAGCGTTCAATCTCTGGTATCAAGCGTGTATCAAAGCCTGGCTTGCGTGTTTACGCGAAGTCAACTGAGATCCCTCGCGTTCTTGGTGGCCTAGGTATTGCAATCCTTTCAACATCTTCTGGCCTTCTAACCGATCGCCAGGCAACCAAGAAAGGAGTAGGCGGAGAAGTTATCGCCTACGTTTGGTAAGCCCACATGTCACGTATTGGAAAGATGCCAATTCCGGTTCCAGCTGGAGTTGAAGTAAAGATTGATGGTCAGGTAGTTGAGGTTAAGGGTCCTAAAGGAACTCTTTCTCACACTGTTCCTAGCCCAATCACTATCGTTCTCGAAGATGGAAACATCATCGTCACCCGTCCAGATGACGAGCGTAACTCTCGTTCACTGCACGGTCTAACTAGAACCCTTATCGCTAACAACATCGAAGGTGTTACCAAGGGTTTCACCAAGGGTCTTGAAATTGTTGGAACTGGTTACCGTGTAACGGTAAAGGGTTCAGCAGTTGAATTCGCACTAGGTTACTCTCACCCAATCTTGGTTGAGCCACCAGCTGGAATTACTTTCCAGGTTGATGGAAACACCAAGATCACTGTTGTCGGTATCGACAAGCAGGCTGTTGGTGAGGTTGCAGCTAACCTACGTAAGCTACGTAAGCCAGAGCCATACAAGGGCAAGGGTGTTCGTTACGCCGGCGAAGTTGTTCGTCGCAAGGCCGGAAAGTCAGGTAAGTAATCATGGGACTAACTCCAAAGACTCGCGGTAAGAGCAAATCAGCTGCACGTGGTCGTCGTCACCTACGTCTTCGTAAGAAGATCGAAGGAACAGCGAGCCGTCCTCGTCTAGTAGTAACACGTTCAGCTAGACACGTATTCGTCCAGATTGTTGATGACGCTAAGGGCCACACCCTAGTTTCAGCTTCAACCATGGAAGCAGACATGCGTAAGTCAAGCGATGACAAGTCAACTAAGTCAAAGGCAATTGGTCTGCTTCTAGCAGAGCGCGCTAAGGCTGCTGGAATCACCGAAGTCGTCTTCGACCGCGGTGGTAACAGATATGCAGGACGTGTCGCAGCTATTGCTGATGGTGCACGTGAAGGCGGTTTGGTTCTATGAGTCCAGAAAACAAGGAGCAAGAGTTGTCTACTGAAGCAACTGAAACCACTGCTGTGGTAGCTGAAAGTGCACCTGCGGAAACCAACGAGCGCGATGCTCGTCGTGGTTCTCGTGAGCGTGCACCTAGAGGCGAACGTCGCGAACGCGAAGAGACCAAGAGCCCATTCCTAGAGCGCGTTGTTACTATCAACCGTGTTTCTAAGGTGGTCCAGGGTGGTCGTCGTTTCTCATTCACCGCTCTAGTTGTTGTCGGTGACGGCAACGGTATGGTCGGTGTTGGCTACGGTAAGGCTAAGGAAGTTCCAGCAGCTATCGCTAAGGGTGTTGAAGAAGCTAAGAAGTCTTTCTTCAGAGTTCCTCGCGTTGGTGGAACCATCCCTCACCCAGTTCAGGGTGAAGCAGCTGCTGGTGTAGTTCTTCTTCGTCCGGCTGCAGCTGGTACCGGTGTTATCGCCGGTGGTCCAGTTCGTGCAGTACTTGAGTGTGCTGGTGTTCACGATGTCCTTTCAAAGTCATTGGGATCATCAAACACCATCAACATCGTCCACGCCACAGTCGCAGCTCTGCGTCAGCTTGAAGAACCTTCAGCTGTTGCAGCTCGTCGTGGCCTAACGCTAGAAGAGGTAGCCCCTAAGGGTCTTCTTCGCGCGCAAGAAGCTGCAAAGGCAGGTGCCTAATCATGGCCGCACGTCTAAAAGTTACCCAAGTTAAAAGTGGTGTTGGCAACAGCCAGCGTCAGCGCGACTCTCTTCGCACACTAGGCCTGAAGCGTATTGGCGACATCGTCGTCAAGGACGACAGCCTAGTTATGCGTGGACTTGTTCGTGCAGTAGCACACCTAGTTAAGGTTGAGGAGATCAACTAATGACCGAAGAAAACAAGTCAGTCGAAGAGACTGTAGTAGCAGAGAAGAAGCCTGCTGCTAAGAAGACCGCTGCTAAGGCTCCTGTAAAGAAGCCTGCTGCTGTTCAAGAGAAGAGCAACCTGCTCAAGCTGCACCACCTTCGCCCAGCACCTGGTTCTAAGAAGGACCGTACCCGTGTTGGTCGTGGTGAAGCATCTAAGGGTAAGACTTCAGGTCGTGGTACCAAGGGTACTAAGGCTCGTTACCAGGTTCGTCCAGGCTTCGAAGGTGGTGGTGTTCGTCTAGTAATGAGAACCCCTAAGCTTCGTGGTTTCAAGAACCCGTTCAGAGTTGAGTACCAGGTAGTCAACATTGAGACCCTAGTTGAGCTTTTCCCTCAGGGCGGCGAAGTGACCATTTCGTCACTAGTGGCCAAGGGCGCTGTTCGTAAGAACGAGAAGGTCAAGGTTCTTGGCCAGGGCGAGACTAGCGTTAAACTTGATGTCAAGGTTGACAAGGTCTCTGAGTCGGCAAAGGCAAAGATTCTTGCTGCCGGTGGCTCAGTAACTGAGTAATAGCTTTTAAGTATTAACTAGCCTCAGGAGGCGAAGAATGTTTAGTGCCATCATGCGTGCTTTTAGCACACCTGACCTGCGCAACAAACTGCTGTTCACACTTGCCATCGTTGCCATCTATCGTTTGGGATCTTTCATCCCTGCGCCATTTGTTAACTATGGAACAGTCAAGGAATGTCTAAACGCTGAGGGAGCTAGCGTCAACGGCATCTACGAACTGGTGAACCTCTTCTCTGGTGGAGCGCTACTTCAGCTATCTATCTTTGCTCTGGGCATCATGCCTTACATCACAGCTTCGATCATCACTCAGCTTTTGCGTGTGGTCATTCCTCGATTTGAGACTCTATACAAAGAAGGTCAAGCAGGTCAGGCAAAGCTAACCCAGTACACTCGCTACCTAACCATCGCTCTAGGTCTTCTTCAGTCAACAACTTTGATTGCTGTTGCAAGACAGGGTGCACTCTTTGGTTCTAACTGTGCCGGTAACGTCTTCAGCGATAACTCATGGTGGGCTATCTCACTAATGGTTATCACCATGACCGCCGGTACCGGTGTAATCATGTGGCTAGCTGAGCTTGTGACTGAGCGCGGCGTTGGTAACGGTATGTCACTGTTGATCTTCGCTTCTATCGCAGCACGTTTTCCTGCAAGCCTTGGTTCAATTGCTCAGACAAAGGGTATTGAAACTCTTCTAGGTGTTATCGCAGTCGGTGTTGTTATCGTTCTTCTAGTTATTTTGGTTGAACAGTCACAGCGTAGAATTCCAGTCCAGTACGCAAAGCGTATGGTTGGAAAGCGCAGCTACGGTGGTCAGTCAACATACCTTCCAATCAAGGTAAACATGGCCGGTGTTGTTCCAGTTATCTTCGCTTCAAGCCTTCTTTACCTACCTGGTCTTATTGCTCAGTTCAATGGTCCAGACAAAGCAGGAAAGATTGCTCCTTGGGTTATCTGGATTAACAACAACCTGACTAAGGGTGATCACCCTCTATACATGTTGATGTATTTCCTTTTGATTATTGCTTTCACATACTTCTACGTCTCAATCACCTTCAACCCTGAAGAGGTTTCAGAGAACATGAAGCAGTATGGTGGCTTCATCCCTGGTATCCGTGCAGGTAGACCAACAACTGAATACCTAGAGTATGTTCTTTCAAGAATCACTCTTCCTGGTGCTCTTTACCTAGGTCTGGTAGCTCTGATTCCTTTGGTGGCATTGACCTTATTGAATGCAAACTCTGACTTCCCATTCGGTGGAACATCCATCTTGATCATCGTTGGTGTTGGTCTTGAGACAGTGAAGCAGATTAGCGCTCAGATGCAGCAGCGTAACTACGAAGGTCTACTGAAGTGAGTCGGTTTCTCTTGATCGGCCCTCCGGGTGCCGGCAAGGGAACGCAAGCCACGCTTCTAGCTCAGGCATACGGTATCCCAGCTATTTCAACTGGAGATATTTTTAGAGCTAACGTTAAAGCTGAAACAGAACTAGGTGTTCTTGCCAAAGGTTTTATGGACCGTGGTGAATATGTTCCAGATTCACTTACCAACGCCTTAGTTCGTGATCGTCTATCTCACGAAGATGCTTCTGCGGGTTTCTTGCTTGATGGCTACCCACGAACTAGAGATCAGGTTTTAGAACTTGATGACATTCTTGGTTCAGATAACAAAGCTCTCGATGCAGTCATTCTTCTAAAAGCAGATCCAG
Organism: Rhodoluna sp.; assembly: GCA_040402515.1. GTDB lineage: Bacteria > Actinomycetota > Actinomycetes > Actinomycetales > Microbacteriaceae > Rhodoluna. The sequence continues at coordinate 11,609 of JBBAML010000013.1, forward strand.
ATGAGCTTGTTCGCAGATTACTTAACCGTGCTCAAGAGCAGGGTAGAGCTGATGACACCGAAGAAGTTATTCGTCACAGACAATCTGTTTATCTAGAGCAAACTGCTCCACTAATTGAGATCTATAGCGCTCGCGGCATTGTCATTGAAATTGATGGTCTTGGCCAGGTTGGTGAAGTTACCGAGCGAATTCTGAACTCATTAACCACTCTGGGCTTTAGCCCAGCTAACTAGGTTTATTTTGGGTCGCGAGAAGATCACCCTAAAAACTACCGCTGAGATTCTGCTCATGCGTGAAGCAGGGTTAATTACCGGTAGAGCTCTCGAAGCCGTCAAAAAGGCAATCGTTCCTGGAATCTCAACTCTTGAATTAGATGCCATTGCTGAAGCAACCATTGAATCTTTTGGGGCTAAGAGCAATTTCAAACTCGTAGCTGGCTATCGCCACACGATATGTGCAAGCATCAACGACGAAGTCGTTCATGGAATTCCAAGTAAAGATCGGGTTCTGGCTGCAGGGGACATTATCTCTATTGACTGTGGTGCGATTACCCCAGCTGGCTGGAACGGCGACGCTGCCTTCAGTTTTGTAGTGCCTGGGGGAGACGAAGCTATTTCGGCTAAGCGCCAAGCGCTAAGTGATGCCTGTGAAGCCTCACTTTGGGCTGGAATTGCAGCCCTAACCACAGCCTCAAGGCTAAATGAAGTCGGGCGAGCAGTTGAAAAGAGCATCAGAAACTCAGGTAGATACGGAATTCTCCAGGATTACATTGGCCACGGGGTGGGTAGGTCAATGCACGAAGATCCAGCGGTTTTCAACTACCAAACCAGAGATTTAGGGCCAGTTGTTGAGCCTGGACTAGTTATTGCCATTGAGCCTATGATTACGGCTGGAAGCGAAAAAGTACGTATTTTGGCTGATGAATGGACCGTTTCGACCAAGGATGGCTCTGATGCTAGCCACTGGGAGCACACCGTAGCCTTCCATTCGGGTGGAGTCTGGGTCCTTACCGCTGAAGATGGCGGGGAAGCCGGATTGGCAAAATATGGGGTCAAGCCAGTTCCGGTAAATCTTTAACTACCATTTCTTGGGATTTTGTTCTAGTATTGAGTCTTGGTGTTTCGGCACGTAAAATCCCAATTTTTTACTTGGTATTTTCGCGTGCGTGTGGGACAACAATTAGCAAAAGATAAGTGAGTTTATGGCCAGCAAAGACGGCGTCATCGAGATCGAGGGCACAGTTGTTGAAGCTCTTCCGAACGCGATGTTCAGAGTTGAGCTGACCAACGGGCACAAGGTCTTAGCGCACATCTCTGGAAAGATGCGACAGAACTACATTCGTATTCTTCCTGAGGATCGCGTAATTGTTGAGCTCAGCACCTACGACCTAAATCGTGGGCGCATCACTTACAGATATAAGTAAATCGGTTTCTAAAACCACGAACAGAAAAAAGAGACATGAAGGTTAATCCAAGCGTCAAGAAGATTTGTGACAAGTGCAAGGTCATTCGTCGCCACGGTCGCGTCATGGTCATCTGCGAGAACCCTCGCCACAAGCAGCGCCAGGGCTAAGCACACAGATTTGCAACAACCTCACTTCGGTGAGAGATAACTAAATAACAACAAGGCAGTGTTCAGGATTTTTTATCTGGCACCTCTCGAGAAGGCGAGAGCTTGAATTCGTTCAAGACAACACTGCTGCAGACCTTCTAAACAACAGGAGAAATCCAATGGCACGTATTGCCGGAGTCGATATTCCACGCGACAAGCGCGTTGAAATCGCCCTAACCTACATCTATGGAATCGGCCGCACACGCAGTGTGAAAGTTCTAGCCGACACCAACATCGATAAGAACACCCGTGTAAAAGATCTAACTGATGACCAGTTGGTTGCTATTCGTGATTACCTCGAAGGCAACTACAAAGTCGAAGGTGATCTTCGTCGCGATGTTGCAGCTGATATCCGCCGCAAGGTTGAGATTGGTTCATACCAAGGTATTCGTCACCGCAAGGGACTACCAGTTCATGGTCAGCGCACCAAAACTAACGCTCGTACTCGTAAGGGTCCAAAGCGTACTGTGGCCGGTAAGAAGAAGGCGGCACGCAAGTAGCCCCCGGCTCTTCGCGTCGTATTAAGGATTTAGGAGAAAACTCATGGCAGCACCGAAGACTAAGGCAGCGGGTTCAGTTCGCAAGCCACGTCGTAAAGAAAAGAAGAACGTTACTCACGGACAGGCTCACATCAAGAGCACATTCAACAACACCATCGTGTCAATCACTGACGCAACCGGTGCTGTTATTTCTTGGTCATCATCAGGTGATGTTGGCTTCAAGGGTTCACGTAAGTCAACACCTTTCGCCGCACAGATGGCAGCAGAAGCTGCAGCTCGTAAGGCTCAGGAACACGGTTTGAAGAAGGTAGATGTTTTCGTAAAGGGCCCAGGCTCTGGTCGCGAAACTGCTATCCGTTCACTACAAGCAGCAGGTCTAGAAGTTGGTTCAATTTCTGATGTGACCCCACAGGCTCACAACGGATGTCGTCCACCAAAGATTCGCCGTATCTAAGTTTTCATAAACATATAACTAAATAACGCTGTTTAGTGGCCACTAAATAGCAAACCCCAACAAACGGGACATCAAATAGTGGATGCCCCCATGAAAGGAACCACAGTGCTAATTGCACAGCTACCAGTTCTGCACGAAGAAATCGACAGCAATTTCCCTAACCGCGCACGCTTCACTCTAGATCCACTAGAGCCAGGCTTCGGTTACACACTAGGAAATTCAATCCGTCGCACATTGCTTTCATCTATCCCAGGTGCTGCTGTTACCAGCATCAAGATTGAAGGTATCAGTCACGAATTCGGACCGATCAACGGTGTGAAGGAAGACGTTACCGAAGTTATCTTGAACGTTAAGGATCTAGTTGTTTCATCACACGCTGATGAGCCAGTTATCGTTCGCCTAAAGGCTGGCGTTGGTGAAGCGAAGGCTTCAGACATCGTTGCTGACGAGCGCGTAACCATTCACAACCCAGAGCTAGTTATCGCAACTGTTAACAAGGGAACCCTTGACATGCAGTTGACCATCGAAGCAGGTCGTGGATATGTTCAGGCATCTCAGAACCGTCAGCCAGACATGGCTAATAACGGCATCATCCCAGTTGACTCAATTTACTCTCCAGTATTGAAGGTCTCATACCGCGTTGAGGCAACGCGTGCGGGTGAGTTCACCAACTTCGACAAGCTAATTGTTGACATTGAGACCAAGCCTTCAATCACTCCTCGCGAAGCTGTTGCTTCTGCAGGTAAGACTTTGGTTAACCTATTCGGTCTAGCTGCAGCTCTTGATGAGAACGCAGAGGGTATTGACCTTCCTGCATCAGCTATTCCAGTTGATCTACCACCAGCACTCGCTAAGCCAATTGAAGAACTAGACCTAACCGTCCGTTCATACAACTGCCTAAAGCGCGAAGGTATCAACACTGTTAGCGAACTAATCAACCTAACCGAAGACCAGCTGATGAACATCCGCAACTTCGGTTCAAAGTCAGTTGATGAAGTCCGCGACAAGCTAACTTCAATGGGACTTCGTTTCCGTGATTCAGTTCCAGGCTTTGAGGCAGCATACTTCTCAGCCAACACCAGCTTTGACGAGGACGACCAGGACTAGTCCTGAGTCAAGAAACTAATAGGAGAAATAAATGCCACGCCCAACTAAGGGTCCACGCCTAGGTGGAGGTCCAGCACACGAGAGACTACTTCTCAACAACCTGGCCGCATCACTATTCACTCACAAGGCAGTGACCACCACTGAGACCAAGGCTAAGCGCGTTCAGCCAGTTGCCGAGAAGCTAGTTTCACTTGCTAAGCGCGGTGACCTACACGCTCGTCGTCAGGTTATGGCCGCCATCACCGACAAGAACGTAGTGCACGAGTTGTTCACAACTGTTGCACCACTAGTTCAGGACCGTCCAGGTGGATACACCAGGATCACCAAGCTAGGTTTCCGTAAGGGCGACAACGCTCCTATGGCACTTATCGAACTAGTTCTTGAGCCAGTAAGTGCTAAGCCAGCTAGAACCAAGGCAAAGCTAACCAACGCTGTCAAGGCAACCGCAGCAGCAGTTGTTGCTGAAGAAGTTGTTGAGCACACCGAGCCAGAGACTGTTGTTGACGAGAACATCGTTGAAGAAGCAGTTGTTGAAGCTCCGGTCGAAGCAGCAGCTGAAGTTGTTGAAGAAGCTCCAGTAGCTGAAGAGGCGCCTGCAGCTGAAGAAGCACCTGTTGTTGAAGAAGCACCTGTTGTTGAAGAAGCTCCTGCGGAAGAAGCAGCAGTTGCTGAAGCTGAGGCTGAAGCAGGCGACGCTCCTAAGGCTGACGAAGCTTAAGGTTTATAGATAACTCATGAGACAAGCCGTTGACCAACTGGTCGACGGCTTGACTCGTTTAAGGATCGACCTCGCCTACGACGGAACTGATTTCAACGGTTGGGCTAGACAACCAAAGTTGCGAACTGTTCACGGCGAAGTTGTTAAAGTGCTAAACAAGATCTTCGGCCCATCAGAGACTGATTTTGATCTCAGGGTTGCTGGTAGAACCGATGCTGGAGTTCATGCTGAGCATCAGGTAATTCATATCGATGTATCTGACGCTCAGCTTAAACGCCTTGGTCGAAGCATGGATCTGCGGATGAAGATGAACTCTCTTCTAGACCCAGATATTCGAGTAATCAAGGTTGAGACTGCCCCGGCTACTTTTCACGCCAGATATGCAGCCACTCACCGTCGTTACCGATACACAATCGCTGATGCGACAAGTGGCTGGAATCCACTTCGGGCCAGATTCAACCTTTGGCTGAAATACCCATTGGATTTACAAGCAATGCAGGTAGCGAGCAAAGAGTTCATTGGATTACACGATTTTGCTGCTTTTAGTAAGCCGAAGCCAAAAGCCACCACGATTAGGGAACTTAGATCAATCAAAGTCTCCAGAAACAAGGCTCTAGGCAATGTTATTGAGATTGAACTGATGGCTGATGCCTTTGCTCACAATATGGTCAGATCCATAGTTGGAGCGCTAATCAAGGTTGGAGCAGGCAGAGCTACCGCTAAAGACCTTGAAAAGGCCCTGAAATCCAAGTCCAGAGCTCACCCATACAAGGTTGTCACCCCAGAGGGTTTGAGCCTTATCGAGGTTGGCTACCCGCCTAAGAGCGAGTATGCCAAGCAGGTTGCTACCACCCAGCACACCAGGTCTTTGGATGATAATTAGCCAATATCTGCGGGTTGCATATGTGGTGATGTTCGGGCTAAACTTGACCCTTGGTGCCGTAAGCCATTTGGCTTAGCCCCTGTTGATGACTCTTAGATTCATCGCCAATCCGATATAAGAAATAGAAGGCAATCTAGCGTGCGTACTTATTCACCGAAGGCTCATGAGCTTCAGAACGACTGGCTCGTAATCGACGCCACTGACGTAGTTCTTGGCCGTCTAGCCGCAACTGCTGCCGCACTACTGCGTGGCAAGCACAAGCCAACCTTTGCTCCTCACATGGACAACGGTGACTTCGTAGTCATCATCAATGCTGAGAAGGTTGCGCTAACCGGATCAAAGCTTCAGAAGAAGAATGCTTACCGTCACTCTGGTTACCCAGGTGGTCTAACTGCAACTACTTATGCTGAACTTCTAGAGAAGTCACCAGAGAAGGCAGTTGAGAAGGCAATCCGCGGAATGCTTCCGAAGAACACTCTTGGTCGCGACCAGCTTGCAAAACTTAAGGTTTACCGTGGTGCAGAGCACCCTCACGTAGCACAGGCTCCAAAGCCATACACAATCGGTCAGGTAGCGCAGTAAGCGCTTAGAGGAAAAGAAGACTAATGCCAACTAAGAAAGTCGCTGAAGCTGTTGAAGCTGTTGAAGCTGCGCCATCATCTTTCACCACCGAGACTCCTGCTGCTAAGGAAACAAAGCCAGCTAAGTCACGTGGCCCACTTACTGTTCCAGGTGCAGGTCTAGGTCGACGCAAGGAGGCAATTGCTCGCGTTCGCATCAAGCCAGGTACCGGTGTGATCAAGGTAAACGGTCGTGACCTTGCAGAATACTTCCCAAACAAGTTGCACCAGCAGCTAATCACCGACCCGTTCAAGGTTCTAGGTCTACAGGATTCATACGACGTTGTTGCACGTATCCAGGGTGGTGGAGTTGCAGGTCAGGCCGGTGCTCTTCGTCTAGGTATCGCACGTTCTCTAAACGAGATCGACCGCGAGAACAACCGTCCAGCTTTGAAGAAGGCAGGCTTCCTATCTCGTGACGCACGTGTCATCGAGCGCAAGAAGGCTGGTCTTAAGAAGGCTCGTAAGGCGTCTCAGTTCTCTAAGCGTTAAGTCGCTTCGGGCAACTGCTCGGCTAATCTAAAACCATGGCCCGCCTATTTGGTACCGATGGTGTTCGCGGTGTTGCTAATCGCGATCTCACTGTTTCCCTCACTCTTAACTTGGCGCAAGCTGCTGCCAAAGTTTTAGGTGAAACTGCACGCAATGAAGGTCGCAGACCAATTGCAATTATCGGTAGAGACCCTCGCATCTCAGGAGAGTATCTAGCATCGGCAGTTGCAGCAGGTTTAGCATCTTCTGGTGTTGATGTCTTTGATGCTGGTGTTGTTCCAACTCCAGCAACTGCCTTTCTGACTGCAGATTTCTCTGCAGATTTCGGTGTGATGATTTCTGCATCTCATAACCCAGCTCCTGATAACGGAATCAAATTCTTTGCTGCCGGTGGTCACAAACTTGCTGATGAAATTGAAGATCAAATCGAAGCAGCGATGCAAACAGACAACCTCTCTCCAATTGGTGGTGCTGTTGGCCGAGTTCAAAGATTTGCTGATGCTGAAGATAGATATCTAGTGCACCTTCTCGGAGCTATTCCTAATTCGCTTGAGGGATTGAAGGTTGTCATCGACTGTGCTCACGGAGCCGCGTCTGCTATCTCACCGCAAGCATTTGCCGATGCTGGTGCAAAGGTAATTGTTATTGGCAATGACCCTGACGGTCTTAATATCAACTCCGGTTATGGTTCAACTCACATGAGCGCGCTTCAGTCAGCAGTTCTAGAAAACGATGCAGACATGGGTTTTGCTCACGATGGTGATGCAGATCGTTGTCTAGCAGTTGATCACACAGGAGCAATTGTTGACGGTGATCAGCTAATGGCTATTCTTGCCCTTTCAGCAAAAGCTAATGGAACCTTAGCTCGCAATACTTTGGTAGCAACAGTGATGAGTAATTTAGGTCTTCGCATTGCCATGAAAGATGCCGGCATCACAATGCTTGAAACCAAGGTTGGCGACCGGTATGTCCTTGAGCAAATCCGCGAAGGCGGATACACACTAGGCGGTGAGCAGTCCGGCCACATTATCTTTAGCCGCTATGCCACTACTGGAGATGGAATCCTAACTGCTCTGATGATTGCTGCAGAATCAAAGGCAACTGGTAAATCACTTGCTGAGCTTGCTAGCCAGATGAAGATTTACCCTCAGGTGCTAATCAACGTTAGAGGTGTTGACCTAAGCAGAGTTGATACCGATGCGGGATTACAAGAAGTCGTCAGAGAAGCTGAAGCGGAACTTGGAAACACTGGAAGAGTATTGCTTAGAGCGTCTGGAACTGAACCGTTAATCCGTGTAATGGTTGAGGCTGCGGATGAGGGAACAGCACATTCCTGGGCAGACCGTATAGCTCGAGTAGTTGAGAAGAACCTAGGGAACTAGCTTTCCTTAGAGTTTCCTGAGCGAAACCTGCGAATGAAAGTTTTGACCTAAAGCCTCGCTAGTCTGGAAATACCTATGAAGGAGAAGTCATGAAGAAACTTACCATCGCACTCGTTGCGGCAAGCCTGTTACTAGCACCTGTTGCTGGCGCGACCGCAGACCCTAAGGGCGGATCAGAAAAAGCAAAGTGCACAGTTGCTGATGTTAGAACTCAGAACGCACTTGATGCAGAAGCAAAAGCAGCTAAGAAAGCGGCTGAAGAAGCAAAGCGTGCCACTGAAAAGCTAACCGGCCAGAAGAAGAAGGCTGAAATTGAACTTAAGAAGGCGCGAGAGGGTAAGGCTAAGAAGGTCAAATCTCTAGTTGACCTAAACGACCAGCTAGCAAAACTCAATGCCAAAATAGTAGCTTTGACTACAAAGATTCAAACCGCAACTGGCACTGAGTTAACTAGAGCTCAGAAGGATTTAGCTGAAGCTCAGGTTCGACTAACCAAACTTAACGCAGCAATAGCAACAGCAACAGCTGATGCTGCGGCAGCTGTGGCAACAGTCGAAACAGTCGCCACAACCGTCACCGAAGTTGTGGCGGATATTGAAGACGCTGAGGACGAGGCTGCAGAAGCGGCTAGCGAGGCAATCAAGAAAGCCAATGAACTTACCAAAGAAAAGGGTAAGTGCAAGAGATAAATTCTAATAATTAGACCCCAGGAAACTGGGGTCTAATTATTTAAGCGCCTTACTCAGATCTTTCGTAGCAATACTCGTTCAACTCTGTGCTTCACGCCTTTTTGTAAGACTAAGGTGGCCCTGGACTTAGTTGAGATGATGTTCTCTAGAAGGTTTGGAAGGTTGATGGTTCGCCAGATCTCTTTAGCTCTGTCTAGAGCATCTTCCATTGGCATCTCAGCATATTTGTGGAAGTAAGATTCTGGGTTTCTAAAAGCTGATTCACGTAGTTGCTTGAAGCGATCTAAGTACCAGGATTCAATCTCATCGGTTGGCGCATCAACATAGATCTGGAAATCAAAGTAATCACTAAGAGCAACTTCTTGACCTATTCCTGGTGCTTGGAGGACATTGAGTCCTTCAACGATTAATACATCAGGAGAATTCACAATCAGCTCTGCACCTGGCACAATGTCGTAAGTCAGGTGTGAGTAAAGCGGGGCTTTCACCTCTTCTTTACCTGATTTGATATCAGCAACGAATTTTAGAAGAGCTAGCCGATCGTAGGACTCTGGGAATCCCTTCTTGGTCATTAGACCTTTTTCCTCGAGAACGCTGTTTGGGTATAGAAAACCATCTGTCGTGACTAGTGAAACCTTTGGGGTGGTCGGCCATCTGCTGAGGAGTTCTTTCAACAATCTTGAAACAGTTGATTTACCTACTGCAACAGAACCAGCAACTCCGATGATGAAAGGAGTTCTTTTTGCTGTTCTATCGAGGTATTCCCCTGAGGCTTGATGTAGTTGCTGTGTGTTCGTGACGTAGAGATTTAGCAGCTGTGACAGCGGTAAATAGATCTCCGCTACTTCAGCTAGGTCTAGGAAGTCTCCTAAACCGCGGATGTTCTCCACCTCAGCTTCTGTTAGCGGGGTGTCATTGCTTTTGGCTAGTTCAGCCCATTCGCTTCTAGAAATCTCAACAAAGGGAGAAAGAGCCTGATTCTCTGTAGGGTTTAGCCCTGTCGGCTCAGCGTTCACAATGTCATTCTGCCTTAAACTAGGGGTATGTGTGGAATCGTGGGCTATGTTGGGCCAAAATCAACTGTTGAGGTTCTACTCGGTGGCCTGAAGAGACTCGAATACCGCGGCTACGACAGCGCTGGAGTTTCGGTTATTACTAAAACTGGAGATCTTGAAACTAGAAAACGCTCTGGAAAGCTCTCAGTTCTAGTTGAGGATATTGCAAAGAATCAACTGGGGGACGCCAACATCGGTATCGGCCACACCAGATGGGCTACTCACGGAGCTCCAACTGATGGCAACGCTCACCCACACCTAGGTGGAGCTAGCCAGCAACTAAGCCTGATCCACAACGGAATTATTGAAAACTTTGCTGAGCTGAAATCTGAACTTCTAGAAGCTGGTGTTACCTTTGCCAGCGAAACAGATACCGAGGTTGCCGCTCATCTAATTGCTGCCGAGTATGACGTTTCTGGTGATCTCGTTGATGCCTTTAGAAAAGTAGTTCGTCGACTGCACGGCGCTTTCACAATCTTGGCCATTCACCAAGACCAACCAGGCTTAGTTGTTGCCGCTAGAAGAAACTCACCTCTGGTTATTGGCTTAGGCGAGGGCGAGAACTTCTTGGGTTCCGATGTCGCTGCTTTTGTTGAGCACACCAAGAGAGCCATTTCCGTTGGTCAGGATGAGATTGTCATTCTAAGAAGTGACCGAGTTGAACTAGAAGACTTTGCAGGTAACTCGGTTACACATCCTGAGTTCCAGATTGACTGGGATGCCAGTGCTGCCTCCAAGGGTGGCTGGTCGTCTTTCATGGCTAAGGAAATCGCAGATCAGCCTCAGGCGGTTGGTGACACTCTGATGGGTCGAGTCTCATCCAATGGTTCAGTGCACCTAGATGAACTTTCTCCCCTAGGTGATGCGCTTAGCTCGATTGACCGAATAATTATGGTTGCCTGTGGTACTGCCGCCTATGCCTCTGAAGTTGGCAAGTATGCAATTGAGGCCTGGGCAAGAATTCCAGTGAGTGTTGAACTATCTCATGAATTCAGATATCGTGACCCGATTTTGACTAGCAACACTTTGGTTGTTGCAGTTAGCCAATCCGGTGAGACCATGGACACTTTGATGGCAACTCGCTATGCCAAAGAAGCTGGAGCTATGGTCTTGAGTATTTGTAATACTCAAGGAGCTACCCTGGCTCGAGAAGCCGATGCTGTTCTATACACGCATGCTGGCCCTGAGGTTGCAGTTGCCTCTACTAAAGCATTCACCGCACAGATAACCAGCATCTACCTTCTAGCCCTTCATCTCGCAACTGTTCGCTCGACTCACTCAAAGAGCGAATTACAGGAAATCGGTAGAGAACTACTAAAACTTCCAGGTCAAATCGCAGAAGTGCTAACTGGATTAGACCCAATGCGTGAACTAGCGAAGAGTTATAAGGACGCTAAGACTGTTTTGTTCTTAGGTAGGAATGTTGGTTTCCCAATTGCTCTTGAAGGTGCCTTGAAACTAAAAGAACTTGCATACATTCACTCAGAAGGCTTTGCAGCCGGTGAACTGAAGCACGGACCTATCGCTCTTATCGAACAGGGCCAACCAGTAATCGTAATTGTCCCTAGCGTCAATGACCCAGATTCACTCCATGCAAAGGTGGTCAGCAACATTCAGGAAGTGTTAGCTCGTGGTGCGAAGGTAATTGCTATCGCAGAACAGGGAGACACTGCTGTTAGCCAGGTCACTGACCAGGTTTGCTTCGTGCCTGCGGTTCACAAGATGCTTGCCCCAATTCTTACGGTGATTCCGCTGCAACTATTTGCAATGGAACTATCTGCTGCAAAAGGTTTAGATGTTGATCAACCGCGTAACCTTGCTAAGTCTGTGACGGTTGAATAAATATGATCATCGGCATCGGAGTTGACCTAGTTGATCTTGAAAGATTCGAGAGCAAACTCACAAACACTCCTGCTCTGATTGAAAGAATCTTCACAGAACCAGAACGCGCAGCAGCAAACCAATCGCTGGCTGGTTACTGGGCGGCTAAAGAAGCAGTCATCAAAGCGCTTGGTAATCCAACTGGTTTGAGCTGGCACGATGTTGCCGTTCAAAAAGACGCGCTAGGGAAACCACACCTTGATATCTCAGGTGAGACCGCTGTTAGAGCCAGTTCTATGGGCATAAGTAAATGGCATCTTTCGATTAGCCACGATGGTGGCATGGCATGTGCGATGGTAGTTGCTGAGGCAGGTGCTTGATGAGAAAACTAACCATTGACCTAAATGCTGTTGCAGCAAACCTTGGCACGATCAGAGACTTAGTTGGACCTTCAGTTAAAGTCCTAGGAGTTGTCAAAGCTGACGCATATGGCCACGGCATGGTTCAGGTAGCGAAGAAGTTAGAAGCAGAGGGAATCGATTTCCTTGGAACCGCTGATCTAACCGAAGCTCTCACCCTTCGTGCTGCTGGAATCAGATCACGAATACTTTCCTGGTTGCATGATCCTGAAGACGATTTTGTTTCAGCACTAAATCACGATATTGATTTAGCGGTTTCATCCAATGACCAGCTTTCTAGAATTCAGAAAGCGGCTAAGAGCACTGGCAAGGTCGCGAGAATTCATATCAAGGTTGATACTGGTCTTGGTCGCAACGGTGTCACACTTCCAGAACTTGAAGATTTACTCAAAAACATCAAAGTATCGGTTAGTGAAGGAACAGTAATTACTTCAGGTATCTTTAGCCACCTCTCTTCAAGCGGTGCGCGAGAAGATTTGGAGCAGATTGCTCGATTTGATGAAGCTTTAGCTCTAGCTTCAGAACATGGTTTCGAGTTTGAAGTTAGACATCTAACTGCTAGCGATGGAACCTTGAGTTACCCGCAGGCAAGGTATGACATGGTTCGCTGTGGCATTGCTCTCTACGGGCTATCTCCATTTAGTGACAACAAAGGTAAAGAGTTTGGACTAAAGCCGGTGATGTGTGCCGAGGCTAAGGTTGTTCAAACTAAGCGAGTCCCTGCAGGCAGTGGAGTCTCATACGGTTACCTGTATCACACCGAAAGAGAGACCACTTTGGCTCTAGTACCTGTCGGCTATGCAGAAGGTTTACCTCGTAACGCAACTGGCAAAGCTGAGGTTTGCATCAATGGCAAGCGCCACCCAATCCTTTCTCGAATTGCCATGGACCAGTTTGTAGTCGATGTTGGAGATGCTTCAGTAAGCCCAGGTGATCGAGTGGTTATCTTTGGTGACTGTGGCCCTAGTGCTGATGATCTAGCTAACGCTGCTGAAACAATCAACTATGAGATTGTGACCAGAATTGGTTCGAGACTAAACAGGGTTTACCTAGGCGCAGTTGAGGGTAGTCAGAATTGACCGAGAGCTCTTTGCTCTTCAAGTCTGTAATAAGCGCACCTGAGGAGATGGCTGACCTAGGTGAGCGTGTATCAAAGATATTTGCAGCAGGCGACCTAGTCCTTCTTATCGGCCCACTTGGAGCAGGCAAGACTACTTTCACTAGAGGCGTGGGTTATGGCTTAGAAGTGATAGGTAATGTTTCAAGCCCAACCTTTGTGATTGCTAGAACCCATAAGCGAGAAGAGAACAAACCTCCTCTTGTCCACGTGGACGCTTACCGTTTAGGTTCACCAAGTGAGTTAGATGATTTAGATATTCCATTCAGCAGTTCAATAGTTTTAGTTGAGTGGGGTAAAGGCCTAACCGAAGGTATAGCTGAGAATTGGCTTGAGATCGAGATCGGTAGAGATCACACTGGTGAGTCTGAAGATAGAACCGTCGAGATAACAGGCTACGGTTCTCGTTGGCAGCAGGTGACCCTTTGAGTGAACACTTGGTGGCAGTGCAACAAGATTATGTTTTAGCAATTGATACTTCAGCTGGAACAACAGTTGCAGTTCTAAGTCTTGGAGAAGTTCTTGCTGAACTGAACTACCTAGAACCAATGACGCACTCTGAGCGAATTGGAAGTGCTATTGCAGAAGTATTAGCTAAAGCAAAGGTTGCACCAAGCAACATTTCTCAAGTTGTCGTTGGCAGGGGGCCTGGCCCATACACCGGGCTGAGAGTCGGATTAGCAGCAGCAAAGTTCTTTGCACTGGGCGCTAATGCTGAACTTGTTGGTGTCTGCAGCTTGGATGCGATTGCTTATTCCTATTACCAGAGCAACCCAGACCAGAACTTGCCAGTGTTGGTAACAACCGATGCTAGAAGACAGGAAGTCTTCTGGGCTCTATACAACGGTCTCAACAAAGGTGTTCCAATTAGAGTCGAGGGCCCAAGTGTCAATAAGCCTGCTTACCTAGAAGAACTGCTGAGCGGGCAGGAGCACATCGTCACAGATCTTCCAATCACTGCTTCTGCTCTTGGTCAGGTTGCATACTTCCAATATCTGACCGACCTAGGTGCATCAAAGGACTCTTCACCTCTTTACCTTCGTGAGCCTGATGCCACACCTGGTAAGGCAAAGAAGGTGAGCGGTTAATGGAATTCCTAATTAGAGAAGCCCATGCTAGTGATCTAGATGCCATCATGGCGATAGAAAACGAGTGCTTTGCAACCGATGCTTGGTCTCAAGAGGTGATGCATTCAGAGCTAATAGCTCCACACACCTATTACCTCGTTGCTGAGGTTGATGACCAAGTTGTTGGTTATGCAGGGCTAAGTCAGCTAGTTGGTGCTACCCAAGCTGATATCCAAACCATAGCTGTGAAACCTAACCAGCGAGGAACTGGTATTGGTAGAGCTCTAATGCAAGAGCTAACCAAGGAAGCAACGAGACGAGGTGCTAAGGAAGTATTCCTAGAGGTTAGAGCGGATAACACAATTGCCCAGAAGCTATACAAACTCTTTGGCTTCAAGCAGATTGGTCTTCGGAAGAAGTACTACCAACCTGATGGAGTTGATGCTTTTGTAATGAAAACTTCACTTCTTAGAGAAACAGTTTCTGAACCCTTGGTTCTGGGAATAGAGACTTCTTGTGACGAAACAGGCATTGGAATCGTTAGAGGGAATACCCTGTTGGCTAATGTGATCTCTTCCAGCATGGAACAGCACGCTAGGTTCGGCGGAGTAGTTCCAGAGGTTGCTGCTAGAGCTCACCTAGAGGCTCTAACTCCAGCTCTTGAGCAAGCACTTAGTGAAGCCAAGGTAACCCTGGATGAAATTGACGCCATTGCTGTTACCAATGGCCCTGGCCTAGCAGGAGCACTGATGGTTGGGGTGGGAGCAGCAAAAGCTTTAGCTGTTTCAACCGGTAAACCAATCTATGCGGTGAACCACTTGGTTGGACACATTGCTGCTGACATTTTGGATCAGGGAAAGCTGGCAGTTCCAACCATTGCTCTTTTGGTAAGTGGTGGTCACACTTCACTACTTTTAGTTAGAGACATCATCAAAGATGTTCAACTACTAGGAGAGACCATCGATGATGCTGCTGGTGAAGCATTCGATAAGGTGGCACGAGTTCTAGGGCTCCCATATCCTGGTGGCCCAGAAATTGATAGAGCGGCTCTTGGCGGTAATCCAGCAGCAATTAGATTCCCTAGAGGCCTAACTTTGCCAAAGGATATGGCAGAGCACCGCTACGACTTCAGCTTCTCTGGATTAAAAACTGCCGTTGCTAGACATGTTGAATTGGCTGAATCTAAGAACGAAGAACTTAAGGTTTCAGATGTTGCGGCTAGCTTTAGGGAAGCAGTAGTTGATGTTCTAATCAGGAAAGCTGTAGCAGCCTGTTTAGATCATGACATCCCACGACTATTACTTGGTGGTGGTGTAATTGCTAACGCGAGACTTCGTGAAGTCGCAATTGAAGCATGTCGAGAGAACAGCATCGAACTTAGAATTCCACCACTATCCCTCTGCACCGATAACGGAGCAATGATCGCAGCTCTTGGATCTCAGTTAGTTCAAGCTGGTTTTGCACCTAGCTCTCTTGATTTCTCGGCTGATTCAACTCTTCTGGTAACTCAGATCCAGTCTTAGATTCTGAGCCGCCACTCACCTCTAACACAGGGGACACTCAGGTTTGTTTGCTGAAGTAATGGAGTACCCGGAAAACGGGAAACGATAAGGAGTAAGAAATGGCAGATGCCAAAAACAAGTTCGATTACACAAAACTAAATACATTGGCTGTGGTTTCGCTAGCTAGTGCAATTTCACTATTTGGAGCACCGGCTGCAGTTCTAACCGGCCACCTTTCTTTAGCTCAACTAAAGGAGAGCAAGGAGAAGGGGCGTTGGATGGCAATCACAGGACTAGTGCTCGGCTATGTTGGCATTGCAGTTGCGATTATCTTCACCATCGTGAACATTGTTCTCAAGGCTAGACACGGCATGGGCTTTGATGATGACCACATGTTCCAAAGGGAATTCTTCGATCGTCATGATGGTTTCAATGACGGGTTTAGACCAATGCCTTTCCCAACTGACCCAATGCCAGAACCGACTGTAACTATAGAACCAATGCCAGGAACTAACTAGTTCCTGAGATTCAAAAGCTAAACCCCTCACCAAAGCTGACAGGTGAGGGGTTTTACTTTACCCCTTCAACAACCAAAACTCGGTGGGTAGTCCCTACCCGAGTAACAATCAGAGTAGCCGAGTTAGGGCCCTTTGGATCTAGTTCTCTTCGCAATTGTTCGGGAGTGATATCTGCTCCACGCTTCTTTATCTCTAGAGTTCCAATGCCTCTCTCACGAAGATATGCCTTGAGCTTCTTTCTGTCGAAACTTAGATTGTCTAACACTCGGTAAGACTTCAACCAAGGAGAAAGCACTTCTTTACTTCCAGTCAGGTAGGCAATCTCTGGAGCAAAGAGCTGCAATTCATTTGCTTCGGCTAGTTCAGCAATTAGGTGAGAACGGATAACAGAGTTATCAGGCTCAAAGATATATTCAGCAAGATCTCCTAGAGGAGCATCGGTTCTAGCTCTGTTAGGACTTGTAATCTCATGTGAGCCATCTGGAGTTAGAAGTATTGCCGCTCTGGCAACTTCAGTTCTTCTTACCTGGTTGAAGTAAAGACCAGCTTCGACTAGGTCACCATTGTCAGATACCCAAACAGCTTCAGCTTCCGAAGGTATGTCTTTATGGTCGATGCCGGGACCAAGCTTGGCGATAGTTGGTTTCAACTTTGCAATTTCAAGCACAAAGTCAAATGAAGGAGTCAGATCTGTTAAGTCAAACTTTCGTTTGGATGACTCTCTGGCTGGGCCTTGTAGTTCTCTGCGTGCAGGATCAATAAAGAAACCACCAAATGAACTGACCTCTAGTTTGGTGACATCTGCTTGTTCAACTTTGACATTTGGAAACTTGGCAAGGTTATAGGTCGCCATTGCAGCTGTTACCTCATCGAGTTCAAAGGCAGAGACGTTGATATCTAATGACGCCATAGCCAATGACTCTGCACCAATACCGCAGCCCAGATCAGCCACATCTCTTACTCCAGCTCTTCTAAACCTGCCAGCGTGGATAGCGGCAACTTTTAGTCGAGATGCTTGCTCTAAACCTGCTTCGGTAAAGAACATGGTGCTGGCAAAATCTCCGAACTTAGCCTGGGCTCTTCTTCTGAGTTTGGCTTGGGAGAGGACATCGGCAACCAGTTCAGGACTGTGGCCATGTTTTCTAAGTTTGCTCACTAAAGCCAGCACGTCAGTCTTGCTATCTAATTCGCCAACTTCAGCCAATAGTGCCTGCCCTT
Organism: Rhodoluna sp.; assembly: GCA_040402515.1. Classification (GTDB taxonomy): domain Bacteria; phylum Actinomycetota; class Actinomycetes; order Actinomycetales; family Microbacteriaceae; genus Rhodoluna. The sequence continues at coordinate 28,782 of JBBAML010000013.1, forward strand.
CAGGGCTGATTAGGCGGAGAAAGTTGGTGCGGTCCATGGCTCAACGCTAACAGCCAAGGATTAGCACTCTGGTTGCAAGAGTGCTAATCAGCAGATAAACTGAAGACTGCGCTTGAGGCTAAATCAGCGCTTTCCCCCGTTTTCATAAACAGAAGAGGTCAAACGTGTCGGTTTCAATTAAGCCGCTTGAAGATCGCATTGTTGTTTTGCCAGTTGAGGCAGAGCAAATCACAGCATCAGGTCTGGTAATCCCAGATACCGCTAAAGAGAAGCCTCAGGAGGCTGAGGTTATTGCCGTAGGTCCAGGTCGCATCGACGACAACGGTAACCGCGTACCACTAGACATCAAGGCTGGTGACCGAGTTATCTTCTCGAAGTATGGTGGCACTGAGCTTAAGTACAACGGTAAAGAGTATCTAGTACTTTCAGCCCGCGATGTGCTTGCAATCGTAGAGCGCTAAACAGATTCAGCACTAGCCCCGAGGGAACTCGGGGCTTTTGCATTTAATAGGCAATAGGATTTTAGGAACTAAGAATAAAGGTAGAGATTTGGCAGACGCAACCGATTACAGCGACGATGTCGTTGCAGTGCCTCTGCGCCATCCAGCTCGGTGGATCTTTGGTGGTTTAGCCGCTCTGCTTCTCTTGAGCTTTATCTACGCTGTCGCCAGCGCTAAGTCCATTCAGTATGAACTGGTTGCCAAGTTCCTCTTTGACCACAGAATCCTAGAAGGCATGGTCGTCACACTATATGTGACTGTGATATGTATGGTCTGTGGAGCGACATTGGCTACCTTGCTTGCGATTATGAAACTAAGCGAAAACCCAATTCAGCGTTGGCTTGCCACCGGGTTTATTGAGTTCTTCCGCGGAACACCTCTGCTACTCCAAATTGTTTTCTGGGGCTACCTTGGTATCATCTTTCCTCAGCTAGTTCTGGGTGTCCCTTACACCGACATTGTTTTTCTAAGCGGTGACACCAGCGACCTAATCCCTGCTCTTGTTGCAGGCATCATTGCTCTGTCTCTAAACGAAGCTGCATACTCAGCTGAAATAGTAAGAGCTGGAATTCTTGCAGTTGATGGTGGCCAGGTTGAGGCAGCCAAGTCTTTAGGAATGTCATCAAGTTACACAATGCGAAAGATCGTGTTACCTCAGGCGATGCGTGTGATTATTCCGCCGATGGGTAACGAATTCATCGGTATGTTGAAGAACACCTCCTTGCTACAGCTAATCGCAGTTGCTGAACTTTATACAGCAGCAAGCACTATTTCATCTGCGAACCTAGCTCAGATCGAACTTCTAATTGTTAGCGGTTTCTGGTATTTGGTGATGACAACGGTTCTTGGTTTCCCACAGCGTGCACTTGAGAAGAGATACGGTCGTGGCTTTGAAAGTGTTGGCGGTAGAGCAGCCCCTAGAGCATTCAAGGTTGGTAGACGCTAATGACTGAATTGATGGTGGACGCAAGAAGTGTGCGTAAGTCCTATGGAACCAATCAAGTTCTAAATGGAATTAGCCTGACCGTTGAGCAAGGAGAAGTTCTTTGCATTATTGGACCTTCTGGTTCCGGTAAATCAACTTTCCTAAGATGCCTGAATCACCTTGAATCAATTAATGGTGGTCGCATCTACGTAAATGATGAACTGATGGGTTACCGCCAGGTGGGTAAAGTTCTGCATGAACTTAAGCCAAAGGATATTGCTAGACAGCGCCAGTCCATTGGAATGGTGTTCCAGAGATTCAATCTCTTCCCTCACATGACTGCACTGCAGAACGTTATAGAAGCACCAATTGGTGTTGCTGGGGTTAGCTCAGACGATGCAAAGAAGTTAGGACTCGAGCTGCTAGCGCAGGTAGGTCTTGCAGATAAAGCAGATCACTACCCGGCTCAGCTATCCGGTGGGCAACAGCAACGTGTTGCTATCGCTAGAGCTTTGGCAATGAAACCTAAATTAATGCTCTTTGATGAGCCGACCTCAGCTCTGGATCCAGAGCTGGTCGGTGATGTCCTAGACGTTATGAAGAGCCTTGCCAAAGCTGGGATGACCATGATTGTGGTTACCCATGAGATGGGCTTTGCCCGTGAAGTTGCCGATAAAGTAGTATTCATCGACAAAGGGCTCATCGTGGAGCAAGGAACTCCGAAACAAGTCTTGGACAATCCAAAAGAATCTAGAACCAAGGCATTCCTCAATAAGGTCCTTTAGTTAACCAATCCAGAGAGTGAGATTCAAATGGCTATAAAGAAACTAGGTCTAGTGGCAGCAATGTCAGCTGGACTATTACTACTTGCAGGTTGTGCAGGCAGTGTTGATAACGGTGTTGACCAGTCAAAGGTAGACAAGGAAGCTCAGGCTCTTCTTCCTGCTGAGTATCTAGAGAATGGCATCGATGTTGCCAGCGACATCCCTTACGAGCCATTCGAGTTCGAGGACGAGAACGGTGACCTAACCGGTATTGATGTTGAGCTAGGCGCTCTAATCGGTCAGAAGCTAGGTACTGAACTTAGATTCAACGATGCAGTTTTCGACACCATCATTGCTTCTCTTGAAGCAGGCACCAACGACATCATCATCAGCTCAATGAGCGACACAATTGAACGTCAGGCAAAGGTTGACTTTGTTGACTACAACGTAGGTGGCTCACAGATGATCGTTCTAAAGGGTAACCCTGAGGGCATCACTGGGGCAGCGGATCTTTGTGGCAAGACTGTAATCGTGCAGAACGGAACCATTCAGATTGATCTAGTTGCAGGCATGTCAGATGACTGTGTTGCAGCTGGTAACGGTGAAATTACCATCACCCAGCTTCCAGATGCTCCAAGCATGCAGAACGCACTTCGTGCCAAGCAGGGTGATGCAGTAATGCTTGACTCACTTGTTGCTCAGGATTCAGCAGCTAAGGCCGGCAACGGAGAGTACTTCGAAGTTGTGACCGACCCTGAGAACCCTGTTTACGATGCAGGTTTGGTTGGTATCGCAATCTTGAAGAAGGACACTGGTCTTCGCGATGCAATCCAGGCAGCTCTACAGTCACTGATTGATGACGGACAGTATGCAGCACTTCTTGAGAAGTGGGGCATGTCAGCTAACGGTGTTACCTCAGCAACCGTAAATGGAACTACTGAGTAATAGGTTCTAACTAAAGACGGGTCGAGGATTTCCTCGGCCCGTTTTTTATTGTGGAGAAGATTAGCGAGGTTTATAAAAACTATCTAGTCTCTCGATGTGAAGAAATTACATGTTGTCCTCGGATCCGTTGTCTTGGTTACTGT
>JBBAML010000014.1:0-17756 GCA_040402515.1 Rhodoluna sp.
CTCGAACCCCCAACCTTCTGATCCGTAGTCAGATGCTCTATCCGTTGAGCTACAAGCGCTGGAATTGTTTGGTTGCGAAAGGCAACCTTGTTAGTTTAGCCGAATTAGCTAAGGTCCTCAATGCCTAGTAATAAGAGGCTCTGTTATGTCTTCTAGAATCGGCTAAACTGAACTAGTTCTGGAGACGTCGCATAGCCCGGTCGAGTGCGCCTCACTGCTAATGAGGTAAGGGTCTTAAAAGCCCTTCGGAGGTTCAAATCCTCTCGTCTCCGCCAGAATAAAAGCCCTAGTCACCTAGGGCTTTTGCTTTAACTAAGCTCTTCTGACTTGAGAAGGAAGAGTGAAGATATCGTAGATCAAGCCAAACCCAAATAGCCCGAAGGTGAAAAGCCAGATGATGCCTCTGAATATGTGTCCTAGGTAGAAGTGGTGCAGACCACAAATCAATATAAAGGAGAAGCAGAGTAGGAAGTACGCGACAAATGTGCTCTTTCGACTTCTAACCACAATTGTTGGAGTGAACCAGGGAAACATCAGGTGCCTTTCTTCGAAATGCTTTCGTTTCTATTTGGCAACAGTCTAGTTTGGTCACCTGACTTTAGAGTAAAGCTTTGTTCAGGAGCGGTCAGCGGCACTAAGTACTGGGGTATAGAAGTTGAGCTTGGTTGGGGCAACGATTAACTGTGGTTCTAGCTGCTGGATTCTTGCTACGTGCTCTGTTTGCATGTGCTCGTCCCAGACTGCTTTAGATTCCCATTTCTCGAACATGTGCCAGACGTTTGGGTCTTCTTCACTGACGACTAGGTCGTATAGCAAACAGCCTGGTTCGTTTAGTGATGCTCTGATCAGTTCTGCGTATGCTGCTTGGACTTCTTCAAGCTTTGTCAGATCTGGGTATATGTCTGCTTTGAGGTATAGGTAGGTCATGTTCTTACTCGTCGCTGCCGTAGCTACCAGTGATTGTTCCAATCAAGGTGTCAGCTGTGTATTCAGATGTTGGAGAGTCTCTAACAATCTTGCCCAGTCTTAGAACAACAATTCTGTCTGTTACTTCTAATACGTGCGGAAGAGTGTGAGAGATGAAGATAACTCCAAGACCCTTCTTCTTAGCTCTCTTGATTACTTCTAGAACTTCACCTGATTGTCGAGCACCTAGGTGGTTAGTTGGCTCATCAAGAATTAGAACTTTTCTAGCCCAAGAAACTGCACGGCCAATAGCAACAGCTTGTCTTTGACCACCAGATAGTTGTGAGACTGGACGGTTAGAAGATGGGAATGCAATTCCAACAGCTTCTAGATCTGCTTGTGCTTCTTCTTCCATTTGCTTGCGTGCAAGGAAACCTAGTTTTCCAAAGATGCCTTTAACAAACTTTTCTCTACCTAGGAATACGTTCTGGCTGACAGTTAGGTGTGGAGCTAAACCTGAGTCCTGGTAAAGAGTTTCAATACCTGCCTCTAGAGCTTCTTTAGGGTTGTGCCAAGTGCGTTCTTCGCCGTCTAGAAGTATTTGTCCTGAGTCAGGTGAGTGAGCACCCGAGAGAACCTTAACCAGTGTTGACTTACCTGCACCGTTGTCACCGACGAGACCAACTACTTCACCTGCGTGAAGTTTCAGGCTTGCACCATCAAGAGCAACAACTGCTCCATATGTCTTAGAGACATTCTTTACTTCGTAGATAACTTTAAGTGCCATGATCTATTTCCTGCCTGGTTTCTGCAGTGTTTGCACTGCAACAGCAGCTGCAATCAAAATTGCGACGATTACTTGCTTTAGAGATGGGCTAACGGTAACAACCTTCACCATCAATAGACCTGACTGAACAGTGAAGAGAACCAGTGTTCCTAGGGCAACACCAACGATTCTTCCAACACCACCCATTAGCGATGCTCCACCAATTACGGTTGCAGCAATTGCATATAGTTCCATTCCAGCACCGTTGGTAGGTGAACCTGCACCAAGACGAATGTATGCGTATGCACCAGCAAGACCAGCTAGACCACCAGAGAGCATGTATACCTTGGTGAGGTGTTTAGCTGGGCTAATACCCGCTGCGCGGGTAGCAAAAGGATTTGAACCAAGAGCAAAGGTGTATAGACCGAACTTACTCTTGTGTAGGAATAGTCCACAGATGACCAAGATGATCATCACTGAAAGAACTGTTGTTGAGATAGGGAGTTGAACTCCGAAGATGTTGTAAGGCAAACCTAGTTTGAAGTTGTTAGGGCCTTGAAGTGGCATACCACCTGAGATGATGATTGCAAGTCCGGTCATTGCACCCATTGTGGCAAGGGTTGCGATGAATGGAACAATTTTAAGAATATTGATTAGGAATGCATTCAATGCACCCACTGCCAGTCCAACTAGTAAACAAACTAGGACGGCTAGTAAAACGTAAGGAATTGCAGCGTCACCGGTGATGCTGGAATCAAGGCCTAGGCCTTTTACCAGCACCCAACCGGCGACAACTGAACTCAAGCTCACGGTGGCACCGACTGAAAGGTCGATACCTCCGGTGATTACAACAAAGGTTTGTGCAACAGCAAGCAAGATGTATGAACCCCAGTCGTTTAGGACTGTGCCCAAGGTATTGGTAGTTAGAAAGATTCCTTGGGAAGCGATCTGAAATACCACAGCCAGTATCACCAGGGTGACCACTAGCAGAACGCTCTGGTTCTTGAATGAGGCTTTCACCTGATCCATGAACGATACGTTCTCTACATCTTGCTTGCTGTTACTCAATTGTGTGTTCCTTTATTACTTGGAGGATGACTTGTTAAGAACTCTACTTAGTTAGCTACGTAGGTGTACTTAGCGAAGTCGTCGTCTGATGTGTTTCCATCAAGGGTGACGTTCGGGATGACAACGTCGTGCTCAGCAGCTGCTGTGCCGTTCTTGATGTATTCAACCAGGGTCTTGATTGCTAGACGTGCTTCTGCTGCTGGGTCTTGAGCGATCAGAGCAGTGAATACACCCTGCTTTAGAAGGTCAACGTTTGCAGGGTAAGCGTCGTAACCAACGAGAGCGATCTTGCCAACTAGGTCCTTAGCCTGAAGTGCAGCTGCTGCACCTGAAGCGTTAGTTCCATCGATAGCGAAGATACCCTTTAGGTTTGGGTACTTGGTCAACCAGTTGTTAACGTTGCTGTTAGCTGTCTGTGGGTTAGAAGCTGAGTAAGCAACATCCTTGATAACGATGCCTGGGTAGGTTGAAGCAATCTGAGCCTTGAAGCCCTCTAGACGGCCAACGTTAGTGGTTGCAGTTGCTGAGGTTAGACCAACAACAACTTCGTAGGTCTCACCATCGGTGTAACCGATAGCAGCGGCAATTGCGTCAGCAGCCTTAGCTCCACCATCAGCGTTGTCACCGGTGATGGTGATAACTGCACGTGATGCATCTGAAACTGTTGTGTCAACTAGTGCTAGTGCAACACCTGCGTCAACAGCCTTGTCAGCTGATGCCTGTAGACCGTTAGGGTCGGTAGGGATCAATACAAGACCGCTAGGGCTCTGTGCTAGTACGTTGTCAACGATTGGAACCTGAGTAGCTACGTTGTACTCTGCTGGGTCTCCCTGCCAGATTAGGTCAACACCCTGAGCTTCTGCTTCCGCAACCGCTCCGACCTTCATTGCCTGGAAGAATGGGTCAGACTCTGCACCCATTACGAAGGCGATAGACAGCTTCTTCTCAGCTGCACAACCTGTTGCTCCAAGTGCTAGGGCGGCAACAGCAATTGCTGCAACACCAACACCGATAATGCGCTTGTTCATAATTTCTCCTTGGTATGTTTTTTGCGAGAATTGCGAGAGCGTTCTCGCAAACCGTGATATTATCTTCGCAGTAACTGTTTTCAAATGACAACTTTTGACGGTAACGGTTTGATTACGAAAATTGTTACCTGAATTAGGGAAAGATAAAGGGATGGCAACAAACAAGAACGTAACCATTAACGATGTCGCCTCCGCTGCCGGAGTCTCCAGGGCAACAGTCTCCCGCGCCCTCAGTGGCTATGGACGCATCAACCAATCAACGATTGACCACGTTCACAAGGTGGCTGAAAGCCTTGGCTACAAACAAAATGCTCTAGCAGCAGCTCTGCGAGCTGGAAAGACAAAGACTATTGGTCTTGTTGTGATTTCTGACTTCACCAATGCATTCTTTGATAGAGCTACCAAGGCAATCATTGATCAGGCTAAAGAGCTTGGTTATCGTGTTTTGATTTCTCACACAGATGAAGATGTTGAAGTTGAAAAAGTTGCAGTTGACACAATGCTTTCTAACCAAGTTGATGGAATCATCTTGGTTCCATCAAGCACTAAGAAACACAACCACCTAACTCCTAAGAAGCTAGGTAACAAGCCGGTAGTAATTATTGACCGGAAGTTAGATACCCCTCGATACACCACCATTACCACTGGTGATGAGGCTGCAGCTGAAGAAGCAGTACTGCATGCAGTTGAGAATGGGCATTCGAATCTTGGCTTCCTAATCGCTGTTCCAGGTATTGATGGTTTTACTAAGACTCAGCCGGAGATTCCAATCACCTCTGTTCAAGAGCGTGCTGATGGGTTTGCTGCAGGAGTAAAGGCAAGTAAGCCGAAACCTAAGTCAGTTACTTGGCTTTACTGTGAAGACACTGAAGAAGCAGCTAGCGCTGCTGTCACCTCCCTGCTGGATGGCCCTAAAGCACCTTCAATCATCTTTACATCCAACAACGACATGCTGCTTGCAGTTTTGAAAGTTGCTGGCGATAGGGGTATCAAGATTGGTAAAGATCTGTCTGTAATTAGCTTTGACGATAGCCCTTGGGCTGCAGCCATGGTGCCTGGAATAACAGTTGTTGCTAGACCGGTTGAAGACCTAGGGCATCTTGCTGTTACAGAACTAGTCTCAGCCATTGAAGGTAAGCCAAATCATAGACAAATAGTGCTTCCAGCACATCTGATAAAGCGTGGTTCGGTAGCCAAACTCAAGTAACTGTAAGGCGTTGCAGAGCCTAGTATTAACGTACTGAACCCAAAGGAGCTGTTGTGAAAGCTCGTTACCTTAAGCCCATCGTTGCGCTAGTTTTATTCGCAACCCTTGGTAACGTTCAGTCTGCCTCGGCTAGCCCAGGCGTTTCTGGAATCTCAACTACTGCCTATAACGAAGGCACCGATAAAGCGGCTGTCTTCTATAACCCACTAGTTGTTTCCAAGGTTGACTTGGATCTGCCACCAGCTTCATTCAATGAGTTAAACAACAACCCTGGAACCACTGTTTACCAAACTGGTTCAGTCACACTCACCACAGCCGACGGTGTCTCAACTACTCTGACCAACATTGGTGTTCGCCTTAAGGGTCAAGCTACAAGAACGAATATGTATGGGAAAGCAGCTTTCAAACTAAAGTTTGATGCCTTTGTTCCAGATCAAAAATTCTTGGGTCTTACCCGTATGACCTTGAACAGCATGGTTCAAGATCCATCTTTCGTTCACGAAGATAGCGCTTACCGTTTATACCGAGCGATGGGGATTGTTGCTCCTAGAACTACATACTCCTGGGTAAAAGTTAATGGTGCAGATTTCGGTTTATACATGAACGTTGAGTCAATCGATTCTCAGATGCTCAAACGTTGGATGACAGTTAACCACCTATACAGTTCTAACTGCTACTTAGCTGACATCACTCCTTCGCAGAGTGGTTGTTATGACACTAACTATGGTGATGCCAATCGCAGTGATCTAAATGCTGCTATCGCAACTTCAAGTTTCGATGGTGCCGACTGGTGGCGTGAGATTAACAAGGTTGCAGATATGACTGCAGTCATCAATCTGATGGCAACAGATATCTACACAAGCAACTGGGATGGTTATACAGATGTTGTTCAGAACAACTACTATTTAGCTTTTGATACTGACGGCAAATTCAGAATTATTCCTTGGGGTCAAGATGGCGCTTTCCCGATGGACTCTTCAGCACAGCTTGATTGGCTTGGTAGAGGTCCAGCATTTAGAAACTTTGGTAACCAGCAACGAAGTGTAATTCTTCGTAAGTGTGTTGCATATGCACCGTGTGCTTCACTGCTTATCAAAGCTCAGGTTAAGGTAAAAGAAAAAGCAGAGCAACTGGATATGCCTGGGTTTAAGAACAAGATTGCTGCAGTGATTAACACCGCATACATCACTCAAGAAACTAGAGCGAACTCAGATATTTGGTCAGCTAAGTACTGGCAGAACTGGTTAGATACTTTCTTCCCAATGAGAACTGCCGCTCTAACTGACTTCCTAAAAACCAGAGCACCGGAAGCTGCTGATCTAACCCTCACCGGTGAACCAAAACTAGGTTCAACTCTTATCGCCAATGCAATTACTTGGGATTTCACCTCCAGCCTGAGCTACCAGTGGCTACGTGATGGTGTGAACATTCCAAATGCTTCAACCAACAGCTATTTACTAACAGAGACCGATCTCGGTAAGAGCATCAGCGTGAAAGTAACAACTAGCAAGGCTTCATTCTCGAGTGCTTACGTAAGTTCAACTCCACTGCAAGTAACAAACCCTAAAGCAGCTGCTGCAGCAATCACAGGAAGTGGAACTGTTGGTAGCACTTTGACAGCCACTCCTTCAGAGAGCGCTTCGGTTCAGGTTAGTTACCGTTGGCTTCGAGCAGGTAAAGCAATCACTGGGGCAATTGCATCAACATATACGCCGACTTCGCTTGATTACCTGAAGGCAATCTCTGTCACCACAACCGTGACCCAGAATGGCTTCCCGGTGACCACCACTACTAGCGCTGCAGTAGTTGTCAAAGCTGGAACAATTCCTTCTCCAGATCTAGGTATCGCCGGAAGTCCGGTAATGGCACAGACCTTACTGCTAACAGCTTCGATTCCCTATGGGACTAAGGCAACTTACCAGTGGCTAAACGAGGGTGTCGCTATTCCAAGTTCAACCAGGTCCTCATATGTATTAAAGGCAGCGGACGTTGGTAAGAACATTTCAGTCAGAGTGACGCTAACGAAGACTGCATACAATCCATTAGTTCTAGTAACTGATGCAGTTTTAGTAGGACCAGGCACTCAAACTAAGCAACCAACCGTTGGTGTCACAGGCACTCTTCGACTAGCTAAGACTCTAACCGGAGTGCCGGGTTCTTGGGATACCAGCGTTAAGTTGACTTACCAATGGCTAAGAGATGGACAACCAATAGCAGGAGCAATTGCTAAGTCCTATAAATTGACTACTGCAGATGTGAATCACACACTGAGTTTTAGAGTTACATCAACTAAGGCTGGATACAACACAGTGGTGACTACAAGCGCACCAACCGGATTGATTAGTTATTAGTAACCGATTCGCTCTCTGACCTGAATGATGTTTCCGTCAGGATCTTGACCATCAGCATATTTCCAAGACTCATACTCAGAGGTTTCTGACTTAATCTTTCCGCCATTACTACCCGCAGCTAGTTTTGCTTTTTCTAAACTGACAACTTCAAAGACTGGCTTGATTGGATTGTCTTCACCCGATGTTGGTTCACTGCGGTATTCCTCAGGAAGCAAGTGGATTAGAACTTCATTACCATTGCCTTCAACGGATGCAAACCCTTCGGTGACGTAAGGATGCTTTGCTTCAAATAAAGCTGAATAGAACTTGACTGATCTGTCTAGATCTGAAACCCAGAGCACAATAGTTGTCATAGCTGAAACTCCTAAATTTGATATTTAGTTTGAACAGGTTGTTGTGCCCGCATTAGTTCCCTGAGCCCAGTCCGGTAGCGGAGTGATTGTTGGGGTTGGGGTAGCAGTTGGAGTTTTGGTTGGAGTCTTAGAAGGCTTAGGTGTTGCAGTTGGAGTTGGGGTAGGAGCAACAACTGCACCTGAACCAGTGTTACTAACTTCACCTAAGACCATAGGTTCGTCTTTAGTTAGCAAGTCGAAGAGCACCTGTGCTTTTTCGTAGTCAGGCATTACGCGGCCCTCATTAGGAGCAGGTAGTCCTGAGACAACTGGTAGTTGCAAGAAAGTAATCTTGTTCATTGGAATTGCTTTTAGTGCGTTAGCAACTGCAACCATCACACCTGGGTCTGAAAGAGTGTCGCTTAGCTTCATGTTTCTAGCAGCAGTTTGAGCAAGAGAGTAAAGAGCAACAGGGTTGTTCAAAATGTCTTTGCTCTTTAGCTTTCTAACTAGTGAAGTTAGATAAACCTGCTGGTTGCTGATTCTTGAAAGGTCAGACCCATCTCCAACACCGTGACGAGTTCTAAGGAACTGAAGTGCCTGAAGACCTTGAAGTTTGTGCAGACCCTTTGACAGGTAAGTGTTTGTGTATGGGTCGTCAATTTCTTCAGCAACACAAACCTCAACACCACCAACAGCATTAGAAAGTTCGATAACACCGTTGAAGTCAACCATTGCTAAGAAAGGAATGTCTAGGCCAGTAAGTTGCTCAACAGTTAGAAGTGTGCAACCGGCACCACCGTTAGCAATTGTTGCGTTGATCTGACCAAGGCTTTGAGCGTAGTAACCAGGACCGCCGGTAGTGCTAGGACAAGCTGGCCAAGGAACAAGTAGATCTCTCTGGAAGCTAAGACCAACAGCACTCTTACGGTCTTCTGCAATGTGAAGAAGGATAATTACGTCGGCAAGGTTAGATGAGATGTCACCAAAGGCAGAATTACCTGCACCCTGACGAGTATCGCTTCCAACAAGCAAAAGGTTTAGTGGGCCATCTAGTGGCGGGATTACTCTTTTCTCACCGTTTAACGAGGTGACGTGAAGAGCGTTGCGGCTCATCTCCTGAGATAGCTGATAAGCAGAGACACCGGTAACGGTAAGGGTTGAAACTAGGACAACGACTAGCGCTTTACCTAGGATCCCGAATAGGGTGCTGAATCTTGAGGTTGCATGAACATCGCCATGGCGCGCAATAGCGCGCTCTGCTCTTTTTGACTTCTTTTGCTCTGACAAGTCGTAGCCCCTTTTCGAGTTGGCACGAACCCTATATTAGAAAACTGGCGGAGGCCGTGGGATTCGAACCCACGGAACCTTTCAGTTCATTAGTTTTCAAGACTAACTCCTTCGGCCGCTCGGACAGACCTCCGTTGAATAGTCTAACTAATTCTCGTGCTTACTAAAAATACAGTTTTATCCTGCATTTAGCCTGAGAGTCTAGTTATGGCTATAAATAATGCCTTCAAGCCCTGAAAGTACCTTGGCTACGCCATCTTCTTCAACACTTGAGGTGACCATTGTGGCAGCAGCTTTGACTTCATCAGGTCCCTGGCCCATTGCGAAAGAGTATCCACCACCGGCATTAGCCCATTCGAACATGCTGATGTCGTTGCGGCCATCACCGATTGTGATTACCTGATCGCTTGGAACATTTAGAGCTTTTCTTCTCTGCTCTAAAGCGCTGGCTTTAGAAACTCCTTGGGGAGAGATATCTAGCCAGGCTGTATATCCGATTGCATATGAAACTGAGTGCAAACCAACTTCTTCAACAACAGCTAGAAAATCATTCACATCTTGTTCTGGAGATAGGACAACAACTCGACTAACTTCACCGTTCATTAACTGTTCTAGTGGCGTCTCAACATTCTTACTCCCCAGAGCATAAGCGGGGAATGGTTTGTGAAAACGGTATGTGCCATCAATATCTTCAACAGCAAAGTGAGCTTCTGGAAGTTTCTCAATTAGTTGAGAGAGAACTGGTTGTGGATCAAAACCGATTACTTCGCGAACTACATATCCTTCGCGAGCGGAAGAGTCAACTTCAACTGTTACAGCTCCGTTGGAGCAAACAACATGTCCATACTCAATGCCAACGTCTTTAACAACCGGGATTGCATTAGCTGCTGCACGACCGGTTGCAACAATTACGTGGTGACCGAGTTCTCTGACTCTTTGAACTTCTCTGATTACAACTGGAGATAGATATCCGTCGTCGTGCACAAGAGTGCCATCGATATCGATAGCAATCAGCCAAGGGTTTTCCATGCTCAAGTTAGTTCTTCTTAGCTGTGATGAATTCTGCTCCACCGAGGTATGGACGAAGAGCAACAGGAATGCGGACAGAACCATCTTCTTGCTGGTGGTTTTCTAGAATCGCGACTAACCAACGAGTTGTTGCAAGAGTTCCGTTTAGAGTTGCAGCCGTTGCAGTCTTACCGTCTTCTCTTCTGTATCTAACGTTTAATCTTCTGGCTTGATATGTTGTGCAGTTAGAAGTTGAAGTTAGTTCACGGTAAGATTCCTGTGAAGGAACCCAAGCCTCAGCGTCAAACTTTCTTGCAGCTGATGAACCTAGATCACCGGCAGCAGTATCAATAACACGGTAAGGAAGTTCACACTTCTTTAACATCTCTTCCTGCCAAGCTAGAAGCTTTGCGTGCTCTGCTTCTGAGTCTTCAGGTTTGATGTATGAGAACATTTCGAGTTTGTTGAACTGGTGAACTCGAAGAATTCCTCGAGTATCTTTTCCACCACTACCGGCTTCGCGGCGGTAACAAGTTGACCAACCTGCGTAACGAAGTGGACCATCACTTAGGTCAATGATTTCGTCACTGTGATAACCAGCTAGAGCAACTTCACTAGTACCAGTTAGATAAAGGTCATCAGCTGGAAGGTAGTAGATCTCATCAGCGTGAGAACCTAGGAAACCAGTGCCCGCCATTACAGACGGACGAACCAGGGTAGGTGTAATAAGAGCTGTGAAACCAGCCTGAGCGGCTTGATCTAGAGCCATATTCATCAAAGCTAGCTCTAGTCTTGCTCCCCAACCCTTTAGAAAATAGAACCTAGATCCAGAGATCTTTGCTCCTCTTTCAATGTCAATGATGTCTAGGTGCTCACCTAGAGCGACGTGATCTCTTGTTTCAAAGTTGAATGCTGGCTTGGTTCCTTCTTCGCGAATAACTACATAGTCATCTTCGCCACCAGCTGGAACACCATCGATAACAACATTCTCAATCTGCCAAATAATTGCATCAAGTTTTGCTTGAGCATCAGCTTCATTTTGTTCAGCAGCCTTTACTTGAACCGCTAAAGCTTTACCTTCTTCAATCAACGCTGCTCTTGAATCTTTATCTGCACCGGCAACAAGTTTTGCTTTTGCGTTTTGATCTGCTCTTAGGTTTTCAAAATCAGTTAGAGCCTTGCGCCAAGATATGTCCGCAGCAACTGCGTCGTCAACCAAAGCTTCACTTCCCCCACGAGCACGTTGAGATGCTTTGATGGCGTCAGGGTTATCTCTGAGCAGGTTGGCGTCAATCATCTTGTTCTAGTTTCCTTTAGCGTCCAGAGCGCAACTTGTTAAGCCATGAGTCGGCTGTTGCGAATTCTTTATTGGAGTTATTACCTTGGTGTTCACTCTTCTGTTTGTCAGCACGAGGGTATGAACCTAAGAAGATTACGTTAGGGCTAAAGCGGTGCAAACCCTTTAGCGCTTCTGCAACAGCTTCATCGTCGATGTGACCTTGTGCATCGATGTTGAATCTATATCTACCAAGTTGATCACCAACTGGTCTTGATTCAATTCTTGAAAGGTTAACTCCACGAGCGGCGAACTGTTCCAACATTTCTAGCAGTGCTCCTGGGCGATCGGTTGGCAGTTCAACAATCACTGAAGTTTTATCTTTGCCTGTTCTAGGTGTTGGTTTAGCAGGTAATCCAATTTCAATAAATCTTGTCTGTGCGCTCTTGTTATCGCCAATGTTCTTAGCAAGCACTGTGAGCTTGTAGTGATCCGTGATGCTCTTAGCTGCGATTGCAGCATCTGCAACTGATGAAGAATCTAATAATCCAACAGCTGCTGCTGCAGTTGATGTTGATGGAATGTGAGTGTGCTTAGGAAGATGCTCTGCTAGATATCCTCGGCACTGTGCATATGCGGTTGGGTGAGTAGAGATGACCTTGACATCAGCTAACTTGGTGCCAGGTGCTGCAACTAGGTTAAAAGTGACTGGGACTAAGTATTCACCGAAGATTCTGATGTCTGTTGTATTAGCAAGTGCATCTAGGGTTGCAGAGACTCCGCCCTCGATTGAGTTCTCGACTGGGACGATGGCTCGAGTGGCTTTTCCACTGAGAACAGCTTCAATGGCTTCGGTCACAGTTGAAACTGGGATGGTTTTCGAATTCTTAGCCGCTTTGACCTGGGCAAGGGCAAGCTCAGTAAAGGTACCAACAGGACCTAAGAACGCGTAGGTAGATTTTCTGTTCACTGAGTTAGCCATGGTTAAAGGTTAGTTGAGTTATCAGTAGTTAGGCGCTGATGGGTAGTGGAGGAACTTCTCGAGAACTCTAACCTTGTCCTGATGCATGACCGTAGCAGCACCTTTACCGATATATCTGAGGTGCCAAGGCTCATATTGATATCCAGTTACTTTGGTTGCCTCACTTGGGTATCTGATTATGAATCCGAATCTCCAGGCATTCTCGGCTAGCCAGCGACCAGCCTGGGTTTGCCCAAAGCAGACCCTGATCTGGCAGCCCTGTCCCCTAGCTGAAACATCCATGGCCCAGCCCGTCTGGTGCTCAGAGTAACCAGGTCTTGCAGCCAGTGCCTCACCGGCTTTTAGGCCATATTTCTCTACCTGACGGGCATGGATGGTCTTCTGTTCTGAATATGAGCGGTAAGCGCTTTGGATGAGAAGGCTGCCTTTACCCTCTGACTTCATGGCCATTGCTAGCCTGTAGGCGGCCTTTGAGGCTTCTTTTCTAAGCTTTCGGCCATAGGGGTTGGCGTTTAGGACTGGGAATTGGGGTGCAACTAGGTCTTTGGGCACGTAATCGATGGGATTTAGAGGGTTTTGCTTATTAACCACTATCCAGGTTGAATCTGGATCGGTTGTTGAAAGCCGACCCAGGCTTGTGGCCTGAGCAGGTGTAAAATTAGTTACCGAGGGAAACAAAACAGACGATAAAAGAATCGTTGAAATCAACCGTTTCTTAGTTCCACTAGACATTTCTAAAGTCTAACTTTCACTACTAGAAAAGAGAACGCATTGGCGCGTGCAGACCGTAAAGCAGCAGCAGCTGAATCAGCTAAAACCGGAGTAATGACTCACAGACAAATCATGTTTGTTCTGTTTGGTCTAATGGCAGGTATGTTCCTGTCAGCTTTGGATCAGAGCGTAGTTGGAACTGCAATGAGAACTATCGCAGATGATCTAAATGGTTTATCTGCTCAAGCTTGGGTAACAACTGCTTACCTAATCACTTCAACTATTGCGACACCTATATACGGAAAGCTTGGAGATATTTTCGGTAGAAGATATTTGTTTATTACTGCAATCTCAATCTTCATTGTTGGTTCTGTTATTTCAGGTTTTGCTAACTCAATGTATGAGTTGGCTGCATTCAGAGCTATCCAGGGAATTGGTGCTGGTGGTTTGTTTGCACTTGCTCTAACAATTCTTGCTGACATTGTTCCACCGAGAGATAGAGCAAAGTATCAAGGTATGTTCCTTGCAGTCTTTGGAACCTCTTCGGTTCTTGGACCACTAATCGGTGGACTATTTGCTGGTATCGATAACATCTTTGGAATTACTGGTTGGCGTTGGATCTTCCTAATGAACCTTCCCATCGGTTTGATTGCACTGTTCTTAGTTCTTTCATTCCTCCACATCCCACATCACGAAGCTAAGTCAAAAGTTATTGACTGGTGGGGCGTGGTCACAATCATCATTGGTGTTGTGCCAATCCTGATTGTTGCTGAACAAGGAAGAGAGTGGGGTTGGGCTTCATTCAACTCACTAGCTTCATACACAATTGGTGCACTAGGTATCATCTCCTTCGTCTTGATTGAAAGAAGAATGGGAGATGATGCACTTCTTCCGCTCTCACTTTTCAAGTCAAGAACTTTCTCACTGACCACTCTTCTAGGAGTTGTTGTTGGTATTGGAATGTTCGGTGGAATGATTTCACTTCCACTAGTTCTACAAATTGTTTATGGTGCCTCACCAACAGAATCTGGTTACCTAATGATTCCAATGGTGATGGGTCTAATGACTTCTTCTATCGTCAGCGGAAGAATTACTTCAGCTACAGGTAAATACAAGATCTTTATGGTTGTTGGAACAGCACTGATGGCAATTTCATATGTCTATCTAGCTAACCTAAGTGCAGACTGGGCTATCTGGCAGATCACTATCGGAATGGTCTTGATGGGTCTAGGTCTAGGTCAGATGATGCAGACATTAACTATTGCTTCTCAAAACGCTGTTGAGGCTAAAGACATTGGTGTTGCAACATCGTCCGCCACATTCTTTAGACAGATGGGTGGAACCCTAGGTGTTGCAGTATTCCTTTCTATCTTGTTCAACAACATGACAGATAGAGTTCCTGCAATCTGGGCAAAGATTGCGCAGGCTCAGGCTGCCAACCCAGGGCTGGCTAACCTACCAGGCAACCAGGGCTTCCCTCAGTCACCGCAGGAACTTGGTGCCAGGCTGCTAAGTGACTCTTCATTCCTAAAGACTGCTAGCCCAGAACTAGGAGGACCCGTGAAGCAGGGCTTCGCTGAGTCAGCTGGAAACGTATTCGTTTCAGCAACTCTGGTAATCGTTCTTGGTTTTGTTATCTCTCTCTTCATCAGAGAGCTAGCACTTAGAACTAAGTCTGGTGTTCAGGAGAAGGCTGAAGCAGCTGCCGCTGGTCACTAAATAAATCTGCTTACGCCCTCAACGAGTTATTTAACTTGTTGAGGGCGTAATCTTTAACTACACGGGAGTTCGGTGAACCGGACTGAGAAGGGGCTAAAGCTCTAAACCGTCAAACCTGAACTGGGTAATGCCAGCGTAGGAAGGAAAATATGAAACGCATTTTTGCATCCCTATTAGCCCTGCTAACTGTTGTCACTGTTAGTAGTTGTTCATCAGAGACATCACCTAAATCAGTTACTCTCATCGCCCATGACTCTTTTGTGATGAGTGATGATTTAGTTGCTTCCTTTGAAGAAACTTTCAAATATGATCTAAAGATTGTCAGAGCAGGGGATGCCGGTGCTATGACAAACAAACTTGTTCTTACTAAAGATGAACCGCTTGCTGATGTCGTCTTTGGTATTGATAACACTTTTGCACCGGTTGCCACGAAGAACAAGATTATTGACGGCGAGCTAGTCCCGATTGACTTCGCTGATGTTTGCTTCAACGTTGACCTTGAATACTTCAGAACTAACAACCTGGCAATTCCATCAAGTTGGAGAGATCTCACAAAGAAGCAATACAAGGGTCTAACCGTTATTGAAAACCCAAATACTTCTTCAACTGGTTTGGCTTTTCTAGTTTCAACTTACGCCGGCTTCCCGCCAATGACCGCTGGGGTAATTCCACCGACAGTTAACTGGTGGCTTGCTCTTCGTGATAACGATGTGAAAGTTGCTGCAAGTTGGGAAGATGCTTACTATTCAGATTTCAGTGGTTCCTCGGGTAAAGGTAAATACCCAATCGTTCTCTCATACTCTTCCTCTCCTGCTGATGAAGTTGATGAGCAGGGTAATGCTAAGACTCAAGCATTGCTAACTGATTGCTACCGTCAAACGGAATACGCAGGCGTTCTAAAGAACGCGGCTAACCCTCAGGCTGCAAGAGATCTAATTGAATTTATGCGAGGAATGTCCTTCCAAGAGTCACTGCCCGGGGCTATGTATGTATATCCGGTTGTTGAAGGTATTGAACTACCTGAGTCTTGGAAGACTAGAGCACCAGCTGCAACAAGCACTATTGGTGAAGATTTAGATGTTGATGCTAACCGCGAAAAGTGGTTAGAAGATTTCAACTGGGTATTTGACGTTGCACCTTAGAAGAGTTGCGTTATGGTCAATACCCATTGTGTTTATGGGTGTTCTCTTCTACTGGCCAGTAGTCAGGGTATTCACTGAAGGGTTGGCTTTTGGGTTTGGTTCCAATGTTCAATCTGTTTGGCCAGTGCTTTGGTTCACGATTTGGCAGGCAATCCTCTCAACTTTGCTCTGCGTTCTTCTAGGCATACCTGGTGCATACCTTCTCTACCGAAAGAGTTTCAGGTTTGCTTCAACAATTAGAGCTTTGATCTCAGTGCCTTTTATGCTGCCCTCATTAGTAGTGGCTATCGCTATTACTCAGTTCGGGGCTCTGTTCGGGGGACTAAACCCAATCGTTGCCATCATCCTGGCTAACATCTTCTCCAACTATGCGGTTGTAGTTAGAACCGTTGGCTCGCAGTGGCAGTTGCTAGATGTCTTATCTGAAGAGGCAGCTGAAGTTGCTGGGGCTGGGAGGCTTCGAATCTTCTTCAAGATTGCTCTTCCCCAACTACTGGTCTCGATTAGAGCCTCCAGCGCGCTGATTGTTCTTTATTGTGCTTCTTCCTATGGAATAGTGCTCAGTCTCGGTGGTGGACAGGTAAACACTTTAGAGACCGCAATATCAACAGCAGTGTTACAGAGACTTGACCTGCAGACAGGAACTCTATTAGCGCTACTTCAAATTGCCTTCTCGATGTTAGCTTTCACTGCTAGCCGTTGGGGTGGAAGTAATCCGCTTAGTTTCGAACCTTCTATAAGTTACAAAGTTCGTCAAATTGATGGTCGAGATAGACCTGTATTACTCTTTGTTGTTCTTTCTATGGGCTTCTTTGTGATTGTTCCACTAGTGCTTGTCATGGCTAAAGCTTTTGTAGATAGCGATGGAAGATTTGGTTTTAGTAACTTTGCACTTCTGCAAACAAAGGGTTCCAGAGATCTGTTAAACGTGACTTTTTTTGAGGCTAGCGTTAACAGTTTTCGTAACCTTCTTATAGCTAGCCTCCTTGGAGTTCTTATTGGTGGTCTGGTTAGTTACCTCCTTGCCGATCACACAAGAAAGCACGCTAGAGGAGTCAAGAAGACAGATTCAACTGGGGTGTTACTAGATGGCATATTCCTTTTACCTATCGGTGTCTCTGCAGTTGTTGTTGGTTTTGGATATCTGCTTACCCTCACCGGTGATTTAGCTTGGCTAAGAAGTAATTGGATTCTTGTTCCATTAGCGCAATCAGTGTTGGCAATTCCGATGGTAATAAGAGTTCTCTACCCTTCACTTGTTGCAGTTGATCATTACAGTCGTGAACAGGCAATGACCGATGGGGCTAGTTCCTGGTCTATCTTCTGGAGGATTGACCTAAGCGCAGTTAGGCCAGTTCTAAAAACTGCAATTGCATTTAGTGCTCTAGTGTCCCTTGGAGAGTTTGGTGCAGCAAGTTTGCTTGCATTTGGTGATCAGTCAACTATTCCAATGTTAATGTTCTCTCTGATTTCAAGACCTGGTGGAGATAACTATGGCATGGCATTAGCCGTTGCGTTCATACTGATTGTTATTACAACAATCATTGTCTTTGCGGTTGGATCAGAACCTAAACGTGAGTTTCGAAAACCACGTCGTATGAAGCAAACCGTTCCTTCATTACCGCTATAGCCTCTGGGTTTCTATCCACCAGAATAAAGTTTCTATGTAACTCAGCTGCTGCTGCTCCCGTTGTCCCAGAGCCTGCAAAGAAGTCGAGCACGGTGTCTCCCTCTTTACTGCTTGCTTGAATAACTCTTCGAAGAATTCCAAGTGGTTTCTGAGTTGGATAGCCAGTCTTCTCTTTGCCGGTTGGGGAGACAATGGTGTGCCACCAAACATCCGTTGGTAGTTTTCCTCGCTCTGCCTTCTCTTTAGTAACGAGACCTGGTGCCATGTATGGTTCACGATCAACGGTCTCGTTGTTGAAGTAATACTTCTCTGGATCTTTCACATAAACCAGGATGGTGTC
>JBBAML010000014.1:17856-31063 GCA_040402515.1 Rhodoluna sp.
ATGGTTTCTTTGACGATGTCGTAGCGCTGGCCTTTGAAGCCCATTCGGCTTCCGGTCTCACTCCTAGTGGTAGTTGACTTGCCTCGACTCTGAACACGACCGGTGTTAAAAGGAGGATCAACATAAATCAGCTGAATACTGTTATCGGCAATAGACTGCAAAACAGATAGGTTGTCGCCTTCGATGACTCGATACTTAGAAATGTTCTGCACAGAAAGAGATTAACAGTATGGACCCGCATGTAATACACAATTCAGCATTATCTAGATACGAGTTGTTTCTAGGGGAGGCAAAGATCGGTCATGCTGACTATGTTGATGTCGATGGTGAACTACAGTTCACTCACACTGAGGTTGATCCAGAGCATCAGGGTAAGAACTATGCGGCAATCTTGATGAGAGATGCATTCAAAGATATTGAAGAGAACAACCTAGGTAAAGTGTGGCCGGTGTGCCCCTATGTTGTCACATACATGAAGCGCCACCCTGAAACTCAGGACTTACTCTCAAGACCTCTGAACTAGGCGACGTTTTCTCTAATAAAGGTGAGTAAGTCGTGAATGACTTCCTCTTTATTGATCTCGTTATACATTTCATGTCTACCGTCGTGGTAAATAATTGCGGTGACGTTTTCTAGACCTGACTTGTTGCGGTAGGTGTTGGCAAGCATTTGATTGCCACGCTCTGCACCGATTGGGTCATCACTACCAGCTTGGATAAGTAGTGGTAGATCTTTTCTAATCTTCCTGTTTGGAGTGAAAAATAGTTGGATTGCATTTTGAACGCCCATTACTTTGGCTGCATCAGCTAGGAAAGTTAGTGGGTCAGAAGCAAACGCCTCACCAACCTTCTTGTCTCTACTCAACCATTCGTAACCAGTTGCGTTAGGTTCCTTATCCCACTTCTTGTTAAAGCCACCTGCACCAAGAACACCTGGCACTAATAGTGATGAACCAGAAAGTATTGCTGCATCGTATTCAGGTGAATACTGGTTGATTAGCTTCTGAGAGATAAAAGAACCATAAGAGTGACCAAAGAGCACAAGCTTCTTACCTGAGTTTTCAGCCTTAATTAGCTTGGTTAGATCGTGAACCTGCTCGAAGGCTGCCTTTATTCCGCCAGTTCCAAGGTTTCCCATCTTCTTGGTCTGACCGTTGGCTATCTGGTTGACACCGGTAACGCCGTGACCTCTGTGGTCATCTGCATAAACGGTGTATCCGGCCTTGTTTAGAGCACCAGCAAGATGGTCATATCTTCTAGCGTGCTCCCCTAGACCGTGAGCAATCTGAACGATGGCCTTAGGGTTCTCAATAGCCCAAACGTAGAAGGTGATCTCTACACCTAGGTGGTCTTTATAAGTTCTGGTAGCTGGTGTTGTCATGGCTTTACCTTACTGGTTTAGATAATGTTTTGAAGTTCGCTCTGCAGTGCGCCAAAGCGATGTTGCGTAATTGAAATGGACTGTTCACGATAGAACACCAAAGCAAGCACTCGTGCAGACTTTGAAAGCTCTAGGTCATAAACAAACACATCTGGGTTGCTTTCAAGCTCCAGGATGCTTTCTTCTTTTGAGCCAACAAGAATTAAACGGGATGGAACCTCACTGAGGTTTTCTTCAACTACATATCTCAGTCCACCGGTTAGAGCTCTTAGTTGTTCTTGAGATAGTTCTGTTCTGTTTACAAACTCCGGTGAAATCGAGAGCACATGATCAGTGTGAGTAGCAAGTATTAATGCTTGAACGACTCGCGCCAGTTTTGCTTTTGTTGCGTCAGTGCTGACACGAACAGTGCAAGGGTTTATTAGGTAGCGATGGTAATTGCCTTCGTAGGTTAGTTCACCAGCTCTTGGTTTAGATATGAAGAGATCATTAGTCCAATACTCATCACTTGCCGCTGCCATTTCTAATAGCAGGTGATCTCTATTGCTTTCCATCAGCAGTTCAACTGAATGAACATAGTTCGATATAACCTTCTTCACACCAGAGATTTGGTACTGGTTCACTCCAGCAAATCGTTCTTGGTTATCTTTGAAAGTTCCGAATTGCAAAATATAGTTTGGCCCACCGGCTTTCAAACCGAAACCAACACTTGATCTCTTGAATCCACCGAATGGTTGACGTTGAACAATTGCTCCAGTAATTCCTCGGTTCACATATAGGTTTCCTGCATCAACAGATTCAACCCAAGACTTAATCTCAACTGTGTTGAGTGAATGGATTCCAGCTGTTAGTCCAAAGGCGGTGCTGTTTTGAATTTGAATAGCCTGCTTCAAACTCTTTGCTCTCACTAGACCGAGTACTGGTCCAAAACATTCAGTTGTTTGGAAGAAGCTGCCTGGCTTCACTCCATACTTAATCCCTGGTCGCCACAGCCTTCCCGTGTCATCAAGTTGCTTTGGTTCGAGTAACCAAGTCTCGCCATCATCCAAAGTAGTTAGAGCTCTGAGTAGTTTTTCACTAGGTAGTTCAATGAGCGGTCCAACGCTGGCATCTGGCTGGATTCCGTAACCCACCTTCATTGACTGGACAGCATCGACTAATTGAGCAAGGAACTGTTTGTTCTTATAAACAGAACCAACAAGAATTCCAAGGCTTGCTGCAGAACATTTTTGACCAGCGTGACCAAAAGCACTCTTTGCTAAATCTCCGGCAGCAATATCTAGATCTGCGTTAGGGGTTATGACTAGAGCGTTCTTACCGCTTGTTTCAGCAGAAAGTTTCAAGTCTGGTTTGTTGCTCTTGAATAGTTTTGCGGTTTCGTAAGAGCCGGTAAGAATGACAGCATCCACAGAATTGTGACAAACGAGGGAGAGTCCGATTTCATTGTCTGGGACAAAGGCTATTTGCAGGACATTTTTAGGGATACCGGCTTGCCAGAGAGCCTGCACCATGGCTAGAACACAGTTAGCCACCTGCGGTGCAGGCTTGATGATTACTGATGAACCGGCTGCCAGCGCGGCTAGAACCCCTCCTGCAGCAATAGCAACAGGGAAGTTCCAAGGAGGGGTTAGCACAACCACTCGGTGTGGCTCAAAGACCACTGCGTCTAAGTCTTCAGTTCTGGTTATCTCTGCGATGGAATGTGCGTAATAGTTTGCAAAGTCAATTGCTTCACTAAGTTCAGAGTCTGCTTCTGAAACAGTCTTTCCTGCTTCAGCCATCATCAACTGCAGAAGAGTTCCTCTACGCTTAGCAAGTTCGCTAGCTGCTGCAAGTAGTAGTTGTTTTCTTTGATCGCGATCTGCAGCCCAGTCGGTTGACGCTGTGCTTGCAGTCTTTACTAACTTGTCGACAGACTTTGCATCTAGGTTCGCTTCAATGACGTATGCGTCATGCGTTTTGAGTTTTCCAACTAGAGCTGTTGCTCCTGCAACTGCTTGTCTAATCCAGTCTCTGTTATTTGGTAATGATGGATCAGTATCTGGAGCGTTTATAAAAGTTTCTTGAAGGGGATGTCTTTCATCTAGCCGGTTTTGTTTGCGGTTTGGAGTTGATGCTAAATCTGTCATCAGGCGAAGAGATAGTTCAAATCTAAGACGTTCTCTGTCGAATACATTTCTGTCATTGTCAATGTCAAAAACTCCAGACATAAAGTTATCTGGGCTGCCGTTTTCTTCAAGCCTTCTAGTTAGGTACGCAACAGCAACTTGAAATTCACTAGGACGAACAACTGGTGTGTATAGAAGAAGACCGCCAACATCTTTCTTTACCTGGGTTGAAAGATGTTGGGCCATTCCCTGAAGCATTTCAAATTCGATGTTCGAATTTATGTGTCTATGTTTTGCAAGTTCATGAGCGAAAGCTAAATCAAATAAGTTGTGTCCGGCAACACCTATGCGTAACGAAGATATGCGATCTTGGTGTAGCGCGTAGTCAATCAGTCTTTTGTAGTTAGCGTCTGTCTCTGCTTTGGTTGAGAATGTTGCTAGTTGCCAACCGTGCCAATCTGCATCAACTTGCTCCATTGCTAGGTTTGCACCCTTAACAATTCTTACCTTTATCCCTGCACCACCATTTGCGGTTCTAAGTTGAGCAAACTCGGTTAGTTCTTGGAGTGCTGCATATGAATCAGGTAAATATGCCTGCAGAACAATTCCAGCTTCGATGTTTTGTAATTCTGGTTTAGAAAGAAGTTGCTTGAAGACCAGCATGGTGAGACCTAAGTCCCGATACTCTTCCATGTCTAGGTTGATGAATTTCTCTTTCTCGGATTGAGCTGCAAACAAATACAGCGGAGTTAGTTTCTCAACTAGACGTTGCACCGATGCCTCAAATCCCCACATCGATATCTGGCTGGCAACAGCTGAAAGTTTGATTGAAACGTAGTCGACGTCTTTGCGCTTTAGTAATTTGAAAGTTTCATCAAACCTGTAATTAGCTTCTAGTTCTCCTAGGACGGCTTCTCCTAAAAGATTTAGGTTAAGGCTGATTCCTTTAGATCTGGACTTCTTGATGTGCCTTCTGAGTTTTCTAGGTCTGGAGTCTGCAATTAGATGTCCAACGAGTTGTCTCAGCCTGGTCTTAGCTACTGGAATGACAATAAAGGAGAAAGGTTTCGCGAAAGCACCACCCAACCTGATGGTGACCCTGTCCAGTTTGCTTAGGCTCTTGGGTAGGTCTTTGGCTAAGTCGTTTAGCTCTTTAGCCGCAATCTTCCTGTCCCTTGGCCTGATAACCCGATCTACGAACTTTAGGGTCCAGTTAAGCCCCTTGGGGTCCTTTAGGAGTTTGGCTAAGCGCTTCTCAGCTGCAGATCTTTTGCCGACCTTTTTGGACTCAATGAGCCAAGTCTCGACTAGGGCAACTGCCTTCGCGGCTACCTGATCGCGTTCAAACCTTTGCACCTGTTAACTCCGGATTCAGAGCAGAACCAAGGGTGGAGTTCTGCATAAAACTGCGTTGTTTCGTAAACAAAGTAATCATCGCAGAGGTTCAACCTAATAGTCGTTATTCAGGGAGCGTTCAGGATACATCCAGACTTCTACACCAAACTTAACCTATGACCCAAAGCAACCTAGCCACTCAAGAGAGCCCCAGCAGCCTGGTGTTGGTTGAGCCTAGCCAATTTAAGCCCAAGGGCTATAAGACCATCAAGCGGTTGCAGTCTAAACAGGATCTTATTGAAGCAATCGGTTGGGGCAGCTTAATTTGGGTTACGCTAACTTTTCTTCTCGACGGTGGAGCCAATGCTCTTGTCGATCTTTCAAGTGCTTTGAATGCGGTTAACCGTCTCTCTGCTCTTCTTGCTACAAACCTTCTTCTAATTCAGGTACTTCTGATTGCTCGTGTTCCTTGGTTAGACAGACTTTATGGGCACGACCGAGCGACTCTTACTCACAAGAAGCTCGGGAAGCCGGTTCTGTATTTAGTAGTTCTTCACTTTGTCACTGTGATCTGGTCTTATTCAATTTCAGATTCACTAAATGTAATAGATGAAACGCTTTCTCTAATCAACAGCGTTTCTGATTATCTACTCGCAACTATCTCTTTTGTGTTGATGATTCTTGTAGTTGTTACATCACTCAACCTGGCTCGCAAGAGACTTCCTTACGAAGCCTGGTACCTAATCCACCTCTTTGCCTACGGTTCAGTAATGCTCGCTATTCCTCACCAAATTAACTTGGGTTCGGATATTGCAGGTAAACCACTAGCTCAAGCATTTTGGATTGGCGCATACCTATTTGTTGCACTTAACATTCTTTGGTTTAGATTGTTGCAACCAATTGTTTTTTCTGGTTTCTCAGGGCTTAAGGTTTCGAAGACATTTGCAGAAGCAAGTGATGCAACTTCTATATATCTCACTGGTAGAAATCTAAAGAGATTCAATGCTCAGGCAGGTCAGTTCTTCATTGTGAGAGTCATTACCTGGAAGCAGTGGTGGCGCGCCCATCCTTTCAGCCTCTCTGCTGCCCCTACCAATAACACTTTGAGATTCACAATCGGTAATCGTGGAGACGATACCGCTGCATTACAAAACATCAAGCTCGGTACCCGAGTAATAGTTGAAGGTCCATATGGTGTCTTCACTGAAGAAAGAAGAACGCAGGATCATGTTGTTCTAGTTGCAGCCGGAATTGGTGCTCCACCAATCAGAGCTCTTGCAGAATCAATCGCAGCAAGACCAGGTGAAGCAACCATTATCTACAGAGTTAGAAACAGTAATGACGCTGCTCTAATTGCTGAACTTAAAGAGATCGCTAAGCGCAGAGGTTTCTTCATTCATATTCTTGAAGGTTCTAGAAAACATCCACAATCTTGGTTCCCTGCGGGAGTAAACGATCAGTTCCCTGATCATGAAAGACTTCAGGCGCTTGTTCCAAACATCTCCAAGTCAGATGTCTTCATCTGTGGTCCAAGTGCTTTCACAAAGGCAGTTGAGCGATCACTTACTAAAGTGGGTACACCACTAAACCACATACACGCAGAGGAGTTTGCCTGGTGAGAAAATCAACTCAAGCTCTAATGGGAACTGCGAGCCTAATTGCTGTAGTAACGGGATTTCAGGTTGGCGCAAACGCGAACCCAACCGGTGGTTTCACCGCCATCCCAACCACTCCAACAACAGACCCAACCCCGACTGTTGACCCAACTACGCCTGCCCCAACAGATACCTCGACACCAACCACTGACCCAACAACCAAACCAACCCCTACCAAAACTCCAACAAAGACCCCAACGCCTAAACCAACTAAGAAGCCCACTCCACCACCTAGTTCAACAGTTAGCCACACAAGTTCTGCTGTTCACTACCGCTACGGAACTGTGCAGCTAACTGTTACTAAGACTGGTTCAACTATCACCGACATCAACCTTGACCAGGCAGGAGCCACCAGTGGTAGAGCGGCTTCTTTCCCATACCTTGTGCAATTAGCTATCTCTGCCCAAAGCGCTAGTTTTGACACCTCAATGCTTTCTGGTGCAACATACTCTGTTGACGCTTTCATGACTGCGTTTAGTGATGCGTTAGCCCAGTTCTAATGTCTCAGGAGTTTCGCCACACCGAGTTCTGCATGGGCACCGTTTTTAGGTTTGTCGGTAGAAGTGATCTCCCTAAAGCAGTAGTTGAAGAGACTATCGAAAAGGCAGTTTCCGAATTACATAAAGCTGACGAAATATTTTCGCTATACAAACCCGACTCTCCGCTTAGCAAACTCTCTCGTGGTGAATGTTCCGTTTCAGAGTGTCCTGAAGTTGTCTCAGAAGTGTGGGATGAGTGTGAGAGATGGTCTCTAGTAACAGATGGATGGTTTAGTTCATTCACACCACAGAACACTTTTGATCCATCAGGTCTTGTTAAAACTTGGGCTGCCGACAGAGCTGCTTCGGTTTTAGAACACGCTGGTATTACAGATTTTGCAATGAACGCAGGAGGAGATATACGTCTTAGCAAAGCCATTAGTTCTGGCTTTGCCATGCGAATTGGAATATCGACTCCGGTAACGATAGCAAGTCCAGAAGCTAGAGTATTAACAGTTGTTGATCTGAACAACACTGACTTCAGAGCAGTTGCAACTTCAGGAACTGCTGAACGTGGTGAACACATTTGGAATCCAAAACATGGTTCCACTTTTGCAAATGAAGTGGGCCAAGTAACCGTGGTTGCGAAAGATATTGTTACGGCAGATGTTTGGGCAACAGCACTATTTGCTGCCGGTGCCTCCGCAATTTCATTAGCTGATAAATACAACCAGAGCAATGAGGATAATCAGATTGCGGTTTTAGTTGTCGAACTAGATGGCAACTTAGTCGCAACAGCGAACTTTAGTTCTTTACTTAACCCAGTCTGATGGAGCCGCTTCTCTCCCCTTAGGAAGAGCAACAGATTTATTCCACTCTGAAACCCAATTAGGTAATACAGGTTCAACTCCTGGCCAACCCCCAAGTTTTTCATTTACTTCAGCTGGGGTTGGTGTTCCTTTAGGTGATTGCAGGAATCTAAGTTTGACAACTGCCTCTGCGTAGATTTCACCTTTAACTACGAACCTTTGTCCGATGAAGAAAGCTTGTTCATCCCAACCAATTAACTTGGTTTCAACTTGAAACTTCAACCAAGGAGTTAGTGATTTACGGAAAGTAATGGTTTCTTGAACTACAACTGGATGAATTTTTTGTTTCTTTAGTTTCTGCCAAGCCCCCGCGCGCTTCATTAGATCAAAACGAGCAAGATCTAAAAGTGTGAGGTAAATTCCATTGTTCATGTGAAGGAAGATGTCGATGTCAGTAGGCCAGACAACGAAGTTTCTAATGCCAACATCAGAAACCTGAAGTCGGCTACGCCAGCGCCAGCTCAAATGAGCCCAGATCAGGCGTAGCCATAACTTCATAGTTTGTGATTTACCAGATTGCTACACGCTGAGCTGGCTCTAGCCACATGGCATCTTTGTCAGTGACATCGAATGCTTCGTAGAAAGAGTCAAAGTTTCTAGCTACCTGGTTGCAACGGAACTCGCTTGGTGAGTGTGGGTCAGTAGCTAAGCGCTGAATAGCGATCTCGTCTCTTGACTTACCTCTCCAGATCAGACCCCATGACAGGAAGAATCTCTGAGCACCGGTTAGACCGTCAATAACCTCAGGTTCTTTACCGCCAAGACTCATTAGGTATGCCTTGTATGCAATTGTGATTCCACCGAGGTCACCGATGTTCTCACCAATGGTTAGAGCACCGTTGACTTTGAATTCATCTGAAAGACCTTCAGGAGAGAGAGCATCGTATTGCTCGATAAGAGCCTTGGTGCGCTCTTCGAATGCCTTACGGTCATCCTCAGTCCACCAAGAGATAAGTGCTCCGTCACCGTCATACTTTGAACCTTGGTCATCAAAACCGTGACCGATTTCGTGTCCAATAACTCCACCGATACCACCGAAGTTAATTGCATCATCAGCATCAAGGCTGAAGAACGGTGGCTGCAGAATTGCAGCTGGGAAAACAATCTCGTTGAAACCTGGGTTGTAATAAGCGTTGACTGTTTGAGGGGTCATGAACCACTCGTCACGATCTAGGGGCGCACCAATCTTCGCTGCTTCTTTTTCAGTTGCCCAAGCAGAAGCACGACGAACGTTTCCAACCAAATCGTTTCTGTCGATTACTAGTGTTGAGTAATCTTTCCACTTGCTTGGGTAACCAATCTTTGGATTGAATTTGTCTAGCTTGGTAAGAGCTTTCTTCTTAGTCTCTTCTGTCATCCAGTCGAGGTTGGTGATGCTTTCACGGTAAGCCTCGATAAGCCACTTAACCAATTCATCCATACGAGCTTTAGCTGCAGGTGGGAAGTGCTTCTCAACGTAGATTTTTCCAACTGCTTCACCGAGAGATCCTTCAACAAGTTGAACACCACGCTTCCAACGTGCGCGCATCTCTGGTTGACCGGTGAGGGTCTTGCCATAGAAATCAAATCTGGTGTTTACAAAGTCGTCGCTTAGGTAAGGGGCAGAGTTGTTAATAACCTGCCACTGCAACCACAACTTAACTTCAGCTAGGTTCTCTTCGTTGAATACAGTGTGTAGTCCTTCAAAGAATGAAGGCATCATCACAACAGATTCGAACAGAATCTTTGCATCGAAGCCATTGCCTTTTAGGTATGCATCCCAATCAAAAGTTGGGCTCATGTGCTTTAGGTGCTCAAAGGTCTTTAGGTTGTATGTCTTCTCTGCATCGCGAGTTTCAACTACGCTCCAGTGCAACTTTGACAACTTAGTTTCAAAGTTCATGATTGCTGCTGCATCTTTGTCAGCTTGTTCTGCAGACCAACCTGCATGCTGAAGCATCTTTGCAACATATGGAGTGTATGCATCGCGGAACGCTGCATACTTCTCATCGTGGTAGTAAGACTCGTCAGGTAGACCTAGTCCACCCTGGAACATGTTCACAAGATATCTTTCAGGGTTACCTGGGTCATTGTTCACGTAGAAACCAAATAGTCCTGGGATGCCGCCGCGCTCTAGTTCACCCATTAGGTGAGCTAGATCACTGAAGCTAGCCTTACTGATTCGGTCAAGGTCAACAGCGATTGGTGCTGCACCTAGTTCATTAACTCTTGCCTCATCTAGGAATGAGCCATACATGTCACCGATCTGCTGGCTGACACCAGGCTTCGGGTTAGCAACGGCTTCCTCGAGGATTGCTTTAACAGCAGCCTCTGAGTCATCACGTAGCTTGTAGAAGGAACCGTGCACCGCTTGGTCTGCAGGGATTTCTTCGTTCTTTAGCCAATCACCGTTGGCATGCTTGAAAAGATCGTCCTGGGGACGAACTGAGTGGTCAAAACCTGATTTATTGATTCCTTGAGTATTAGTCATGAGGTTAATCCTAGGGCTGTTAGGGACATCTATTTATCTTTACAATTACAAGAGTGGAACTACAAAAGATCATCCTTTACTACGGCTTTGCCCCGATCTCTGATCCGGAGGCCGTAAAGCTGTGGCAGCAGAACCTCTGCGAAAGCCTTGGGCTCAAGGGTCGCATCCTCATCTCTAAGCACGGCATCAACGGCACCCTTGGTGGCGACATGTCGGCTTTGAAGAAGTATGTGAAGACCACCAAGCAATACACCGGCTTCAGAAAGATTGATTTTAAGTGGTCTATGGGAACCGGTAATGACTTCCCGAAGCTAAAGGTCCGCGTTCGTAACGAGCTAGTTGCCTTCAATGCTCCTGATGCTATTC
Organism: Rhodoluna sp.; assembly: GCA_040402515.1. Lineage (GTDB taxonomy): Bacteria > Actinomycetota > Actinomycetes > Actinomycetales > Microbacteriaceae > Rhodoluna. The sequence goes on from JBBAML010000014.1 coordinate 28,519, forward strand.
AGGTAACTGAAAAAGGAATCATTAACGGTGGTAAACACCTAAAGCCAAAGGCTGTTGACCAGCTGGTAGCAGAACGTGGCGATGAGGTTGTTTTCTTTGACGGTAGAAATGCTTTCGAAGCCAAGATTGGAAAGTTCAAAAACGCTATCGTTCCGGATGTTCAAACTTCACACGACTTTGTTGCTGAAATAAAAAGTGGTAAATATGACGATATTAAAAATCGTCCTGTAGTCACATACTGCACCGGTGGTATTCGTTGTGAGATCTTGAGCGCAATCATGATTGAAAACGGTTTCAAAGAGGTTTACCAGATTGATGGTGGAATTGTTCGCTACGGAGAATCGCAAGGTGATAGCTCTCTTTGGGAAGGGTCTCTGTACGTCTTCGATGACAGACTCAACATCAACTTCACAGATGAGGCAAAAACTATTGGTGAATGTGAAAAGTGTTCTGCACCTACCTCACACTTCCGTAACTGCACTTCCCTAGGTTGCAGAGATCTAATTCTCCTCTGTGATGACTGCGCTGCAAAGCCTGAGAACATGGGCTGTAGCCCAACTCACACTCGTGGTAAGCGAAAGCACGAAGTAGCTTAAACACTAAACCCCAGAACCAAAAGGTCCTGGGGTTTAGTTCTAACTAACCAGAGAGGAACTGGAACTTATTTGGTTGGAGTTACTGTGATGCTTTGTGTGGAAACAACACTGATGAGAGAAACTTTGTAGTCACCAGGGTGAGGAAGGTTCAGAGTTAGTGTCTGAGAACCAGTACCGGTAACAGGGACAGTGAAGCTGTGATCTGGACGCTCTGGAGCTCCAGCTGGAACTGCAGGTGCATCAGCAGGCTTAACCTCTGTTACTAGAAGCTGGTAGCTGCCGGTTTCAGGAACGTCGACTGTTACAGTCTGTGTAATTGGAGCACCCTTTGGCCTATCCAGGTGCTTGCCCTTGTCACCCTTACCCTTGTGATCACCATCTTTGAAAACTGGAGGGGTTGCGGTCGGAGAAGCAGTTGGGGTTGCAGTTGATGTAACGACGCTCTTAGCAGTTGCCTTTGGGCCTGGCTTGTGAGCTAATGCCGGAGATGCAACTACTAGAGTTCCAACAGTTAGTACTGAGGTAGCAATTAGTGCAACTTTGTTTTTTAGGTTCATTGCGATTTCCTTTTCGATTGGTGCTGACATATTCAGATTACGGAGTTCACTAGTCTAAATTGGCCGAATTCAGGTTCGCTTAACCTAATTGGCAGGTTTCTATCAGACTTTAGGTTATTGACCTTAAACTTGTTCTAAAGCGAGTGAGGATAAGTTTTGGGTCTGATTGAGAACTTTGAACGTCGTCTTGAGCGGTTCGTTAACGGGGCTTTCTCCAAAGCCTTCAAATCACAAATACAACCGGTTGAGATCAGTTCTGCTATCAAAGCCAAGATGGATGCTGGGGCGGCAGTTGTTGACCGTGAGCGCATTCTGGCCCCCAACTCATACACTGTGAAGCTTTCTCAGGCGGATTATGCAAGGCTCCGCCCAATGGGTGAACACCTGGTGGCGGATGTAAAGAAACAACTACTGGCACATGCCAAGAAGCAGCGCTATCAGTTCAGCGGTGAGCTAGTAATAGAGGTTGAAGCCCTGTCTACTCTTGCTCTTGGCCAATTACAGGTCACAGCTTCTAGTGTTGCAGCTCAAGTCTCTGAGGTTACCTGGTCACCGGCTTTGGACTTTGGCGGTAAGCGCTATCTGTTAGCCAAGGCTAGAACCACAGTCGGACGAGATGCTTCTGCAGATATACAGGTAGATGATTCTGGGCTATCCAGAGTTCACTTTGCAATTAGTTGGGATGGCTCAACAGCAACTCTTGAAGATCTAGGGTCAACGAACGGAACTAAGTTAGCTGGCAGATTGGTTAAGTCTCAAACCTTGCCAGCCGATTGCAGCATCGAAGCTGGTCGAACAGTGTTTGTCTTTAGAGTGATCGCTAAGAGTGAGTTAAACGCATGAGCGAACTAGCGCTGTTTATTGTTAGAGCAGGATTCCTACTCGTGCTCTGGTTGTTTATTTTGAGCATCATCTCGATCATCCGAGCTGATCTTTTTAGTACTCGAGTTTTATCTCAAGTAGTTGAGAAGAACATTCCAACAACTCTCTCCGCTCCAACAACTGGACTCACAAATGTTGTTGATTTTTCCTCTGCACCAGAATCTGCAACTGTTGTCTCTGCAATGAACAGTTTGCCGACCAGACTAGTTGTTATTGCTGGCCCTCTGCTTGGAACTGAGTTAGTGCTTGATAGACGTGAAATAAGAATTGGTCGCGCACCTAACAGTGATTTTGTTTTAGACGACGACTACGTTTCTTCTCAGCATGCACGTATTCAAAAAGTTGAAGAAGGTTGGCAACTGCAGGATCTAAATTCAACCAATGGAACTTTCGTTGATGGTTCAAGAATCGGTGCTCCTATACCAATCAAAGCGGACATGCAAATACGAATTGGTAAAACAACTTTTGAGTTGCGCGGTTAATCATGAACTTCAAAATCATCAGCGCTGC
>JBBAML010000015.1:0-20256 GCA_040402515.1 Rhodoluna sp.
AGAGTTGATGGTGGAGCGTCAGAGAACAACCTACTGCTCCAAATTCAAGCTGACCAACTAAACGTCAGAATTGAGAGACCAGTCCACATCGACTCAACTGCTCTAGGTGCTGCCTATCTTGCGGGCCTTGGTGTCGGTATTTGGAAGAGCCTAGAAGAACTCAAGGAACTAAACCCAATCCAGGTTTCCTTCAATAAGCAAGTAGACGCAGAATTGGGTTATTCGGCTTGGAAACGGGCTGTTCAGGCAACTATCGCCTTCTCTGAGAAATAGTGGCTAAGTAAAAGTTAGAATAGTATTTCTGCCAAAAGCAGATTAGGGCCTCTAGCTCAGTTGGTTAGAGCAACGGACTTTTAATCCGTGGGTCGTCGGTTCGATCCCGACGGGGCCTACCAAATTTGAAACCCTCGCGACTTTTTAGTAGCGGGGGTTTCAGCATTTACCTATAAGTAAAGATCAAGCCTTGAAGTAATCAACTTCTTGAGTGAGCTCACCCTGCCAGAGAGAGCTTTCAAATCTGTTGCGTCTAGAAACATTGAAATCGATTGGTCTGGATATTCCAGAAGCATGCAAGGCTCACGGCCTTCAGATGCCTTTGTTTCTCGCTCGTTGCGTTCGTTTAGGTGAATCATTCTTACAACGATTCCGTGCTCGGCTAAAAGGTGGCTTTCAAGTTCTTTGAAAGAAGACTTCTTCTTTACGAGAGAATGAGAGATGCTGCAAAGACTGCAGCTTCTGACCCCAACAAGGTGGCCAAAGAAGTATGTGAGTTCGCCAACTATGCCACCGTCGGCTTTATAGATGCCGATCAATGTTCCACGGATTTTTTTCATAGGTTTCTCAATCACACAATCGCTCGTTTGCGTCCACACTCGCTGTGGCACAAGTCTAGAACAGTAATCGAAACGACAGAGGCGCAAGCTCGCGTCCAGAAAAACTCGTTTTAGTTACTCTTTTTCACCCTGGCGAGCCAGAGTGCAGTCATTTGAATCAGGCATACGATTGTCATCTGATGCCTAAAAGAGATGTTGTTCGTCGCGACCTGAATCAGCCACACCCTGAGAGGTTGAATGAGTCAAACCCTTTTTACGACGAAATCATGTCTGCGCACCAACTGTCTCTGGATCTGAATGAGCCTGGCTACATTGATCCTGAAACGGGGTTCTTTGTCTTCAATGCCAAGTCTCTAGTGGAACAAGGAAAGTGCTGTGCCAACATCTGTAGGCATTGCCCATACAAGCGCTAAAGCTGAGTACACCTTATCTGCCGCTTCTTTAGGAGGAGCTAAATCGAGGTCGTGAAAGCGATTTCAATAGCCTGAGAGTTTCCAGAATTGAACTAATCGGCAGGGAAACCCATCTAAAACAGGGCTATATTTATCTAAAGTTTGGGAAAGGGAGACTCGGAATGAACCGCAAGAGATTAGTCATTGCTGCGCTTGTGACGCTCTTTGTAACTAGTTTCCCTAATGCTAGTTATTCCCTCTCACTTCCTTACTGCAGTATTTCTGGAACACCAGCTGCTGATCGAATAACTGGCACCCTAGGTGATGACGTTATTTGTGCTGGAGCTGGTAATGACGTAGTCAACGGACTTGGTGGAAACGACACTGTTTACGGCGGCCCTGGAAACGATCGTATTCTTGGTGGCTTAGGCAAAGACGTGATTTACGGTGAAGCTGGAAATGACACCATCGAGGGTGGCGATGGCGAAGATAAATTATCTGGTGATTTAGGTAAAGACAAAATCACCGGAGGCAACGGCATAGACCTTCTCCAAGGTGGAGCAGAAGCAGACAACATCTCAGCCGGTAATGGAGCTGACCTCATTGATGGTGGAAAAGGTAAAGACACCTTAACTACTGGTGCAGGTAATGATCTATGCAACGCAGACTCATCCGACGTGAGACTTGACGCTTGCAGCTTAGATAGCAAGGGCCCGAAATTTGGAGCTATCCCAATGGTGGTCAGGCAAATTCAAGCCGGAACATTGGCGGTCTTCACGGTTAATGTAAGTGATGTGGCAACAGTGCAGGCTGTCTATGGGTCTATTGGCGGAGCCCCCGGATGGGTGACCGAATGGTGCGGGTTCCGAATCCCAACCGAATTGGAATCAGGCACAGAAAAATCTGGAACATACAAACTGAGTTGCACTATCCCTCCAAATGCAGTCAACGATTACTACACGCTATTTGTAGGGGCTGTCGACATGATGGGTCACACAGCTGAACAAAGAATCGCGTTTGAAGTCGTGGGTGGATCGGATGACAACCTTAGACCTGTCGTGACCAAGCTTGATCTACCGGTGTCAGTAGCTCCGGGCGAAAACTTTGTAGTTCGCGTTGAAGCAACTGATGAATCGGTAGTTGCAGGCATTTACGTTTGGTTCATGCTCGAAGGTGGCGGCTTTAGTGGGGAAAACGGTCTTCACGCAAAGGGGTCTGAGCCTCGAGCCATTAGTGTCACACCAACCGATGCAATCTTCGAACAGGATTATTTGTTCGGCGACAATGCCCCCGAAGGCATTTACAACGTCTGGATCAGCGTTCGCGATGGAGTCGGCAACCGTGAGTTCTACAACACGGGTCTCTCTATGGTCCTCACAAAATAGGGCTTTCCATAGGTATGACTTACCCTCTGCTAACTGAACGGCTGAGCATCCAGCCACTTTCTATCGCTGACCTTGAGACCTTTGTTGAATACCGACAAGATCCAGCGATAGCCAGATATCAGGGCTGGGATACCTCTTACACACACAGCCAGGCTCAAGAACTAATTGAATCCCAGTACGGTCTCCAGACACCTGAGAAAGATGAATGGTTGCAGCTTGGAATTCACCTTGGACTAAGTGACGCGCTAATTGGAGATCTGGCAATTCATCGGTTAGACGAAGAGGATATAGCGTTTGAAATTGGTTTTACCCTTGCTAAACGATTCCAAGGGCAGGGCTATGGAAGGGAGGCTTTGTTTGCCCTGCTGGGCTATTTGTCCAATGAGATTGAGGCAACAAAGTTAGAGGCAAGTACAGACCGAAGGAACATTAGTTCAATCAAGTTACTCGAAGCCGTTGGTTTCTATCACGAGCAGGCTAGAACCTATACCGAAGAGTTCAAGGGTGAAATAGTAACCGTGGATGTCTATGAAACTCGATTCTCGAGTTTAAATTGACACACTTGCTTAGAGTTTTACTTAACTCCAAGTAGATCGATAACAAATACCAAGGTTCTACCTGACAATTGGTGTCCACTACCTGCAGGACCATAAGCAACATCTGGTGGGCAGATAAGCATTCTTCTTCCGCCGACCTTCATGCCAGGGATGCCATCTTGCCAACCCTTGATAAGTCGGTTAAGTGGGAATTCAATTGACTCTCCTCGACCCCATGAAGAATCAAATTCTTCACCGGTCTCGTAGTCAACACCAAGGTAGTGAACATTCACTACTGAGTTGGCTGGAGCTTCTGCTCCATCACCAACAACGATGTCTTTAGTGGTCAATACTGATGGAGCTGGCTCCATCATCGGTTCAACTTCTGGGCGGTTTAGATTACTCATAATAAATAAATAGTATCTTTCCTAGAGTTAGTTGACCTGAATTATCTGTTTAGGCTTAAACCTATGGCGCTAGCAATTACCAGGTTTACTTCACATGAGACACAAGAGACCCCACCGCATGCGGTGCTCTTCTTGCATGGCTACGGTGCAGACGAGAAGGACTTACCAGATTTGATGTCTTTCCTTCCAGATCTTCCTTGGTATAGCCCTAGAGCACCTATTGATTTAGGTGGTGCTTACTCCTGGTACCGAGCTGAAGATCTACTAAAGCCCACCGTTACAGACGTTGCCGAATCAACAGCCGCTCTTTGGGATTGGATTGATGATTACATCCCTAAAGAAACCAAGCTAATCCTCATCGGCTTTTCCCAGGGTGGACTCATGGCTACACAACTACTTAGAACGAGACCAGAGAGAATCTCAGGGACTGTAATTCTCTCTGGGTTTGTGGCCCTGGGTGAGTTACCAACTGATAGTGAACTTGAGCAAGCTAAACCCAAAGTGATTTACTGCAGAGGCTCAGAAGATCAACGGATCACTAAAGATGCGATAGCAACTCTAAACACTTGGCTGCAAACAAAGACAAGAGCAGTAACTAAGACATACGCAGGTCTAGGTCACTCCGTTGACGAAAGAGTGATGCGCGATGTTTCCCAATACATTACTTCGCAATTGGGCTAGAAGCTTTCCTTTTTGAGAGCGTCATGCCCAGGTCAATTAGCCCCAAAACAATTGCTACCGGCACCAGAAGCACTGAGAAAACAAAGAATTTTACTATCCCGACACCCAGTGGCTCGGAGAAGAAAGCCAAGATAGCCCAAATCGGTCGCAAGATAAAGAACAGAAGTGGGATGGACCCCAGGACTATTCCTGTTACCCGAATTCGCTTTTGAGCCTTTCCAGTCAACTACTCAGCCACTTCCTCAGCTTTACCTAGTCTTCTAATAAAGACGAAGGAAAGCACCTGAGCTGGGATCATCGCAAGTCCAAGACCGAAGATAACCAAAATCGGATTATCTCTTCCAGATGAACTTCCAATCTGTGAGAACAGAATCGGAATAGAGATTCCAAGTAATTGAGTAATTACGAAGAAAACCATGGCCCCAATCGCAGCCCCAGCATATTTACCTTGGTTGTAGTTGTTCTGCCTGGCTGCTTTTAGTATTTCAACCGTCTTGATGGAAGCCCAGATATATACAAACATTGCGTACGGAACAAGGATAAACAAGTAGAAAAACAGTACTCCGCTGTATGTCAGGAAATTAGAGATGTAAGGGAAAGAAAACTCTGCAGCTAGGTAGAAACCAAGAATCTGAATCAACGCCCAGCCGATGAATGCGATTCCAATCAAAGCAGCTCTCCTGAAGTACTTTCTCGCAATTAACCTCGTTGTTCCAAGCGGGATGACTTTCTTTAGGGTTGGAATTGCCTCTGGGAATTTAGATTCGCGCCAGGCTAGAAGGATCAGCGGGAATGTGTATGCCACGTATGTCATTAGTGCAATGACTGTGAAATAGAAGTTGAATGAACCATACGCAGTTAGAGAAGCCAAATAACTTTCAACAGCATAAAGGCTTGCTTCGAGTCCTTCTCTAATAATGTTCCCGTCGTCATCAAGATTGATTGAAGGGTTGAAAGCCAGAATCTTCAGGATAAAGAAAGCTCCTGCTACTGACAAACCAATTCTTCTAATAACTAGGTAACCAGTTTTGAAAGCCCAGTCTCGGTTAGCAATCTCTAGCTCGTCTAAATACTCGTCCGGTAGTGAGGTGACTCTTCGCATTGAATTTCTTAGAAATAAGAATGCTGCAATGAGAATCAATGGTGAAAGAGTATTCAGCCAACCAATAGTGAGTGAAAGTGACCACAAGAAACTCTTGTAAGAGTCAAGCTCGTCTAAGTTGATTGGTTCCTTGCCATCACCGTAGACAAACATTGCAAGGTTTACCGATGGGACCAGCAAGGTAAAGAGGTAAATGTAGCTGAAGACTACTGCGATTACACAGAGGAACCTTCTAAAGCCCTTCGAGACGAGCCAGCCACTAGGCGGGGAACTTAGAAGTCGTTCAACCCTAGCTCTACGCATATTCTCAAGAATTGTCTTCGGGCTATTCATTACATACTCACTTTCAGTTTGAAGAGTTGTTCAACTTTGCAGTTCAGCGCTGCAGCCAGTCTGAGGGCTAGTGCAAGAGTCGGGGCATACTCCCCGCGCTCGATGTAGCTCATGGTTTGGTAATGCACCCCCACCAGATCGGCTAGCTCCTGTCTAGAGAGCTCGCGCTTGGTTCTAAATTCCTCAACTAGGTTTTCTAGTTGGTCTTTGTCCTGTTTTGGCTGTCTTCCCATATTTAGAGTATAAATGCTCTAGAGCATAAATACTCTATATTTTGAGAAATTAAACTCTGTTTCTCGCGAACTTTATAGCCGCATAGATGAACGGAATTTGAAGGGGCAGTCTTAGCCAGGCAGCCACAATTGCTCCAGTACTACCTTGATCTAGAACATCAAAGGCATACCAAATGTTGGCTGGCCAGACGGCAAGTAAGACGAGAGCGCTTAGATATCCAGCCCATCTCTGTTTAGCGATAAGACCTACAGCACAGACAAGTTCAAAGACTCCGCTTAGGAGAATCAGGAAGCTGTGCTCAGGTAGCCAAGGTGGCATCAACCATTCGAAGGCAGCTGGATTAACTAGATGAAGAACACCGCTAGCCAGGAATAGTGCAGCTAGCAGTAATAGTAAAGCTCGATTGCGTTTTCTAGCTCTCATCTCTAGAGATCTAGGCCTTCAGGGTAACGAGAACCACCCTTGAAGTTTCCATAGATAGGTCTTTCACCTTCGGTGACAGCATCCACTAGAAGGTCTCCACCAACAAAAGCTCCTCGCCAAGAAGCACCTAGGCCTCCGAATACTTCTTCTCGGTCTCCTCTAGATCTTGGCTTGTTGATTCCAAATTTGAATGCTGAGATTTCTTCTCTGACTCGTTTAGCGAAGTCCATGTCATCAGTTGCTACCGATGAAACTAGATTTCCATTAGAGACGTTCATAGCAGCTAGGAACTCAGCTTCGGTATCTACCAAAACGATCGAGTCAATTGGACCAAAAGGTTCTGAGTGGTGAAGTGACCAAGCTCTCGGTGGTTCTAGAACTGTTGCTGGAGCTACATAGGCAGAGATGTCTTGACCGGGTAGGAATCTACCGTGAGCTAGATCTCCATCGTAGATCGGAATGCCTCCAGTGTTGATGGCTTCGTTGTATTGAGCACGAAGCTCATCTGCTTTAGTTTTGTGAATTACTGGACCGAACTCTAAATCTGGTAGTTCGTCATCGTCACTCTCAACAGCTAGTGGGTGTCCAAATCTAAGACCCTTGAGGATAGGCACATACATTTCAAGGAAGTCTGGAAGCAGTCTTCTTTGAACTACATATCTTGGATACGCGGTACAGCGCTGCTTTGCATATTCAAAACCCTTACGAAGGTGAGGAGCAAGATTATCCCAATCACTGAAATCCCAAACTCCCCAGGCGTTTAGTCCTTCTTGTTCGAGAATGTGACGCTTGTCAAAGTTAGCGAGCCTCTCAAGAGTTGCTCTACCGTTTGATCTTCCACCAACAAAAGCAAATGCGCCTAGTTCCGGAGATGAAACTAGAGCGTCACTTAGTTCTGCTCCAACACCACTCAGCAGTGTTACTGGTAAACCAGCCTTAGCCATGATTGCATGAGCAAGAGTCAGTGAGTGAAAACCTCCCTGTGATGGAGTCTTTGCAATCACTGCATTTCCTGCAAGAGCTTGAACAAGTTCTGCGTGAACTAAAACGCTTAGTGGATAGTTCCAAGAAGCAATGTTTGATATAGGTCCACTTAGTTGTGAACGGCCAACCATCTGTCTGTCTATTTGAGTTAGATACCACTCAACCCCATCAATACAGCGATCAACATCGGCACAGGCTAGCTTCCAAGGCTTACCGATTTCCCAAGCTAGTAGAAGTGCAATGGTGTCTCTTGCTTCGCGCAAACCATCCAGTGCAGCACTGACCTTAGCTTTACGTTCATCAAGACTTACTAGCCCCCAGACCTTGTGCTGCTTCGCAGCAGAGGCAACAGCATCAACTGCTGTTTGGTGGTCAACTTTAGGTGGACCTTGGATAGGCATTTGATCAACTGGGTTTACGTGATCGGATGGTGTTCCAACTGATGACCAGTCCCCCATTACCAGGTTCTTAATTCGATCAGCATCGAACGCTTCAGGAGCAATAGATCTTGCACTTGCGTAAACTGAGTTCCAGTCCGCACCTTTTTTCACGTGTAGGGTCATTTTGTAAATCTAGCCTTGTTTTGGCTATAAATACATTTAGGCTTTGTAACTTTTAAGAACCAGTATTAGGAGATTCCCCAGATGAACGAAAAAGACCTTATCGAGCTTTGGAATAGAAGCCGTAATCAGTTGATAATTGCACAGTTTGCCCCTACCTTCTTGCTGATAACCACAGCAATTCAGATTCCAGCCATAAGGGAAGCCGGATGCGCCACCGTCTGGGGAGTTCTAGGCATTCTTCTAGCCTCAGGCATCTTGGGTGCTCTCGTTGAGTTCTCAGCCGCGCATGAGGCTCAGGCTATTGCCAGAGACATCAGTGCGCTTGGAAGCAATTCCTCAGCTTCAAGAGCAATCTTGAAAATGTCCCCCTGGTTACACGTTGCTAAGTATCTAACCCCGGCAATCTTCGTTGGGATCTTTATTGCTCTCACATTTGCACTACTCGGCTAAGAACGTTCAGATAAATAGTTAGGAGAACATATGCGTCGATACATAATCTCTTTCAACGAAGGAGACATGAAATTCCCAATGGAAGAACTACCTCAGGTTGCTGAAGATTCCCATGCTGTAGTCAGAGAAGCTAAGGCGGCTGGGGTTTGGATCTTCGGCGGCGGCTTTGATGACTATAAGCCTGTGGTTGTTGACGAGAACGGTGAGGTAACAGTTGGGCCGATAAAACACAGTGATGTTCATCTTGGTGGTTTCTCTGTCATTGAAGTTGAAACTGAAGAAGAGGCTTACTTCTGGGCAGCCAAGATAGCTAAAGGTTGTCGCTGCAAACAAGAGGTTAGAGAATTTATCTTTGACCCTGAGTCAACTAACTAGAAGTTGAATCAAGAGAGTTAGAAGTATCAGCCCAAGAACAACAATCAGAGCAATCGATTTAGTTCTTCCTAGGTAAACCACTAGCCCACCAAAACGGACTCGCCTATCCAATTCCAGATCAGGTAGTGCATTGAAGATGTGTGCAATAACTCCAACCAGAACCGCAATCACCAGAATGTTTGCACTAGGCCCGATATCTTTGGAAGCTGCCTGCCAACAGAAGATAGGCAGTAAAGCAAAAGAAACTGCGTAAGGGAGCCAAGACCAAACTGTTCGACTCAGGTAACGGTTATAGATCTGTGCGCTTCCTATTGCACCTAGATGAGCAAGCCCTCCAATCCAACCGGCTGCTAGAAATGAAAATGGAATTGCAATTAGCGAAGTAACAATAATTGGCTTCTTCAAGTTCTCAGGGTTGAGAGAGTGTCGAACCACTGGTTTATGTTTTCGATCTAAAGATTTATCAACTTGAGCATCTAGATAATCATTGAACCAACCAACAGATGCTTGCCCTGAGGCCGTTGCAATTATTACCCAGAGAACTGCCCAACCTGAAAGCCCAAGTAGGACACAGAGCAAAGTAGTTAGAACTACCATCGTCAAAGCCTGCGGGAAGTGCGTTGCAGTTAGGTATGCCCTAACTGAAACTCTGTGTACTGAAGACACCTGGCCTCCCATCTCTACTAAAGGCTATATGCCGAAGGGGTAACAGTTCCCTGATAAATGGCTGAACGAAGCAAAAGGGTTCCTTATTCGCCATTTAGACCCATAGGCTAGGAGTATGAAGACTTCCAATAAGCGTATTGTGGCCCTAACTGTTGCTTTGATGGCAGGTTTTGGCTCAACTATGCAAGCCCAGGCGGTAACTATTCCAACTACCACCATTAGCTTTGCAGCGCTAACCAAAGTCACCTACGGTAACCCTGATATCGCTTTGAACATTACTCAAAGTGCTGGCGTTACAACTACAACTTCAGTAACCCCAACCATCTGTTCCCTAGTCAATAATCTGACGGTAAAAGTCCTTACCTCTGGTGTTTGCAAGATCACCGCAACTAACCCAGGTGATGCCACCCACAAGCCAGCTAGAGCAGTAACCAGATCTTTCACCATCTCTAAGGCTTTCAATACGCTCACTCTTTCAGACTTCGGCTGGCTATCCATGGCAAACCCAACTGCGGACCTAACCGCTACTGAGACTTCAGGGACAACAACTCTTACTTCCCTAACCACCAAATACTGCACACTTACTGGTAACAAGGTCACTGCCATCAAGGTGGGAACTTGCACCATTAGAGCTTCTAACCCAGGTAACTCAAACTACCTACCGGCTAAGTCCGTTTCTAAGACCGTAAAGATTGGCCTAACCTCAACCGTTAGTCCTCCAGTGGTTCCTCCGGTAACACCACCAATTACCTACACAGGCCCTTGGACTATTAGGCAGTCAACGTTCACTGACGCTAATTCAGTCAACATGATTGGAGACTCAACTGCTTGGGTTAACAACGGCTGGTACCACGCTGGTTTGGGTTACCGAATTGCGCAGGTTGAAGTCAAATCAACTACCCGGCTTACCTACACAGTTAGCGATAGTTTGGGTAGGCCAACTCCTAACAAGACTGTTTACCTAAGTGTTGGTAAGCGTCACGGTGGGTCAAATGCCAAGGTTCAGGTTGGGACCCAGAGCACTAACGGAGCCGATAAGAGCCCACTGGACCAGCTTCTACTAACCGGCACCACAGATGCCCTAGGTGTAATTAGCTGGGATGTAATAGGGCTCGATGCAACTGCTAGAGGCGGCCTATACACTCAGGTAGCGGCATGGGTCACAGACCTAGGTGTTGACACTATTGACATCACAAACCTTGAATTCAGCATCCCAGTTGGTGGACCAGTAACCGGTGGTGGTACGACTTCACCTCCAATTGAAAAGACTCTAATTTGGTCTGATGAATTCAATGGTGTAGCGGGAAGTGGCCCAAACAGCGCTTTCTGGACCCCAGATCTAGGCGATGGCTGCAATAACCCTGCTGGTTGTGGTTGGGGTAATAACGAGGCTCAGGCCTATGCAGCCTGTGCAAACAAGCAGGACGGCAATGGTTCGATGCTTATTACAGCTTCGACCTCTGCTGGAGATGCAACCTGTACATCAAACAAAACTTGGACAAGCGGTAAGTTCACCAGCTTTGGCAAGAAGCACTTCAGCTACGGATACTTCGAAGCAAGGCTAAAGATGCCAACAGGTGGCGGAACCTGGCCTGCATTCTGGACTCTTGGTTCAAACATCAACACCGTTTCATGGCCAAGCTGTGGCGAGCTAGACATCATGGAATTCGCTGGAAACAACCCATTCGTGAACACTTCAGCTGCTCACTACAAGGACGTAAACGGTAACCACGACTACAAGATGGGCGCTCTAAACAACAGCGTTGGCCTAGCTCAGGGTTACCACAACTACGGAATGCTTTGGACCCCGACTGAGGTCACCATGTACATTGACGACCGTCAGGTCTTCAACGTGAAGAAGAGTGACACCGGCCTTACCAACTGGCCTTTCGGTCCAAACGCTCAGGGTGCAGATCCAAAGATGTATGTGATCTTCAACCTAGCGATGGGTGGAAGCTACGGTGGTGGGATTGCCAATAACTTCAACAAGGCATCGTTCAGCATCGACTACTTCCGTTACTACAGTGCCAACGGTTACGGCTCAACCCCAACCAGCAACTAAAGTCAGTTAGCCCGAGGCGAACCTCGGGAATAAATTGTCACCTCCTAGGCTTAGTGTTGCTGTGTGTATTTGCGCACATTTGAGCATGGAGACGTATGGAAACCACAATACTTTTAGGCATTATCAACTTGCTAGCTGTCCTAGGACTTGCAGCCTTAGTTCTAACCAGAAAGAGCAACAGCGCACCTGTTGACATTTCTAAAGACCTTATTACTCACCGCGAAGAGCTTAGAGCTTCGATCTCTTCTAACCACGAGATTATTGAGAAGCGCTTAGCCTCAATCACCGAAAGCGCTGAGAACTCAGCTAAATCGAATCGTGAGGAAGCCACCCAGAGCCGTTTGGAGCTTCAGAAGTCCCTGAGCGATTCTCTGAAGAACCTTGAAACCAAGATCTCCGAGTTGACTGACTCTAACGCTAGAAAACTCCAAGACATCCAGGTAACCCTTCAGGCTGAACTTGAGAAGATGCGTAAGGGCAACGAAGACAAGCTTGAGAAGATGCGTGAGACCGTAGACGAGAAGCTTCAGGGCACCCTAGAGAAGCGTCTGGGTGAGTCATTCAAGTTGGTAAGCGACAACCTTGAGGCTGTTCAGCGAGGCCTAGGTGAGATGAAGAACCTAGCTACCGATGTCGGTAGCCTCCAGAAGGTGCTATCTAACGTCAAGAACCGTGGCGGCTGGGGCGAAGTCCAATTAGAGCGCCAACTTGAGGATGTTCTAGCCCCTAACCAGTATGCAAAGAACGTGAAGATCAACCCAAACTCAAACGACGTTGTTGAATTTGCAGTCAAACTTCCTGGACGTTCAGAGGGCGAATACGTCTATCTACCTATCGACTCTAAGTTCCCTCAGGAGGACTACGACCGTTTACAGACTGCTCAGGAGTCAGGATCAGCCGATGATGTGGCTAACGCCGCTAAAGCCGTTGAGAAGGCCATCCGTACTCAGGCCAAGCTGATCTCTGACAAGTATCTTCACGTCCCAGTAAGCACTGACTTCGCAATCATGTACTTGCCAACTGAAGGGCTCTTCGCTGAGGTTGTCCGCAGACCAGGGCTAACCAGCGACCTACAGAACACCTACCGTGTCCTTGTAACTGGCCCGACAACCCTTATGTCTCTCCTAAACAGCCTTCAGATGGGCTTCAAGACCCTGGCCATTGAGAAGAGTGCTTCTGATGTCTGGAAGGTTCTAGGGGCTGCTAAGACTGAGTTCACTAAGTATGCAGGTGTCATGGACAAACTTGCCAAGCAACTTGAAACCGCTCAGAACACTGTTAGCGAGGCAGGTAGAAGAACTAGAGCAGTTCAGAAGACTCTAAAGGATGTTGAAGGTCTAGAGCTAAGCGCTCCAACAGATCTCCTAGCCATCCCCCTTGCAACTGAGTTTGAAGACGAAGACCTAGAAGAGACTGAAGAGTAGTCAACAAATAGTTAAAAGAAATCTGCCCCGCCCAACTTAATGGACGGGGCAGATTTTCGTTTACTTGACTAGTTAGTAACTGTCAGGTTTGTTGCTGAGATTACAGTTCCTCCAGCAGTGGTTACGTTGATCTTGCCAGTGCTTGCACCTGCAGGAATAACGAACTTGAATGAGGTTGCTGTTGCACCAGCAGATAGTGTAACTGCCACTGAACCAACGGTTACGGTTGCGCCTAGAAGGTTAGTACCCTTCACGGTTACAACTGCAACACCCTTCTTACCAGTAGCTGGTGTAAATGAGGTTACGGTTGGTGCAGGTGGGACCACTGTGAATGAATCGGTGTAGATTGCACCCGCTCCAGTAGTGATCTTGATTGGACCAGTAAGAGCACCAGCTGGGACAACGAATGTCAACGTGGTTCCGTTGTTGACTACTGCCTTAGCTGTCTTGTTGCCTGCGAATGAAATCGCAGTTGCAACTAGGTTCTTACCTGTGATTGTGACGGTGTTACCAACACGGCCGCTTGCAGTTGCAGTTGTGATAACTGCAGCCTGGAAGACAAGCTTGGTTGTTGTTGTGGTTCCAGCAGCGTTAGTTGCGCTGATCTTTGAACCTGAAACAACACCCTCAGGAACGATAACTGAAACGGTAGATGCGTTCACAACAGTGAATGCAGCTTCGACAGTACCGAACTTGATTGAGCTTGATGAAGCGATGTTAGCTCCACTTAGGGTCAGGGTCTGGCCAACTTCCTTCACAACAGAAGCTGCGAAAGTAATCGCTGGCTTTGAAGTGGCTGATGTGCTTGCACTGAAAGTTGTTGTTCCAGTTGCAGTTCCACCAGCGTGGCTTACCTTGAAGTTACCCTTTTGTGTCTTGTTAGGGGATGCAACAGTCAATCTAGTTCCATCAGCACTGACAGCGATAACACGTACAGCAGTTGTAACTGCTGCAGTCTTGCTGGTAGCTGGTGTGTATAGAGAGACGGTAGTTGCGCTCAATGCATCGCTGAAGTTAGTTCCAACGATGTCGATAGCCTGACCGTTCTTACCAGAAGTTGCAGAAACTGAACTAATGGTTGGAGCAGCAGCCTTCTGAGCTACAACGATGTTGATCCAGTCCTGGTTGGTGTTTGCGTTACCTTCGACCTTTAGCTGTACCTGCATGAATAGCGGGTTCAGTAGGTCTGGGTTAGCAGTAGCACTTCCAGGGTTTGGAGTTGCATCTTCTTCTAGATCATTTGACTTGACTGACAGAGTGATGAAACCATTCTGAACAGTTGCAGTAGTAGTTGCCTGGTCAAGCTGACCGTTGGCACCCCACTTGGTTAGACCATTTACATCAACACCGTTCACGGTGAACTTAGCGTTTGAGCCTGACCATGCAGTACCCAATCTAAGAGTTACAACTGTTCCGTTAGGAGCGTTAACTCCCGCAGCAGTCTTCACACTGTACTTCAGGTTGAATGTATTACCTGCAGCAACGTAGTGAGCGAAGTAGCCAGTGCCAGCTGGGAACCAGCTACCAAGACCACCGTCACCCCAGACGTGGGTACCGTCAAATGAGTTTGAGGCATTCCAGTCTGCTAGACGTACGTTGTAAGTTACCGGTGGAGTAGCGTACTCGTCCTGGTAGTAGTTCAGGTCAATAATGTCTAGGACATCCTGGTTACCCTTATCTCCGACTAGAGCAAGCTGAACGAACAAGTGCTTACCCTGTGCAGGGTGAAGTACGTTGTTTGCTTGGAATGGATCCGCTTCAGCTGTCACGTTTGTGTTGACAACAGTGAAGGTCACTACACCGTTAGCATCTGTAACTAGATCGATTGACTTCTCTTGTCCGGTGTATGCAACGCCATTGACGCTGACCTTCGCATTTGAACCTGAGTAAGCCTTACCTAGTAGCAGGTGAACAGTCTTGTTAGCGTACGGTGCACCATCAGCAGTAACTGTGTAAGAAACTGTTGTGTTTGTACCGACTGTTACACCGCGCTCGAAGAAGCGAAGACCGGCTGCATAGTACTGAGCCCAACCTTCGGTGCTTCCAACAGCAGCGTTAGCTTCGTTGATTCCAGTCACTCTTGTAGTGATCTGAGGAATTACAACTGCCTCTGCCGGCTTGTAGTACACAACGTTGATCACGTCAACTGAGTCTTCAGTAACGCTGGTGACCCAAGCTGCGATCTGTGAGAACAGGTACTTACCTGATGCAGCAACAGCCAAGTTTGCACCTGGGTAGTCAGCGGCGTCAGCAGCCACGTCTAGGTTCTCAACATCGAATGACACTAGACCCTGTGCGTTGGTTACACCAGTAACAGTTGCTTGTGCGTTACCACACCAGCACTCTGTACCCGCTCCACCAGCAACAACAGAACCGACCTTTAGCTTCGCCTTTGAGTCTGCGTAAGCCTTACCAAGAACCAAAGTAACTGTGGTGTTAGCAAGTGGTGATCCAGTTGCAGAATCGCTAGCCACGAAAGTTAGACGCTGGGTTGAACCAACAGGAAGTAGCTTGTCGTGGAATGTTGTTCCACCTCGAGCCCAACCATTAGCAACCCAAATATCAGCGTCTGCCTGACGGTTAAGTGAGTTAGTTGCGTCCATGCCTGCTAGACGAACAGTTGCGTGACCAGTGAAAGGAACTGGGTCGCCGCCACCGTTGCCGCTAGCGTCAAGTGCTGCTCCAGTTGCTCCGTTGAATGCAACGTCATCAAGGTAGTACTCTGCGCCTGCAACCTTTGTGCCAGTGACACAAGTGAAGTCAGGGAAAATGCTTGCCTTGTTGTAGTCAATTGAAGAGTTATAAGCGCTGAAGTTCAGGCTGACTGTCTGCCAACCTTGAACTGTAGTCACGTGTGCTTCAACTGCTGCACCTGCAGTGATTGAGCTTTCTAGCTTGAACATAACGTCCTTGCCAGCAGCTGGTGCATATAGGTTTGCAGTTACAGTGGTGTGACCTGCAGAAACCAAAGATTCCTTTGGACCAGCGATCATGAAAGTAGTTCCAGCCCAGCACTCGCCTTGGCTAACTGCCTTAAGCGCCTGAGTTGAACCTAGAGATCCTCCAGCTGGAGCTGCACCAGTCTTGCTTGCAACTACGCCACCGAAGTCTCCAGTTCCACCAGCTGTGTAACCAGAAGTGTCGTTAGCTTCAAAGTTAACCAACTTTGAAGGAGTGGTTCTAGGGATGACGACATCAGCAACAGTTCTACCTGGGAACGCTACGTTGTCGAAAAGAACTTCGGCTGGGTGAGCACTTCCACAGAAACCAGCAAACAAGCTTGCCTTAATGTAGTTTCCTGGAGCAAATGCAGGACCAGTTGCGAAGTCAAAAGTTAGAGTTTCCCAACCTGAGCCAGTGTGAGCCAAGTGCACTTCACGTGCAGGGTCTCCCTGGCCACCTTCAAGCTTCAGAAGAACATCTGCCATCGCTGTGGTTGAGTAAAGATCCAGAGTGACAACCTTAGAGGTATCTGAAATCAGTTGGTTCCCGATTGGTTCAATCAGGAAAGTGGTACCTGACCAACATTCCCAACCGTTTACAATCTTGCCAACCTGTGAAGAATTAGCTCCGGCAGTTGAAGTAATAACGCTAGACGCGTTAAAACCGAAGTCAGCGGTGCCACCTAGTGCAGCGCCTGACGAGTCATTGCTCTCGAATGTCACGGTAACCGGTGCTGAAGCTGCATTTGCAGCGCCTGCAGAGATTCCAACGATCGATGCGCTCATGACCAAGATAGATGTCGCTAGAGACAACAATCTAGATTTTTTGAGGTTCATCCCTGTACCTTTCAGTATTTATTGGATCTAATTTGCTGAGCGGTTCAGCAAAATAGGTTGAAGCACGCCACAAATGTGGCTTGCTTAGACTTTATGCCCGATATGGGCCTTGCGAAACCGCTTTCACCGAGTCTTTACAAACTTGTTATGAAAGACTCAACCTTTGCTGAAATAGCCCCAAAAGCCCCTAATTGTGGCTACTCTCCAGAGATCAGAAGGTCTGTAAATACTGCGCCAAAGGCCGCCGTGGACCGCCAATTCAGCATAAAGCTCCGAGATGTCCTGTTTTTTGGTCAATACTGGGCCCTGCAGCTTGGCCAGGAGCAAAATGGCTGAAATTCGAACCGCGACATCTGTATCAAAGGGATACAGCCCAAAGTGCGGGGCTCCCTTGTATGTAGCCCTGAGAATTCGATGGCTGAGGACTGAATCGGTCCTAGCTGGCGGCGCTACCAGATAGGCAACCTGGCGGCCAGCCTCTACCTGCTGGTAAGCCAGCCAGCGCTGCAGCCTTTTAGCCAGCGCATAAGAAGATCCCTGAAGGGAAGAAGTCGGGTCAATCAGTGCAAAACGAGTGCCTTCAGAACTTTCGAACCTTTCCGGCAAGTGTTGATGAGCCCCAAACAGGAAGTCTCTGAATTTAGTCCAAGTAGTTCTGCTCTGATACCGGGAAGCAATGTCATCAGCAAACTCAGAGGTAACAACATGAGAATCAGTGGGAGTAGCAAGCCAACTCAGGACAACTCTGGATTTAGGCAATGCTTCGGTAACTGCCCTAGCTAGACAGTGTTGCACTGCCTGCACTTCAATGTGCTTTGCTCCTGGGGCATATGCGTAACAGCCAAGAACTATTCTTCGGCTATCCGATCTAGCAAGCGATGCGATCCAGCCGCTGATTTCTTCGTAGTTCTTAGTTAGATCAAGCCCTGCAACGCTCGCCAGTTCTTCATCAGTCAGAGAAGAAGGTTTTATGCCAGCCGGTAGTTTCTCAATCAATACCGGAACGTAAAGAGTTCCAGCACCAGATCTCGCCCTGGAAATGAGTTCTCGCCAAAGTTCTGGTCGCGACCTAGCAACTATTGCGACATCGCCTCCCCAGTCCAACCACAATCTTGTTGGTGAGTATTCAGCTCCACCGGCTAGAGCGATTAAGAGTTCCGTTTTGATTGCACTTGGATCTAAGTTCTGAGCTAACTTAACAGCATCGATAATTCCAGGCTCAGCTGAATGCTTAGCCACCATCTCCTTCACATCAAGAAGATCTATTTCGGGCGTATCAGCTTTATTGGTCCCCTTGATGACAATAGTCTCAACTTTGCCTCGAGTTAGTCTCCAAGCATCCATGACGGAGTCGATTAGTAATGCACCAGATTTAGTCGCGATACGTTGTTCGAATTCATTGAGACCAGAAGTTGCAAAATTTATTGCAGAGCGCTTTGTTTGTAGTTCGGACTTTGCTACCTGCGCAAAGAACGATTGGTAGCTCTTTCTCCAATTCTGTTGGTTAGAGATATCTGTGGCCAGTTTCTGATTCTCTTCTTCAACAGATCTACGAAGTACTGCTCTGCCTAGAGCAGTTGAACCTGTTACTTCTCCAGTTGCTGGATCAATGAACTTGAGTCCCATTTACTTTTGTTTACGCAACCAGAGGTAACTGTGCCAGAGGACGAAAGCAGGATAGATTGCCTGAACGATTACAACGATTCGTTCGCTTAGCCCCATGATTTGTGCATTTGGATCTAACCAAAGAGTTAGGAACCAGATTGAAATCGCGCCTAGAACTAGAGTTCCGATAATCGATTGCAGAGGTCTAATCATTGGCGGAACGTCCTTGCCCCTGCGCATGGCAAGCAGCGGCCAGATAGTGAATATCAGAAAGCTAAGTGAAGCGAAGATTCTGTGCGGAGTAGATGATGAGTCTTGGCTTGGCGTGGTGAAGACAGTTAGGCCAATCGTTGCAATTGCTCCAAGCAGGATTGCTATTCTGCCTGGCAAAGAAAATACCTTAGCGAAGTGAGAAACGATAACGTCACTGGTTGCACCAACTAAAAACAAGATTGAAACATAAAGCTGAACTGGTGAATCATCAGCGGCTAGGTCGCTAATCGCTTTAACGACTGGGTCGTAACCCTGCCAAGAAGCTCCAGCTAATACATAACCACCTGAAGTAATGAGTGGAGCTAAAGTTGCCGCCCAGAGAGCAGGTTTACCAATTCCCCTCGACGTTAATTGAGACATGTTCTCTCCCCTATTTCTTTACTCGGTTAGTTGTTGCCCTAAGAGTTGGAATGATCTTGCCTCTATAAACCCAGAAGTAACCAACCGCTACAACAAGATGGACGTAACCAAGATTGATTCTGAAAGTCTCGTCGGGAATAACGCTGAAAAGGAAAAGGCTCAAGGTTACGACTGATGCAGCGAGGCCCCAGCGTAATTTTAGAAGTAGAGCAACACCGAGCAAAGTCATAGCTGTGGTCAACCACATCTCTTCCCCGCTTCGGCCCACAACTGGAAGTGCAGCATTGTCTCCTCCACCGATGATGTACGCGATTGGCATTGATCCGGCGAGAAGTGTCCATTGGTTTAGCTTGCTTGAAATCAAAATTGCGAGAGCTGCAGCTTCTTTACCCTTGGCGGCAAATAGGAAAGCAAGAGCAAACTCAGGGGCTTCTGAGGCAATAGGAGCGAGCCACTGAACCAAGATGTATTCATCAATCTTTAGCGCATGTCCACCTTCAATAAGGCTGTCTCCGAATGGGTGAGCGCTAACGAAGATAACTGCAGCAGCTATCACAAGCATTGTGATGATGAAAGTTCTTCTAGCCCAAGTTGGTAATGCTCCAACATGAGCGGCAGTGCCTTCGAGTTCAGGCTCTTCTCTAGCTGATCCTGAAACTCTCCAAAGGTAGACGCAGTAAATGACGATCAGCAAAATACCGACCAGCAGGTGCATCTGAGATGTGAGAGGGACAATCAACATCACAATAGAAGCGATAAGTAGGTAGCCGAGATCTGCTCGGCTATCGGCTTCTAGCTCAATCCCGAATTTCTTGTCTTGACCGCGCTTTAGGGTCTTTGCTTTTCTAACTGCGAAGAACGCAATTAGCGCTACCAGTGGCCAACCAAAACCTTGAACAATTCGGTTAGCTCCTGTGAGGTTGGCAGTCGCATATTCGATCATTTTTGGATCAGCACCAGCAGCCCAAGAGAAATAGAACTCAACGACATACTCCGGCAAAATGGTGACCAATGCGAGGATGCTTACCGCTAGACCGCCTGAGAGATCTAGTTCAGCAGCCTCACCAATCCAACCCAACATGAAAGCAGCAGCAACAATTGCTACACCAAAGAGGATAAGACCTTGGATTGGGTTTTCCTGGTGGTTGCCAGTGAAAAGCAAAACCATAGCCGGAATAATTGCTCCAATAGTGATGGCGAATGGAACTATCAGTTTCAGCCAATAACCAGCTCCACTATTGAAAACTACGTGCTTACTCATTCTCTTCTTTCGTTATGAACTTAAAGACTAGGGTCTGGAATCATTACATACTTGGTTTCCAAGTATTCGTGGATTCCTTCTAAGCCACCTTCGCGACCTAGACCTGATTGCTTCACACCACCAAATGG
>JBBAML010000015.1:20356-30061 GCA_040402515.1 Rhodoluna sp.
ACAGTTGCATCAACTAGACGCTTTAGGTTTGCTCTAGCCTTCTCGTTGATTACTGGACCGATCTTGGTCTCTGCATCAACACCTCTACCTAGAGGCATTTCTTCCATACGCTTTGCCATTCGGTTAGCAAATTCGTCAGCTAAGGATTCGTGAACAATAAATCTGTTAGCAGCGGTGCAGGCTTGACCAATGTTTCTAAGCTTGGCAAGCATCGCACCGTCAACTGCAGCATCAAGATCAGCGTCTTCAAAGACTAAGAATGGTGCATTGCCACCAA
This sequence comes from Rhodoluna sp., assembly GCA_040402515.1. GTDB lineage: Bacteria > Actinomycetota > Actinomycetes > Actinomycetales > Microbacteriaceae > Rhodoluna. The sequence continues at coordinate 20,634 of JBBAML010000015.1, forward strand.
GCTCCATAGAAGTTCTTAGCACCTGCTTTGCTGACTGCTCGAGTAGTCGAACTCCAACAGCAGTTGAACCAGTGAAAGTTATCTTTCTAAGTCTTGAGTCAGAGATGATTGGCGCGCTGGTAGCGGCAGAAGTGTTAGTGGTAATCACATTTAGAACACCAGCTGGTAGTCCTGCCTCTTCAAAGACTGAGGTCAGAAGCAAAGTAGTTAGTGGAGTAAGTTCAGCAGGCTTGATAACCATGGTGCAACCAGCGGCAATAGCAGGACCAATCTTTCTGGTTGCCATTGCTAACGGGAAATTCCAAGGAGTGATTGCAAAAGCTGGGCCAACCGGGCGCTGGGTTACCAGCATCCTTCCGGTGCCTTCAGGGGATGAACCATATCTACCCGAGATACGAACGGCTTCTTCAGAGAACCAGCGAAGGAATTCATTACCGTAGGTAACCTCACCTCTTGCCTCAGCAATTGGTTTACCCATCTCAAGGCTGATAAGTGTTGCAAATTCTTCGCTTCTAACTTTGATAATCTCGAATGCTCTGCGAAGGATTTCACTTCTCTCGCGAGGTGCAACTTTAGCCCAGGAAGCAGCAGCTTCATCTGCTGCAGTTAGTGCAGCTAAACCATCTTCGGCATTGGCATTAGCAATCTCAAGAAGAGTTTTTCCAGTGGCAGGATCTTCAACAGCTATCGAGCCTGAGCCATTGCCTGAGACCCATTTACCTGCGATGTATAGCTGGGTTGGAACTTTAGCGAGTAGTTCGCTTTCGGTTAGCGTCATTGCTACCTTCTCTTAGTTAGTTGGTGTTGTCTGTGCAGAAAGTTTGTCGCCGCAGCGGTAAAAACCTGTGGCAAGGTTATCGATTGCTTGCTTTGTTGTATCTGGAAGGTCACCAACGGTGAAGATGCTGAAGATTAGATCTGTTCCATCTTTAGCCTTGATAATTCCTGCTAGTGAATATGAAGTTCTAGTCCAACCAGTCTTAGCAAAGATGTGTCCAGCCGCATCGATGTTGTCACCTTTAAATCTGTTTGCTAGCGAACCTGATTCTCCAGAAATAGGAAGACCTTGATAGATAACCCCGAAGTTACCTTCACGGTTGAGAACCTTCTTCAGCAATGTGTTTACATAAGCAGGAGAAACCAAATTATTCTCGTTTTCACCAGAACCGTCTAGGAGAACTAGATCTGCTGGGAATGATCCGGTTTCAGTGTTGTATGCAATACCTGCACTGGTGAGTGCTGATTTGAATGCATCTCCAACAGATGCCAATGATCCATCAAATCCAAGTTGCTTAGAGACGAGTCTCGCTAAGAATTCCGCTTCCGTGTTATCGCTAACTTGAAGCATGTGAGTAATCCACTTGCTAATTGGTTGAGAACGAACGTCAGCGATTTCTAACAAGTTAGCTCCGGCAACTCCATTGGTTAGGGTGGCATTGGTAGCTAGCGGACCGATTGCTTTCTTAAGCGCGACACCGACTCTGTTGACCGGATCACCGCTTCTAGGAGAGGTCTCTCTAGTCGGGTCATCACGGTCACCATCAACCTGAAGTGCAGTGACATGAGACTGGTAACCAAGGGTTCGCTCTGAATCATCCACTGCTTCATCCCAGGTTGGGCCTGCAAAGTATGAAGAGTCCAAGACGATGTTTGTAATTGGGGTAGCCCTTGCCCAAGCGTTAATCTGAACAGCTAGATCTGCGATCTTTGGAGCATCCTTATAAACCGACTGGAGACCAACCTTTACTCTTGACAGGGTTGGGTCACCGGCACCGACTATCACAATCTGGCCGGGGACATCTAGGTCTGCGTAGACCTTAGTTTGAACTCTGAAGTTAGGTCCTAAAACCTGAAGAGCAGCAGCAGCTGTTAGCAACTTCATCACTGAAGCAGTTCTAACCGGAGAATCACCTAGGTAGTCAAAGAGCACTTCGTTGGTTGCAGGGTTTAACACCTGAGCTTGAAGACCCTGCAGTAACTTATCTGAAGCTAGATCTGCAACTGAACAGTTTCTAGCCTCATCGGTTGGAGTGGTAGCCGGAGTATCGGTTGGGGTAACTGATGGTGTTGTTGCAGAAGGCTTACCGGGTGCAGAAAGAGTGAAGCCACCGATGATAAGGACCAGGATGAGCAGACCACTTCCAGCACCGATGGCAATTGCCTTGAGGTGCTTGATTGGTGATTTTGAATCTGACATCTATTCTCCGAACGAGGCTGTATTCCAATTTTAGACTGCTCCCCCTAATTAGACTTAGAGCATGACCAAATCCTCAAAAATCAGCCTATTTCTAGCCACTTCTGCTCTCTTCATGCTCTCAGCGAGTTCTCCAGCTCTGGCTCACAACGAGTTAATTGAAACTACCCCAGCAGGAGGGGAAACTGTCCAAGCAGGTCTAATCCCCATCACTCTTAGCTTCAGCGAAGAACCATTGGATCTAGGTTTTGGTGAAGGTAACCTAATCGCCATTGCCGATGCTAAGACTGGCGAACAGTTTGGGGCAGCCTGTGCTGAGATTGTAGGAACAGAGCTAACCACAACAGTGGACATTGCTACACCTGGTGAATACAAGATTCTTTATAAAACTGCATCCGACGATGGCCACATCGCAACCGGTGATTTCTTAATCACTGTCGTGAATGACACCAACTACCAAACCGAGGCTCCTGGAAACCTATGTGTTGATGAGAATGGTGCAGTAATCAGTCCGGCTGATCAAGAGCCACTATCTGTAAAGACTTCATCTGTTGGAGCACTCGAAGGACTATTTATTGGAATTGGCTTTATCGTCCTAGGAACAGTAGTCAGCGCGATCCTTATCACACGCAAGCAGAAGCGTGAAGACTACAAGAGATACGAGTAACCACTACTTCTCAATATTTGGCCTAACCAGTTTGTCAACATCACCAAGAATGCGGTCAAACTCTTTTTCAGTCATCAGACCAAGCTTTAGAACAACTTCCTTCACTGTGCTGTTTTCCGCCTGAGCAGTTTGAGCAACTAACGTGGCATTCTCATAACCCAAAAGTGGAGATAGTGCAGTCACCAGCCCGATAGAGCGCTCAACATCTGATCTCATCTTGTCAACGTTGGCAGTAATACCATCCACACATCGATCGGCAAGAGTGTAACAACCCTGACGAAGGTAGATGATGCTCATCATTAGTGCTCGACAGATTATCGGCTCAAAAGCATTCAGCTGTAATTGGCCACCTTCGGCTGCCATCGTGACCGTCATGTCATTACCAATAACTGTGAAAGCAATCTGGTTGACAACTTCCGGAATTACCGGATTCACCTTGCCAGGCATAATCGAAGATCCTGCTTGACGAGCAGGAAGGTTAATCTCTCCAAAGCCTGCTCTTGGACCACTGGACAGCAAGCGTAGATCATTGGCAGTCTTAGACAGTTTCACAGCAACACGCTTTAGCACTCCGCTAACCAGAACAAATACCCCGCTGTCCTGGGTAGCTTCCACCATGTCCTCTGCAACGACAAACTGCCAGCCAGCTAATTCACTCAAATGTCTACAAGCTGCTTCTGTATAGCCCTTAGGAGCATTGAGTTGGGTTCCAATGGCTGTTCCACCAAGGTTGATTTCGCTAAGAAGAGGAATTACCTCTCTAAGTCTTTGCTCATCTTCGGCTGTCATTCTGGCAAAGGTGTCAAACTCCTGACCTAGAGTCATCGGGACAGCATCTTGCAACTGGGTTCTACCCATCTTGATTACGTCTTTGAACTCAACTGCTTTAGCTGTGTATGCAGAACGTAAATACTCCATCGCTTTAATGAGTTCTCTAATTTCAAGAATCAAAGCAACCTTTAGTGCGGTTGGATAAACGTCATTAGTTGACTGAGACATGTTCACATCATTTAGCGGATGAATCTTGTCGTACTGGCCTTTCTCTAAACCAGCTAACTCAAGAGCACGATTAGCAATAACTTCATTAGCGTTCATGTTGGTGCTTGTCCCAGCACCACCCTGGATTGCATCTACGATGAACTCTTTATCAAACTTGCCTGCGGCAACCTCGTGGCAGGCTGCAATGATCGCAGTGGCAACACCTTCATCTAAATGACCCACTTCAAGATTGGCTTTAGCCGTAGCCTCTTTAACTATTGCTAGCGCTTTGATTAGGGAACGGTAGTGACCAATTGGCACACCAGAGATAGGGAAGTTCTCGGCAGCTCTAGCCGAATGCACTCCCCAATATGCAGAGCTCGGGATTTCGTAATCACCGAGCAGATCATGTTCTAGCCTCATTGCTGACATAGTTTCAGTCTGCCACTAAATTGCTGAGAGCAGGGCCTTAGAACCGAGTCAATAGTCCCGAAATTAACCCAGACAACACAATGATTCCAAGACAGCCTCCGCATCCCCAGCCGACTACCTTACCGAAGGTGTTACCGGCAGATGAGGTTGTTGGCCGAAGGGTCTGTTCGCGACCACAAGCACCGCAGAATCTAGCCCCTTGAGGCACGCTAGCTGTGCAGTGGAGGCAGCGAACTTGAGAAAGGTTCTGAGTTGTTGGGGCAGGGCTCTTAGCCGATGCTTCATTCACCTCACCACAGAAAGGGCAGTAAATCTCAGTTGTTGCTATTTGAGCGTTGCAGTTTAGGCAGTTCATAAATAAGTCCCCCTTACGAATTGATTACAGACTAGCAAAACTACTTCCTTTCAAGGAACCTCAACAACGCTGAGGCGACTAAGAAAGCTAAAGATGGATAACCGAAAGCTGGCAAGGTAATCAAGGCCCAAACTGTCTCTAGAGCAAGAAGCGCAACAAGGACAGTTGTTGTTACCTTGAACTTGCCCGTGCGGCGATAGATGATTGCAAAGATCAGAGCCACCAAACCAAGGGCAAACTGGATCAGAAACATAAACATAACTAGCAGCGCTAAAGATTCCATGTTTTTAGTATCCCACCAGAGCCCTAGTTACATACCCCGCGCTTGTATGTCCCGAAGGGATGTCCACCCTTGATTGAGTTAACTTCATTTCTTAAGCCAGCCAACTCAATCAATTGAGTCTCGTTTCCGGGAAGCCCTGTCTCTAACATGTTTGCCATGGCCGCCTCCGTTGGAACTTCAAGCTCGGCTCTAGATTCCCCCACCGAAACACAATATTCGAAACCGTCTTTGTCTTTGAAGTGAATCCAATGAGCTTCACCATTGGTAACGAAAGGTTCGACAGTGCCCTCTAAGCGGAAACTCTTCTGGTACTGCGCAATCATGGTTTCAGTAAAAGTTGGATCAAAAATTGGCAGGTCGGGATTAGACCTGCGGTAGTAAGCAACTGTGTCTAACAATGCTGCTAATTGAACCTTTGGATCGAAGTAAGACGGCAGGATTTGAATTGGGTCTGGTGTCTCGTAGTTAGTGGAAGTGATTATTGTGTATTGATATTTCTCTGCCGCTAGCTTTGTTGGATCCGTATTTATTTCAGTCTTCTCTGTCAACGCTGAGATCGGAGAGTTCTGCGAACGGGTCAACTCGATAGCAAACGGTGCACCATTTGATGCCTCCCCCTGAAGATAGTAAGCCGGCGAAAAGAAAGCCCAGCCAACACTTCGAGGATAGGATTCCATCGTTTCAATACAGCGATCAACTGACTCTGACGAGAATTCCGTCATAATTGCAAGAGCTGAGAAAGTTGGAGCAGAATCCTGAGTAGCTCCGAGTTCTGCTCCCAGAGCTATTACCTCTTCACATATTTTTTTGTTCTGCTCTGTTTTTGTCTCTTTCGTTTCAGTGAATAGACAGGTATCCGGAGAGGTGTTTGTTTCAGGACATGGCAATCCAAAGTTGAATACGGCAATTGAAGTATCTCCAAAACTTGGAATCAGACTCATGTTTTCTTGAAACTCTTGTTTGTATTCCTCTGCCAACGACATTTGGGCTGTCATAGATGGGGATAAGTTTTCTGGAGCAGCACTATTGTTTACCAGGTTTTGACTTTGAATAATTAGGCCACCGACGATGATTATTGGACTGAGAATACTGACAGCTAGGGTAGAGAATCCGAATATCTTTAGCGCCTTAGGCAGCGTCGTGGTAAGAAAAGTACCAGGAGTCTTTTCGCTTGGCTTATTCTCATCTTGGATTGGATCTGACATTTATTCCCCTTTCACTTCCACTTTTAGTGTGGCACAGGAACTTAATTGTGTTACCAACCAAGGTGTCCCTACTTTAGGGGACGCAGGCTAGCGTTTAGAAGGGAAGAATATTCAGAGTGGCAATTGAGCTGCAGCATTAGAACAAAGAATCTATGTCTTTGAGTTCAATTAATTGGTTTAGAGAGGTGTTTCTAGATGTTGGTGAAGTAAAGTGCGCAACTGTAGTCATTTTGCTGAGTGAACCAAACACCTCAGCAGAGATGCTACCGTAAACCACCAATCCCACTGGACTCAGCCTCTGAGTTATTTCGAATACACCTTCCTCAAAATTATTCCTAAGGGTCAAATCTCGAATGGAGCCATAGCTACTAATTGCAATCACGCTATTTGCTGGAACGCCACTGCAAACCAAGTCGTAGTCTGATCGATCAGCCCATCGAATGCTTGGAATTACTGTCAAACCTCGACTTTGCCAAACCGCGCCTACAGCACGAGAAAGGATTGTTTGACGAGCTCTCTTTGAAGGACTCATGCCAAGAGTCATACTGCAGTCTGGGGTTAGCAGAGCTTTATATTTAGAAAACCGAGCTACATACTCATTCGGGGTTCTCAGCACCTCCTGAAAAACCCGATCTTCCCTGTAGAAATGTAAGGCTGTATCTTTCGGGTGATGCGCTCTGCTTGGTTGATCGAATGCACATAAATACCCTGGCAAATGCTCTATGGTAAGTTGCCTAAGCATAGGCATCTGCTCTGGCCCTTCAACTGGGAAGCCCATCGGGTACGATTCTGGTACACCGCCAAATATATAGATACTCCTAATATCTGTGAAGCGAGCATGCATAGAAATATGGTCTTTACCTGATGGGACCCAGCGGAATCAGCTCCCTGGAAAATTCATATTTCTGGTACAAGTCCGATTCAAAGTGCCCCACTGTGACAGGGAGCAAATCCACCGAAAGCTCATCGAGATAGGTTACCTGTAGCATTTCATCGTGGTGACCCAATTTGGATACTGCAAGAGTTCCGCCTGTTAATTGGAACACCACACCCGTGTCCGTTACATACTCCCAAGTCTCACCTTTTGCCCCAAAGTATCTAATCGATTCTCGAATGACAAAAACCCGGTCTATCACTTCACCTGAATGAAAATAATAAGCTGCGCCAACTTTGAGAGCAGCATCCACTTCAGCTTGAGTCGGTTCTGACAACTTGATCCTCGAGTAATCTGAATCAAAACCCTCGAAAGATTCAGTAAAAATATCTCCCTGAAAAGATAATCTCTTTGAGCCAGCCGCCACAAAGATAAGGTCGGAATTTAGGAACTCCCACAACTGTGGACCAGCAACATAAGAAAGTTCTGACCCTACAAGGCCTTGCAGTTTGGCTATGTCCAAATTACTGAAAATATTTTCCACTCTTCTATTCCTTACTAGTTTTTTCTGCTCGAAATGTATCTTGTAGTGCGTCTTACTTCCAAAGACCAAGGCGACGGAGGCGGTTTAGTGCACCTTCTTCGATTGGAGAGTCATAGCCAATGATTACCTGGAGTGAGCGAAGAGTGGCTCTGGTCAAAGGAATAACAAGCCAAGCCGGTAAGACTCTCAACTTCAACATTTTTCGATGTTCTGGACTTAGTGAGACTACGGCTGCAGCAAAGAGAAGTTTGTATATCGGCATAACCGCTAAAGGTAACCCTGGTTTTCTAATAAACCCGATTACTTTTTGGGTGGTTTCATCTGCTCGAAGAATGTTTGTTTCGGTGAACCTGTTGATTTCGCTCACAAGTTCAGCTTTTGAATGAGGTGCGTTAGTTAGCCCCAATGGTTCAACTGATCTTGCCCACTGATTGACATAGGCGTCTGCCCCACCTGGAATCTCACGCCACGCATACATCTGGTGACAGGTAAGGAAAGAGTCTGTAAAGGCGATGTGGACCCAGAGCAGTAGATCTGCATCTTTCGCCTGATACTTCCTCTCAGCTCCTGAGTTGTCTTTGTATTCACCCTTCACACGATCATGCAATCTGTTTACTCGACCAGCTTCAGAAGCAACAGCTTCGTGTGAGCCAAAGGTTGTAACAGTTAGCCAGCGAATAGTTCCAGCTAATCTGCCAAGTGCATCCTGTTCGTATCTGGAGTGCTGAGCAACACCAGCAAGTGTGCCTGGATGAAGTGCCTGCATCAAAAGAGCTCTGATGCCACCGACTAGCGTTCCAAAGTCTCTGTGAACCACCCAAGGAGCATCGCTAGGTAGATATAGCCCACCTGTTTCTCCCCCAGCAATGGTATCCAACCATGGTGGAGTTCCACTTGGTTCGTTAGAAAGTAAACTTCGGAATCTTCTAGAGAAAAATTCTTGAACGCGATTATTTGGCATTACTGCTAACAGGTCTTTTCTTTAGAAGGGATTTTGTTGTCGATCAGGAAGTTATCAACGGTGTTAGCTACGCAAGAGTTAGACATTCCATAAGCCGCGTGCCCTTCGCCTTCGTAGGTCAATAACCAGCCATTGGCCAATACGTCGTGAGCAAAGTGCTCCGCTTGAAGATAAGGAGTTGCTGGGTCATTGGTGGTTCCCACCACCATGATTGTTGGTGACTCTTTAGCTGAGTAATCAGTTGGGCCTTTTACAACATTGAAAGGCCAACCCTCACAAGCCAATCCACCATACTGCCAATACTTTCCGAATACCTTGCTGGTCTCTAGCGCTCTAGCATTCTGGGCTTTCATGTCAGCCATGTCGCTTGATTCTCTCGAATCTAGGCAGGTAATTGCTTTGAAGGCTTCATTTCCGTTACTAGTAAAACCTTCAGTTTCGTAATCGTATTCAAAGTATGAATCCGCAAGCAGAATGAAAATTCGGCCATCTTGATTCACTGGATCAAAGAATTCGTTGAATGCTTGAGTCAAATATTGCCAAGAGTCTTTGGAGTAGAGAGCAGCAATCATTCCAGTGAATCCAGAGTTGATGGTTAGTTCTCGGTCATACTCACTTGTAGTAATCGCCTCTTTCTCAAGAACAGCAAGAAAATCAGAACCAACCTTGTCCATAGCCTGATCAACTGTTAGCCCCTTGAATGGACAGTCTTTGACATTCTTGATGCAGTCAGCAAGATATGCCTTCATTGCTGATTCAAAACCTATTAGCTGATTTATAGAGTCATCCGCAGGGTTAGCGGTTGGATCAACAACACCATCTAGAACAAACTGTCCGATGTTCTTTGGGAAGTATGTTGCGTAGGTTGCGCCTAGCAGAGTTCCGTAAGAGAAACCAAGGTAGTTCAACTTGTCACTACCAAGAACAGCTCTAAT
>JBBAML010000016.1:0-17592 GCA_040402515.1 Rhodoluna sp.
GAGCACTGTTACACAGTGGGCAACTCTAGGTGGATGGTTAGCACTTGGTGTTCTACTTCTGGTTATTGCACCAGAACGTAAGCCTAAACAGGCTTAGTCAGCAGAGCTAGACCCACCGTCTGAGCTATCAGAGCTGTCGGTGGTGGTGTCTTGTTCGTCTGGGTAAAGATCAGCCCATTTGTCTTCATACTCAGGCTCACCATTGCTAGTCGTAGCTAGCTCTGCCTGCAGTGCAGTTAGGTCTGTGTTAGGGCTAAAGTACTTAAGTTCGCGTGCGACCTTAGTGTTTTTAGCTTTCTGACGGCCACGCCCCATGGCGAGCCCCCTTTGTACTTGGCTGGGCATATTGCTCAGGAATCAATAAATCTGCCTTTGAGTTTATCAGGCGTTAACCCAACAGGAGGCCGATATAGGCCGCTGTGGAGGAAAGTACCAGGGTAAGGATTGTGTATGTGGCTGGTCTAAAGGCCTTGCCTGTTGCTGCCATCTGGACAGAGGCCCCAGCCCAAGAACTAAAGGTGGAGAGACCTCCAGCTAAACCAACAACTGTGATGGCAACCCAGGTGTCGTTTCCGTTGAAGTAGACAACAGCCCAACCGGCAAAGAATGAGGCTGTGATGTTAGCTAGCAGAATTCCCCAAGGTAGGTAGCCTTGCCACTTGCTCATGGCAAAGCGGATTACAGATCCGAGCCCTCCGGCTAGAGCAATACCTAGGAGAACTAATGGATTGAAAACTTCGATCGGGCTCATTTACTGGCCTTACCCAGATTTGCACCAGCGGCATAGCCAATGAAACCAAACCCAAACATTACAGCTGCAGCTGGCATAGCCAGTAGTGGTGGGTACTGATAAAGAAATAGTGCTATCCCAGACATGGTGGTGAATCCACCACAGAAACCCGCCGCCCAGAAAGATTTACTTGATTCTGCATTGAACCTTGGATTGAAGTTAATGAAACCTAAGAACATAGCACCTAGGACATTCACAATTAGAAGTGAAAGTGAACCAGCGATGCTGGAACCAAGTGTTAGTTCAAGTGTTCCGCCGATTAGATATCTAAGTAGCGCACCAAGTGCACCACCTAGGAAGACTAAAGAGAAATCTCTACTAGTCATCACTAGGGTTCAAGATATCATCAGGAGTCGCATCCTCTTTAGCAGTCATCTTGATGACAGTGTTTCTGCCACCTTGGTGTCTACGCATAGAACCTCTTGCACGAAGTGGTTCACCTCTACGGGCATCTCCAGCCATCGGTGCTCTAGAGAAGAGATCGATCTTGTCTGCAGACTCTAGTCTCCAAGGCACAAGCACAATCATCGCTCCACGAACATACATAAGCTGCTTGCGAATTCGGTTAGCACGGTGGTTGTGGAAGATGTGCTCCCACCAGTGACCCACAACATACTTCGGTAGGTAAACTGCCATGCGCTGCTCTTCGTGCATGGCACGATACTCAGTTAGGTATTCGCTTAGTGGTGCACCGAAATCTCTAAACGGTGAAGGAATGATTCGAAGTGGAACTTGGATACCGTACTCGGTCCACTCTCTCTCAAACTCTTCTGCACGTTCTGGATCAACAGCAATGTGAACTACTTCTAACTTGTCGTGCTTACTTGAAAGCGCGTAGTCCAGAGCCTTGAGCTGAGGAGCAGTTAGCTTATCCATCAGCACGATTGCGTAGTCGCCCTTAGATCCAAATTGGATTTCAGGCTTTAGTTGAATTTCTTCATCAACTTCTGCGTAGTACTTCTTGGTTTCATACATCAAAATCCAAAGCAAAGGCATGATGATGAAAACCAACCAAGCACCGTGGGTGAACTTAGTAAGGGTCACGATTACTAGAACCGATGAAGTCATCAAAGCTCCAAGACCGTTGATGGTTAATCCACCGATTGCTTCTTTACGAGCAATGGTGTTTTCACGCATTCCTCTACGCCAGTGCACAATCATTCCAATTTGACCAACGGTGAAAGATGTGAAAACACCGAGGATGTAGAGCTGAATGAGGTTGGTAACCGACGCCTGGTAAACCACGATTAGAGCACCAGCAACAACAGCAAGCGAGAGCATTCCGTTTGAGTACACCAAACGGTCCCCTCTGGTCTGAAGCATCTTCGGAGCGAAGCCATCCTTGCTCAACACAGATGAGAGTAGCGGGAAACCATTGAACGCTGTGTTAGCTGCTAGCAATAGCACTGCTGCTGTTGCAGCTTGAAGGATATAGAAGAGTAGAGACGCATGTCCAAATACCGCGATACCAATTTGAGCCATTAGGGATTGCTGAGGATTAGTCGAGAAGAAGTCAGCATTGCCTAGCTGATCGCCTGGGCTCTCAATGTATTTCACCCCGGCAGTTAGTGCGAGCCATGTGGTTCCTAGGAACATCAAAACCGCTGTCGCACCCATCACTGACATGGTGATGTTTGCGTTTCTGATCTTAGGAGCACGGAAAGCAGGAACCCCATTAGCAATAGCTTCGATACCAGTAAGTGCTGAACATCCAGATGCAAAGGCTCTAAGGAGCAATAGGACAACAGCAACCTGTGCTGGGTTATCTAAGAACTCATGAGCTGCACTCACTTCATAGCCAGATGATGTTGTGACTAGGGTCTGGCCTAGAACTATTACCTTGTATAGACCAGTTCCGATCATCAGGAAGACAGTGCTAATAAAAATGTAAGTAGGGATAGCGAAAGAAAAACCTGATTCTCTAATGCCTCTTAGGTTGATACCGAAGATAAGTAAAAGGAAACCAATAGCAATCTCAACTCTGTATGGGGCAATTTCTGGAAAAGCAGAGATGAGGTTATCTGTTCCAGATGCAATAGACACCGCAACTGTCATCACGTAGTCAAGGAGCAGTGCTGAGGCAACAACCAGTGATGCTCCTCTACCTAAGTTCTTCTTAGCAACTTCGTAGTCACCACCACCAGATGGGTAGGCCTGGATTACCTTGCGGTATGAAAGCACGATAACTGTTAGTAGCAGAGCAACCATCAGTGCGATGCCCGGAGCGAAGGTTAGGAAAGAGATTCCACCAAGGGTAAGAATCATCAAAAGTTCCTGCGGACCATATGCAACAGAAGATAGCGGGTCGCTTGCGAAGATAGGCAAAGCGATGCGCTTAGGTAGAAGTTCGCCTTCTAGTCTTTCGTTTCTAAGCGCTCGACCTAGAAGCAGAGTTCTGACAGGGTGGATCTTTTTGACAGAGGTCTTATCGTGCTCGTGTCTATCTGGCATTTACTTGCTGACTTCCTCACCGTGCTGGTGCTTAGACAATCTAAAGGTTGCAATGAAACCAATTGCTAGGAATAGCGCTGCTGAAACAGCAGCCCACTGTGAACCTTCGGTGAAAGCATCCTTAGCAGCTTGAACATATTCAACTGGGACTTGCGGTGTGTTCTCAAATACCGGGATAACACCACCGGCTGATTCAACAACACTGTTGGTGAATTCATCCGCTCCAGCTCCTGAGAAACCTAAAGCTGCGAGCTTGGCTGTCAGTGCACTCTGAACCTGAGTGAAAAGAACTGTTCCTAGAACAGCGATACCAAGAGCTGAACCAATCTGACGGACTGTGCTCTGAGAACCTGATGCCTGACCAATCTGGTTCATTGGAACATCAACCATGATCACACCGGTAAGTTGAGCGGTTGCTAAACCAATACCTAAACCGTAGATAAATAGGCAAGGTGCAACTGGTCCCCAACCGGTTTGGTCGTTAGAGAGAACAGCAACACCGATTACACCTAGAAGTTCAAGGCCAACACCAATGCGAACCGCTAGTGCAGGAGCTAGTTTTCCACTCAGCGCACCACCAATTCCTGATGCCATGAAAGCACCACCAGCTAACCAAAGTAGGACAAGACCTGAGTCAATTGGAGATAGTCCTAGAACGTTCTGCAACCAAAGTGGAATTGCAAATAGGATTCCGAATTCGCCCATAGAAATAATCAGTGCTGCGATAGAACCATTGCGGAATGAAGTAATGCTGAAGAGTTGAAGATCTAGAAGAACTGGCTTGTGGGCCTTCTCTCTAGCTTTTTCCCAAACCACAAATAGCACAGCAAAGATTACTGAGAGAGCTAGTACTACTGGGATTACTGAGAACCCAGGATTACCCCAAGACCAATCACCAACAGTGAATTCTTTGTTGACATTCCACCAACCGTAGTTACGTCCTTCGATGAGACCGAATACCAAAGTCAAGAACAAACCTGCTGAAAGGAATGCACCTAAGAAGTCAGGCAAACCTTGACGTTGCTCCACCTTTGATTCGTTTACAAACAGTAGGAGACCGGCAACGATTAGAAGACCAATTGGCAAGTTGATTGAGAAAGCTAGACGCCACCCTTCATCACCGAAGCTAGTTGCCAACCAGCCACCGAGAACAGGGCCTAGGGCCACCATTCCACCAATGGTTGAACCCCAAACTGCGAAAGCAATTCCTCTTTCTTTACCCTGGAAGTTTGCATTAACTAGAGAAAGAGTTGTCGGTAGCACCATTGAACCACCAAGGCCTTGGACTGCTCTAGCCAAGATCATCTGAGATGCGTCGTTTGAGTAACCAGCCCAAACAGAAGCTGCTACGAAAAGCAGGATACCGATTACAAGTAGACGCTTCCTACCGATTGCATCTGCAATGGATCCCCAGACCAGAAGCAATGCGGCAAAGACAAGTACGTAACTCTCCTGAACCCACTGCACTTCGTTAGAAGAGAGGCTTAGGGCTTCAATTACCTTTGGTGTGATGGTGTTCACAATGGTTCCGTCAATGATGACGATAGAGATGGCCATTGAGATAAAGATGAGTCCGATCCAACGGAAGCGGGCAAGAGGTGCCATAGCTGTGTGCTCTTTCTGGTTTATTTCTGCAACATCGCAGGTGGGCTAAAACCCTAGTCAAGCCTAGTCTTATCCGCCTGATACCCTGTGAAAATGAACAGAGGCAGACGGTGATTAAATATCTGGGCTCTAAACGCACGCTCCTAGGAGTTCTTGGGGCGATAGCCCAAGCCTCTGAAGCCAAGACTGCCGTTGACCTATTTACTGGGACTACCCGAGTGGCAGCAGAATTCAAGAGAAATGGTCTTTACGTCACGGCATCTGACAGTGCTACCTATAGCGATCTGCTAGCCAAGTGCTACCTAGAAATAGATGCCAACAAGGTAGACCTAGCCGCGATCCAAGAAAAGATCGACTACCTAGCTAATCTGCCAGGTCAACGAGGCTATTTCACTGAACACTTCTGTGAGGATGCCAGATTCTTCCAGCCCAAGAATGGCATGCGAATCGATGCCATAAGAGATGAGTTGGAGGAGAACTTTAAAGACGATAAGGATTTCCCTATTCTGCTTACATCTTTGATGTTGGCAGCTGACCGAGTAGACAGCACCACAGGCCAGCAGATGGCTTACCTCAAGAATTGGTCTCACCGCTCGGGCAATGATTTGGAACTGAAAGTTCCAGAACTTATTCCTGGGACAGGGAAGAGCATTCTTGGGTTAGCTGAGAACGTAGTAAAGGACTTACCTGAGGTAGACCTCTTCTATATGGACCCTCCCTATAACCAACACCGTTACTTCACCAACTATCACATCTGGGAGACCCTAGTTCGATGGGATAAGCCACCGGCTTACGGGGTTGCCATGAAGAGGCTGGACTCTAGGGCAACAGTCAATCACTCGGTCTTCAACAAGAGAAGAAAGATGCCAGGGGCATTCAAAGATGTGATCCTCAATGCAAAGACCAAGACCTTGGTCGTCTCATACAACAATGAATCTTGGGTTGAACCAATAGATATTGCAGAGGCGATGCTGGCTGCAGGACATGAGAGCGTTGCATTGCTTGAATTTGACTACAAGCGATACATCGGATCTCAGATTGGGATCTATAACAAGGCTGGAGCTAAAGTCGGTGAAGTCGGGGAGCGACTAAATAAGGAATTGATTTTTATTGCGGGGGAAACTTCAAGAGTTGAAGCCATCGAAGATGTGGTGGCTGGACGCGGGATTGAACCGCGGACCTAACGATTTTCAGTCGTTCGCTCTACCAACTGAGCTACCCAGCCTCAACCTAAATCAGGCTGAGCGATTTACATCGCAGCGATCCTGACGGGACTTGAACCCGCGACCTCCGCCGTGACAGGGCGGCGCGCTAACCAACTGCGCTACAGGACCAGAAGTACTTCTATAACACTCATCGCTTGGTGACCCCAACGGGATTCGAACCCGTGCTACTGCCGTGAAAGGGCAGCGTCCTAGGCCACTAAACGATGGGGCCGTCAAAGCGATGGAGCTTAAAGAGCACCAAGAGCCAAGGTTACTGGCTATTTGGGGGTAATGCAACCTCACTATTTAGCCCCGCGGTGTTAGTTTAGATAAAGGTCAATGAAATAAAGGAGGTGAAGGCTTTGAAGTCCCTGCGTAAGCGTGTTCTAGCGTCAGCAATGGTGGCTGGACTCACTTTTGGCGGCGTTGCAGTTCAATCAGCCTTTGCCGATAAGCCTTACCCTTCGGAGCAAGAGGTCCAGGATGCCAGAAATAGCGTCACCAGAAAGAAAGCCCTGGTTGAGCGCATTCAAGGCATCATCGCCGACCTCACCGTGGAGCAGATTGCCCTAGAGAAGACAGCCATGATCAAGGCTGAGAAATACAACCAAGCTCGAGACGAAGAAGCTGCCATCGCAGCTAAAGTATCTGACCTTGAGAAGAAGGTTGCGGCAGCAGCAGCAGAAGCCGAACAGGCCCAGACCCAACTGGCTCAGATTGCTAGCCAGATGTGGCGTGATGGTTCAGCCGGAACCTCACTAAACCTGTTCTTGAACTCTGAAAAAGCAGGAAACCTGCTTTACCAATTAGGCGCTCAAGAGAAGATCGCTCAGTCAAGCGATCAGATTTATCAAGATGCTATTCAGCGCCAACAGTATGCGAGTTCACTAGAGAGCCAACTAAAAGACGCTAAAGCAGAATTGGTCATCAAGACTCAAGAAGCTAAGACTGCTTTACAAGAAGCTGAATCAGCTGCAGCAGAACTTAGAACTAAAGTCGAAGAACAAAAAGCTCTGAACAGAACCTTTACTGCACAGCTAGCAACTCTCGAGAACATTTCAGAATCCCTAGAGCAGCAGCGTATCCAAGGTCTTATCGATGAAGCAAGACAAAACAATCTGCCAGGTCCAATCGATGCACCTAGTCTTTATGAAGTTGGAGCACCAAACACTGACAAGGTAAACATCGCTTTTGCTTTTGCGAAACAACAACTTGGTGAGAGATATGTTCTAGGCGGTATGGGGCCAAACATTTGGGACTGCAGTGGAATTACAAAAGCTAGTTACGCTGCAGCAGGAACATACATTGGTACTCACTCTGCAACTAACCAGTTCTATAACATGGCTGGTAAACGAAGACTCGTTCCAATCAAGGAAGCGGTTGCTGGAGATCTGATGTGGTACTCATACACAGATGATTTCAACGGTGACAAATATCACGTTGTGATGTATTTGGGTGATGGCATGATGCTTGAAGCACCGAACCCAACTAAACCTGTGAGAATTGCTCCGCTTCGTTACGGTGACCTCTTTAGGTATGCCGGTAGACCAACACCATAATCTTCAACAACATCTTTATTTCTTAGGAGCTTTACATGACCGACTCACGTCAGGTAAAGCCTGCTACCGAAGGTTGGCAACAGAAGAAGGATGCCTCCGGCAGACCACTACTTGAATTCGAAGCTAAACCTAGAAGACAAACACCTCCGGTTCATCTTGTTGACATGGACAAAGATGAGAGAGCAGCTAAAGCTAAAGAGCTAGGTGTTCCAGCATTCAGAGTGAAACAAATCGAGAAACACTATTTCACTCACTACACAGCTAACCCAGAAGACATGACTGATCTTCCTCAAGAGGGTAGAGCAGAATTAGTCAAAACTTTCCTGCCTCCACTACTAACAGAAGTGAAGAGATTACAAACAGATAATGGCGACACCATCAAGTTCCTCTGGAGATTATTCGATGGTGCTTTAGTTGAATCTGTTCTAATGCGATACCCAGGTCGCATTACTCTCTGTGTTAGCTCTCAAGCTGGCTGTGGAATGAACTGTCCTTTTTGTGCAACTGGTCAGGCAGGCCTAACTCGTAACATGACTGCTGGTGAGATTGTTGATCAGATTGTTCAAGCTAATGCTGTAATCGCTGCTGGTGGCTTAGGTGGTAAGAAGGCAACTGAACACGAAGAGCGAGTTGGAAACATTGTCTTCATGGGTATGGGTGAACCACTAGCTAATTACAACCGACTCATGCTTGCAGTAAGAACCATGGTTGGTAACCAACCTGAGGGTCTGGGTATGTCTGCTAGAAACATCACCGTTTCAACAGTCGGTTTAGTCCCAGCAATTCAGAAACTAGCTGAAGAACATATTCCGGTTACCTTTGCACTTTCACTGCATGCCCCTGATGACGAACTTAGAGATGAACTAATCCCAGTTAACTCGAGATGGAAAGTTGATGAAGCACTAGATGCCGCTAAGGCATACTTTGACGCAACCGGCAGAAGAGTTTCTATCGAATACGCACTGATCAAAGATATGAACGATCATCAGTGGAGAGCTGAACTCTTGGGGCAGAAGTTAAATGCTCGAGGCAAGGGTTGGGTGCACGTAAATCCAATTCCACTTAACCCAACACCTGGCTCTATTTGGACTGCTTCAACACCAGAGGCAACAAGACTATTCGTCTCGACTCTTGAGAAGGCCGGCATCCCAACAACACTGCGAGACACCAGAGGTAAAGAAATTGACGGTGCTTGCGGTCAGTTAGCAGCGGCAGAATAAAACAGTAAAGCCCCCCTTGACTAAAATCGGGCTTCAGTCTAATCTTGTCTTATGAGTGAAAAGCTTCCCCTTGAATTTGGTCTAGATACCTTTGGTGACATGACAGTTGATGACAACGGTCAAAAGCAGACAGCCGGTCAGGCTATTAGAAATGTAGTTGAACAGGCAGTACTAGCTGATCAACTTGGACTGGACCACTTCAACATCGGTGAACACCACAGAGACGATTACGCAGTCTCTGCTCCTGACACATTGCTTGCCGGTATTGCAACTGTTACTAAGCAAATCAAACTAGGCACCGGCGTTACAGTGCTCTCAAGTGAAGACCCAGTTAGGGTATACCAGCGCTTTGCAACCATCGATGCTTTGAGTAACGGGAGAGCAGAGATCACTGCTGGTAGAGGCTCATTCACCGAGAGCTTCCCGCTATTTGGCTTTGAACTAAGTGATTATGAGAAGCTCTTCGAGGAGAGACTTGACCTTCTAGTCGAACTCCTAAAAGAAGGTCCTGTCACCTGGCAGGGAGAGACCAGAGCCTCACTAACTAACCAGCAGATTTACCCAAAGACAGAAGGCGGCAGAATCCCTCTTCGCGTTGGCGTTGGTGGTTCACCTCACTCAGTTATTAGAGCTGCAAAGCACGGAGCAACCCTTGCTTTAGCAATTATCGGCGGAGACCCAGAACGCTTCCAACCATTCGTTGGTCTATACCGAGAGTCACTCAAGCGCTTTGATCAACCGCAGCTAGCTGTGGGTATTCACTCGCCAGGGCACATCGCAGATACCGATGAGCAAGCAGCTAAAGAACTATGGCCTCACTACCAAACAGCATTCGGAAGAATCGGGCGTGAACGTGGCTGGGGCCCAATGACCTACGAGCACTACGACAACGAAGTAACGAACGGTTCTTTGTATGTCGGCTCTCCAGAGACTGTTGCTCAGAAGATCATTCACGCTATTGAATCAACTGGCGCTAATCGTTTCGACTTGAAGTATTCCAATGGTCCAATGCCGCACAGCCTCTTGATGAAGTCAATCGAGCTTTACGCCACAAAGGTAATTCCTATGGTTAAGGCCGCTGTTGGCGAAGAAATCGCAATCAGCTACTAGACGTTAAAACAAATAGGGCCACCGTTTCCGGTGGCCCTACTCGTTTAAGGTTTAGCTATTGACTAGTGACCTTCAGCTGCTGCGTGCTCTTTGCTCTCTTCAGCTGACTTGATGCGAGCAATCGCAAAGATCATCAGACCGAATAGACACTTAGCCAAGATGTCAGCAATGCTGTATCCGACTTCGCGAGCAACAACTTCAGAAGCTGTTGGTGCGCCTTCGCTTGCCATTGCAAGGATGAAGGTGATTGGGTAAACACCCCAAGTAGCGATCAAAAGAAGTCTTAGAGCAAGGAACATCTTGCGGACCTTCTCTGACTGTGCTGCAAGGCTCTTGGTCAACTCAACCCATAGTACATACATGATGTATAGGAATGGGATGGTTGATAGTAGACCCCACATGCTTGGAGCTAGACCGAATAGGTCAAGCTTTGCGTCACCAGGGTAACCAAGGATGATCATCGCTGCTGCAGCAGGAACTAGACGCTTTAGAAGTGAAGACTGAATAGCCTTGACTAGACCTAGAACTGCAACTAGCTCCACTAGAAGTAGTGGAACTGTTAGTAGCCAGTCGATGTAACGGTAGCCAACGTTGTAGTTAGCTGCACCGAAGTCAAGCATGTTCTTGCCCATTGTTGCTGCAACTGTGCTTGATTCGTTGATTCCGTAACCGTGGTTGAATGAGTCAAACATTCGGAAGTAGTGGTAAGCAGCGATTGATGTAACTGTTGCTGAGACCATAACTGCAAGGCGGTACTTAGGTAGAACTCTCTCTCTTGCAATGAACAAGAACAGAGATGTGAATAGCATGCTAGCTAGACCCAGTGACAGAATGTTGTAAACAGCACTGAATTCGTAACCAGTCAGAGCGAAAGATAGCACTCCAATTTGATCCATTTTTTGTAGCCTTTCCTAATTAGTTAGGTCGGGCAAACCAGAAGATCACCCGACTTTGGGGACTGCATTCCAAGGATACTCTCAGCATTTGGAAACGAAACGGCTGTAGAAATGCGAGTTACCAATTCGTTACAAGCCCTAAAACACTTAGATTTGGCTAAATATCGACTAATTTGACGGGAACTGTCTCGTAACCGCGCAATACAAAGGTGTCCCTGCGAACCGGTTCTTGGGCGAGTTGAATTGTAGGGAAGCGTTCAAAAAGCATGGGGAGAGAGGCACTTAGCTCTAGTCTTGCCAACGGTGCACCTAGGCAGAAATGGATTCCAGCCCCAAAACCTATCTGTGGATTGTTCTCTCTGGTGATATCCATCTGCTCTGGGTTCTCAAAGACGGTTTCATCTCTATTAGCTGAGCCTAGGAGTGAGGCAATCTTTTGTCCTTCAAGAACGGTAACACCGCCGACTTCGGTATCTTGAGTTGCTGTTCTCTCAAACAACTGAAGGGGAGCATCAAAGCGAAGGAATTCCTCGATAGCGGTATCAGTAACTCCTCTAGGGTCTTCTCTCAACAGTTTGGCTTGATCTTCACGTTCTAATGCGGCAACGATGCCATTACCAAAACCATTCACGCTTGCCTCATGTCCTGCGTTTAGTAATAGGACACATGTTGCAATTAGCTCTTGAGTGTTTAGTTTCTCCCCAGCTTCTTCGACGGAAGCCAATTCGCTGATTAGGTCCTCACCTGGTTTAGCTTTACGGTCGATCATTAGTGACCTGACGTATTCGGCAAACTCATGAGCTGCCGTTCTTGCTTCGGCTTGAGCCTCTTCAGATGGGTTAACCTCATACATCTTCACTATCGCCTGAGACCAAGGTCTAAGTAGATGCTCATTCTCATCTGGAAAACCTAGAAGCGCAGCAATTACTTTCACAGGAAGGGGCTCGGCATAGTCAGCAATCAAATCGAAGGAACCAGTTGTGTTAAGTTTTGATTCAGCTTGGTCTAGTAGTAATCCAGCCAGACGTTCAATCTCTGGTTTGAGTGATTCGATTCTTGATCTGGAGAATGCTTTACCAACAAGGGAACGCAATCTGGTGTGCTTAGGTGGTTCTGAATCAAGGATGCTGTCTGAGTGTAACCAGTTGAACTCGTTCCACTCTGATTCTGGATCTCTAGGGGTAAAGATTCTTCCCAGGGTTTTAGTTCTTAGCACAGCGTTAGCATCACGGTGTTTAGCTGCTAACCAGATACCTAAACCCTCATGCCAGATGGGTGATTCTGACTTACGCAATTCAGTAAGAGCTGGGTAAGGGTTAACTACAAAATCAGGCGCAGAGAAGTCAATCATGTTCTAAGGCTAAGCCAGAAACTATTAGCGCTTGGCTAGTGCCCTTTGGGCTGGGATAAATCCAAGAGCCAAAATACTGAACATGGCAGCAATAACAACAATCCATGTTGACTGTGTGCCAATTCCATACTGAGGGTCAATAAACCAGTATGGCCACCAGCCTTGGATAAGCCCTCTGGCAATTGAGAATGCTAACCAAGCTAGTGGGTAGATGAGAACCCAGAAAGCCTGGTTGAGCTTTAGAGCAATAGTTGTTCTTGTGAGCATCCACTCAATGAAGATCAGGATAGGCACGTAGGTGTGCAGGATCTCATTCGGCAGTTGTGGCCAGGCATAGCCAATATCTCTAGGGTCAGGATCTCCACCTCTAAGCAAAGCGTTATAGATGACCCCAACAATGACCATTGAGTCAGCCATGGTCAGGCGGGAAAGGCTCATCAACTTTGTCTCGGCAATACCTCTGAATAGTTGAATTGCTGAAAGAGTCAGGACAACTGCGGTTAGCAAAGAAGAAGTGATTGTGAAGTATGCAAAGTATTCAGTTGGTCTAAACAAGTTGTGCATCATTCTGTCGCTCACCTGCCAATACACACTTCCGAAGAGTGCGATAGCTAGAGCTAAGCGAACAAGCAGAACAACGACATTGTTTTTAGAGGTCATTGGAAAAGCCTAGTGAGAGCGCAGTAATACAGGCACAGCGACTAACGGCTCGATACTAAAGCGTTATGAACGCTGTTTCCGGTAAGGGAAATAGACTGGAGCCAAACCTTTGCAGCGGAGGCTCAGATGAAGCTAGTCACCAAAGTAGTGACCGCACTGGTTTCACTATGTTTAGGTTCATCTACCATCTCTCCTGCAGCCGCTGAATATGTTCCATACTGGCCTGAGTTTGGAACACTCAGCGCACACAACGAGTGGGCCATCAATGCCATGGGCGGAAAGACAGCCCATGAAATGGGGGCAACAGGTAAAGGCGTTAAGGTTGCTGTCCTCGATAGCGGCATCTCTCTAACAACACCTGGTCTCTCTGAGAAAGTAATTCTCTACAAAGACTTTCAACCTAGCCAACCACCATTCCCGGAGCATGGAACTCTGACAGCTTCTTCTGTTGCCGCTGACTACGATCCAAGTACTGGAGTCGGAGGGATAGCACCAGGGGCTTCATTGATCATTGGCCGAGTTTGTTACTTGATGTGGTGTGACTCAGAGGCAGCTAAGCGCGCTATAACCTGGGCAGTTCAGCAAGATGCTGATGTAATCAGTATGAGCTTTGGTGGAAACTTTGACCCCGAGATGATTGCCACTCTGGCAGATGCTACTCGTCAAGGTGTAGTTGTTGTTATAGCCATGGGTAACTCTGGCTGTTCAACATATGAAAACTGGGGCTTGAATACTTGGTGCACACAGGGACGCATCACGGAGGACTCTTATGCCATGTTCCCCATTCCCGGATCAATTGGTGCAGGAGCATCTAGTGAATCTGGCGCAAGAGCTTCGTTTTCTAGTTGGGGCCCAAATTTAGATCTACTAGCCCCAGGAGTTGCCATTGTTGGCCATGACCCAATTGGTGTAACAAATGGGTTTGGTGGAACATCTGCTGCAACACCTTTTATTGCAGGAGTTGCAGCTCTAGTACTTGAAGCTAATCCAAACCTAACTCCCGATCAGGTGCAAGCAGTTTTGCAGGCGAGCACTAGACCCGCTTTGGAAACGAAGCCAAAAGTTTGGGAAAGTTGTGCACCGGATGAAGTAACAGGCAAGAGAACTTGCGTGAATGAAGTTGACTCGAATCTCCCTCAGGGGTATTTCACAGGTGCTGGGCTAGTTGCAGCTGATAAAGCGGTTGTGCTAGCACGCCGAATAGCAGACAACAATACCTTTGCAGCTCCTTTACTTAGCACAACTGCGACTTCGGTAGCTGTGACTTGGGCTGGGGCTAACGCAGATGTATATGTCAACAGTAAGTTAATGGCAAGAAACGCCTCAAGCCCTTACACCTTCAGTGGAGAAACTAAACAGAGTTTTGCGGTTCAGTTAGTTAGAGGAATTTCTGTTTCTACGCCAGCTCTGGCGATGCTTAGAGCTGGGACTGTCCCCCTAGCACCTAACGTTGTTGAGCACCGTTTCTTGAGTGATGAGATAACTTTCAGAACAGGGGATCTTGCTCTATCTGATCCAAGCATTCCCTGGCTGGCAAACAATTGGATGTCAGCGATAGGTGCATTGTTTGAGTTTGAAGATGGACACGCGATCCCTTGCAAGGGATACAGCCCCGCGCTTGAGACAGCTATCGACAGGCCATACTTATTTACATGCCCAACAAGCATCCAACTTGGTCCAATCTCTGGAAAGTTTAGGCTGGTAAGTCCTGACGGGACTATCGGCGAGCCTAGTCAAGTTTTTTCCGGAAGCATTTTGCAAGGAACCAACTACATTCCAGTCAGAACTCGATATCTAGCTGATGATGCAATCAGGTTTGAGTGGGATTCAGTACCCGGAGCTCTCGCTTATGAGTACAGGTACAAACCAGATGGCACTATGGTCTGCACAACTGACACTTATCTAGAGGTCGTTGGAAATTTGGGGCAACCATCCGCTTTCTCAGTTAGCGCTCGACCAAACGAAGACTGCTCGGGTAACCCAATCATGCATAGCCAATACCTGAGCTTTAGGCTTTTGGATCATGCACCTCCCAAACCTACGAACATTCGAGTAGCAGAAGTTACCGCAACATATATTCGCTTTGAAGCTGAACTAACAAATCCAGATAACTATTGGCGAGTGTATAGATCAGATGGTTTGTTTATGAGATACGACTATCAAGGTTCAAGAATCATGGTTGGTGTTCAACCAAACGAGGATGCGAATGGGAAAACTTTCTCATACCGATTTGTTGAGGTGGGTCGCGACATCTGGGGTGACTCATTCAGCCCACCAAGTGATCCAATAACGCTTTCTTTTGCTCCACTTGGAGCACCTGCCGGTTACTGCTTGAGGAAACCAATCCAAACCTCATATACCTGTGAGGTTAACCCAAACTATGAATCCAATGGCACACTCATCGAATTCTTAGACATTGACGGTCGCGTAGTTGCGAGTAGAGATACTAAAAGGTGGACTTCCCAAAGGTTTAACTTCACGAAGGTCAAGGGTGCTCACTCAGTGAGATTTACCGCGACTATGGGAGATGTCCCCAACTGGTATAGACGTGGAGACAGCGTGACTATTCCAATCCCTAAGCGCTATGGATCAAGTAACAACAGCTTTACTTACGCGCAGTAGCTCCAACTAAAGCCAGCCCGATAGCAGCAGCATCAATAAACTCTTGAACTATTGCACTCTGACTTGGGGTTAGATATCCAAATGCTGCACCGAGCATTGCCACAAGAGCCAAAGCCATACCAAGTGAGCTTGCTTGCAGTGCACGGTTAGTTGCGGTCTTCGAGATTTGGATTGCTTCAGCAAGTTTTCTAAATGAGTCCTCGATGATTACAACATCTGAACTTTGGCTCGCAGCGGTCGCACCTCGAGCTCCCATCGCAACACCAATGTCTGCTGCTGCCAGAGCCGGTGCATCGTTGATGCCATCTCCGACCACCACGACTGAGCCTTTGACTGATCGTTTTTCAGCAAGGAGCAGTTCAAGCTTTGAAGTTGGCGAGCATTCAGCAAAGTATTTGGTTACACCCAACTCCTCAGCAACCTCAGACACTGTTTTTTCTCTGTCGCCTGAGACTAGAAGAATTCTTCTTACCCCTAAGTCTTTTAGATCTTGGATGGTCTTCACAGCGTCGTGTCTGAGCGGGTCACTTAGACCTAAATAACCAACAACCGCATTATCGAGAGCGATTTCTACCAAGAGTGTGCTTGTGATAGTCGCCCAACTTGCTAGTGGCAGTTTAGGTTGGCCAACCGAAATCTGTTTACCCGAAACTACTCCAGTTAATCCATGTCCCGGTATTTCAACAACTTCCGTTACAGGAGAGAAGGGGAGCTGTCTTTGTTTAGCAAATTCCACCAGAGCTCTGCCAACAACGTTTGAACTGTGTTGTTCCAGTGAAGCGGCCAAGCTAAGGGCTTGTTCAGAGTTGATATCTTTCGCCCAAACCATTTCAGTAATACTTGGACCACCGTGGGTAACAGTTCCAGTCTTATCTAGGAGGACAACTTCGACTTTGGCTAACTTCTCAAGAGCCGAACCTGTTTTGATAATCACACCGACTCTTGCAGCTCTTGATATACCGGCCACGATAGCCACGGGCACGGCCAAGATAAGTGGGCACGGAGTCGCTGCAACAATGACTGCAACCGCCTGCTTTAGATTTCCTGAAATTTGCCAGGTGCTTAGCGCCATAAGTAGTGCTAGCGGAACAAATCGGACTGCCCACTTATTGGCTAATCTCACACCTTTCGTTGCTTGCTGTTTTGCTGCTGCAACCAGGTTGATTAGATTTGCGTAGGTGCTATCTGCAGAGGTAGTAGTGGTTCTTATGTGAACACTTGATCCCGCATTGACAACACCTGATCGCACTTCGGTTTCTTTATCGCGCCATATTGGTAAGGGTTCACCAGTTAGGGCTGATTCATCGAAGAGCCCTTCCGCTTGCAAGATGCCATCCAACGGAACCACTTCACCAGCTTTGATCAGGATTAGCGAACCAACCTTCACTTCGTTGATTGGGGTATCAACATATTGATCATTGATAAGAACCTGAGCATTGTGCGGTGCTCTAGAGACAAGTGCATCTAGATGTTTGCTTGCCCTTCCTTCAGCCCAAATCTCAAGCGCTCTTCCCGTTGCAAGCATTACTGAGATGATGCTGGCAGCAAACCATTCATCTGTTAGTCCCGTCGCGATTATAGAAATAACAGCGAGTACATCGCTTCCTAAGGCTTTATCCCTGATAGCTCGAATCAACCAGTTCACAGCAAGCACTAAACCTAATAGCGCTCCAGAAGCCCATACAAACTTTGCTTCTGTAGTTAGTTTCATTTGATCAAGAACAAATCCACAAACAGCAGCGAAGAGGGAATAGGTTACGAACCGGTATTTGCTCCAGTTTGACTGCATTCTCTGATTCTCGCACCCATACGGCAATAAACTTCAAGAATGAATACATCTGCGGGGAATACACAACAACCAACAATTACTTTTCTAGGTGCTGCCGGCACAGTTACCGGTAGCCGGTTCTTACTAAGCTGCGGTGAAACCAAGATCATGGTTGACTGCGGTTTGTTTCAGGGTTTGAAAGAACTTCGCCTTAAGAACTGGGAACCCCTTGCTGTTGATGCTTCAACAATCTCAGCGGTGTTGCTAACCCATGCTCATCTAGACCACTGTGGTTACATCCCAAAGTTGGTTCAGCAAGGCTTCAAGGGGAAGATTCATTCAACTGAATACACCA
>JBBAML010000016.1:17692-19588 GCA_040402515.1 Rhodoluna sp.
TACACAGCGTTGATGAATCTAAGACCATCAATAACCCCCAACAACCCTGCATCATCATTTCAGCTTCTGGTATGGGAACTGGTGGGCGTGTGGTTCACCACCTTCGCCAAATGCTACCGAACCCTAAGCACACTGTAATTTTGGTCGGGTACCAAGCCATTGGAACTAGAGGTAGAGCGCTGGTTGATGGTGCAGCAGAAGTGAAGATGCACGGTGAATTGGTTTCAGTGAATGCAAGAGTCGAGCAGATAGCTGAGTTCTCTGTTCACGCTGATGCAACAGAACTAATTGCTTGGCTAGGAACTGCCGTTGAGGCTCCAGTAAATGTTTTTGTAGTTCACGGAGAATCTGGGGTTGCTGAATCCTTTAGTGATCTAGTTCATCAGAAACTTGGTTGGAACTCTCGTGCACCTAAAGACGGTGACAGCGTAGTTCTCTAGCGGTTGGTTGTTGGTGGGTTGTTTCTAGGTGATCTTGCTAAACCAATTAGGTAAGCAAGGCTAAACCCAAAACCTATAGCTGCATAGACATAGTCGAACCAAGTCAATGTTGTAACAGGAATCAACAGGGTTAACGTTCCAAGAGCTGCAGCAGAGAGGGTCATCACTCTGGCCGAGAAGATGACTGAGTCATCAGTTCCCTTGAGTGAAACAGAAAGCATGTTTCCACAAAGCGCAAGCAGAGTGATTGCAATCATGCGCATTGACCACTCAAGTTCTGAGGTAGTGGTAAAACCAAGTAGTTCGTTGAATAGCGCAGGAGCAATTAGTAGGAAAAGAGCACTCAAGCCAAAGACTGTTGCTCCGGTGGCCAAGACTCTTCTTAGGTAATTGATATTCATATCTTGATTGTATGGTGGAGGCACGTTGCTAGAGTTTTATTCATGGACGAAAAAGTAAAAGGCCCTAAAAGCTACTTCCCTTCCATCGAAGCTAAATATGGCAAACCCATAGCTTTCTGGATGAAAGAACTTAAGAAAGTCAAGGATAAGAAGCACCTTGAGCAGGTTAACTTTCTAAAGGAAGAACATGGCATGGGGCATGGTCACGCTAATGCTGTTGTGCACGTCTTTAGAGCCGAAAACAATCTATGAAGTCTCTAAAGCGAGTAAAGCCAGGAACTTGGGTAATCGCTTCTTTAGCTGCCTTCGCATTACTCGTTGCCTCAATCATGTTTGGATCTTGGCTGGCAGCTCAACCTAAACAATACGAAGCATTACTAAAGCTCTATGGCACTGAACAAACCACTTGGAAAGTTAATGACCGAGTTCCTCTAGGTCTTGCTCTAAACCTCAACGATAAGTCGGGCAAGAGTTATGCCATTCAACTAGAGGGTAGAACTAATGGCGCTTGGCAAGTCATCAAGAAATACACCTCTAAGAAACCAGATAACAGCACAGTGGTATTCAAGGTCCACCCTGCTAAAGCTGGGGACATCGTCTATCGAGCAGAGATCCAAACTCCTAGCGGCATAGTCACCAGCAATGAATTCGTTTTACACGTCACAAACTGAGTTGTTAATCTCCGCTAGATAGACTTGCCCCATGGCCATGAAAATCACTGTTATTGGGTTGGGGTACCTAGGTGCAACCCATGCCGTTGCTATGGCTAAAGTTGGCCATCAGGTTATCGGTATTGAACCAAACCAACAGAAACTTGATTCTCTAGCTCAAGGTAAGGCTGGGTTCTTTGAGCCAGGTCTCGATGAAGCACTTGCAGAGCAGATCGCTCTAGGCCGGATTGAATTCAAGGCAGGGCACGATGAGAGCTCAGGGGATGCGGACATTCACTTCATCTGTGTTGGGACACCTCAGAAAGCGGGATCTCTTGCAGCTGATACCTCTTATCTAGAGTCTGCAATTAGAGATTTAGCTCCATACCTTCGAGAAGATGCTCT
>JBBAML010000016.1:19688-29705 GCA_040402515.1 Rhodoluna sp.
AATGCATTCCTTGCTACGAAAATCTCATTTATCAACGCAATGGCAGAAATAGCTGAGGTCTCAGGTGCTGATGCTACTCAACTGGCAACTGCGATCGGCTACGACGAGAGAATTGGCAATAAGTTCTTACGCAACGGTGTTGGTTTCGGTGGCGGTTGTTTACCTAAGGACATTAGAGCGCTAATGGCTCGCGCAGAAGAACTAGGTGTTGGCCAGTCTGTTGCCTATCTAAAAGAAATAGACAACATCAACCTGCGTAGAAGAGATCGAGTAATTCATTTGTTAACGCAGGAACTTGGAGACTTGAAGAACAAGAAGGTGCTGATTCTCGGAGCAGCTTTCAAGCCAGACAGCGATGATGTTAGAGATTCACCAGCGCTTTCCATTGCTTTACTAGCCAAGGCTGCAGGTGCAAATGTTGTGGTTCATGATCCAGTTGCACTGCACGGAGTTAGCGTGAAGCATCCAGAACTTGCTGTTGAGCAAGATCTTCACAAAGCATTTGATTCAGCTGATGCTGTTGTTCTAGCAACTGAATGGAAAGAGTATCGAGATCTTGATCCAACAACTGTTTCTGTTTCAAATAAGTTGATTATTGATGGTCGCAATGTGTTGGATGTTGCTAAGTGGCAGAGAGCCGGATTTAGAGTCTTGGCTCTAGGTCGAACAATTACAAACTAAGGAAACTCCATGACTAAAGTCATGCACTACATCAACGGCAAGCTAGTTGATAACTCAAGCAATCGCGTTGGTAATGTTTTTGACCCAGCCCTTGGAGTAATAGTTCGTGAAGTTGCCTTGGCAGAAGAATCTGATGCCAACTCTGCAATCAAGGCTGCAAGTGCTGCCTTCCCTGCCTGGCGCGATACATCTTTGACTAAGCGTCAGCAGATTATGTTCAACTTCAGAGAAATTTTGAATGCTAAGAAAGAAGAGCTAGCAGCAATCGTTACTGAAGAGCACGGTAAGACTCTGCCTGATGCTTTAGGTGAAGTAACCAGAGGGCTCGAGGTAGTCGAGTTTGCAACTGGCATGGCTAACCTGCTCAAGGGTTCATACAGTGAATCAGTCTCAACTTCAATTGATGTTTATTCCATCAAGCAACCTTTAGGTGTTGTTGGAATCATTAGCCCATTCAACTTCCCAGCAATGGTGCCAATGTGGTTCTTCCCGATTGCTATCGCTGCTGGTAACACAGTTGTTCTAAAGCCTTCTGAGAAGAACCCATCCGCAGCAATTTGGATTGCAGAGAGACTAAAGGAAGCAGGACTACCCGATGGAGTCTTCAATGTGCTCCAGGGTGACAAGGTCGCAGTTGATTCATTACTGAAGCATCCTGACGTCCAAGCAATTAGCTTTGTTGGTTCAACACCAATTGCTCAGTATGTCTATGAGACAGGAACAGCCCACGGCAAGAGGGTTCAGGCTCTAGGCGGGGCTAAGAACCACATGCTTGTTCTGCCTGATGCCGATTTAGATCTCGTTGCTGACTCAGCAATTAATGCTGGGTTTGGTTCAGCTGGTGAGCGTTGCATGGCCATTTCAGTTGTTGTTGCGGTTGAACCGATAGCGGATGAATTAGTCGCGAAGATCGCTTCTCGTATGAAAGATCTCAAGGTCGGTGACGGTAGAAGAAACTGTGACATGGGCCCACTGATTACTAAAGAGCACCGAGATAAAGTCTCAAGTTACATCGACATAGCAATTGCCGATAAGGCAACAGTTGTTGTTGATGGTCGAGGCATAGCAGTTGATGGCGATGGCAATGGTTTCTGGTTAGGTCCAACACTGATTGACAATGTTTCAACAGGCTCTAAGGTCTATCAGGATGAGATCTTCGGCCCAGTGCTATCGGTTGTTCGTGTTAAGACCTATCAAGAAGGTTTGCAGATTATCAACGAGGGTCGCTACGGTAATGGAACTGCAATTTTTACCAACGACGGTGGAGCGGCTAGAAGATTCCAGAACGAGGTCGAGGTGGGGATGATCGGTATCAACGTGCCAATCCCAGTTCCTGTCTCTTACTACTCATTCGGTGGCTTCAAGAGCTCACTGTTTGGTGACACCAAGGCTCACGGTTTACAAGGTGTGCACTTCTTTACTAGAGAAAAGACAGTTACCAGTCGTTGGTTAGATCCAAGCCACGGTGGTATCAATCTAGGCTTCCCACAGAACTAATCATCTGGAGAATAATTTTCTCCATTTTGTAGTTATCTATCTTGAAAAGAGGAGATAGCTATGTGGATATTTACTAAAGATGGTTTTGTGAGTGCAGTTCGAAAAAAGGAATACCCTGACTTCATTACGGTCAGAGCTAGAGATCGGGAATCGTTAGCCGGATTAGCAGAATTCGCTGAAGCAGAGATTGCTAAATCCCCAGATGGCGACTACCCATATCGCACCTTTGTAAAGCCAGAGGTCTTTGCCAACTGGGTTACTGAAGAAGCATTAGACATCGATTATCACAACTTCAAGACCAAGGTTTCGCAGGTGAGGGGTTGGGATTTTGTTGCAGCATTACACGATGTCTGGACAGCAATGCTCCAGGTTGAAGATGCTGATGCACGTGATGGTGAAGCTACTAAGGTCAACCCTAGTTAGTTGGGACTTCACCGTAACCATCCACGCTGTAATAGCGAGCGTAGTCAATGTGGAAAGTTGCCTTGCGAAGGCCACTGTCAATAGCTCCACCATAGTTACCACCCATAGCTAGGTTGAAGATCAAATACATCTTCGGGTGAACGCCTTGAGCGTTAGGACCAAAAGGCCATCGAGATAGACCAGTGTCTGACTTCTTCAAGATCAAAACTGGTCGGCCATCAAAGACAAAAGTTACTTCATTAGGTAACCAGAGCATGCCGTAGGTGTGATATTCCTCAGAGAGTTCGGTGTTGTTGATGATTGCACCGCTCTTGTATTCGTGAGCACCACCACTGTTTGCGTAGTGAGCAGCAGAGGTAGTTCGTAGCGGAACGTTACCGGCATACTCCATGATGTCTAGCTCTCCACAGGCAGGCCATGGAACTGAGTTGATGTTTGTTCCTAGAGTCCAGAAGGCTGGCCAGGTTCCACCACCGGCAGGCATCTTCAGCCTGGCTTCGAAGTATCCATAGCTAAAGTGCTTCTTACCAAAGGTAGTGAACTTACCGCTGGTCCAAGTCTTGTTACTCTTACAGTTCGGATCCCCTGTTGGTGTTGAAGCTGTAATGACCAGTTCGCCGTTGCCATCGTGCTTGTTAGCACAAGCTGCATAGGCTTCAGATTCACCATTACCCCAGCCACAACCTGCTGAAGTCCCACAACCATCACCGGTTGTGATTGACCAGTTAGCTGAGTTTGGTCCAGATCCGGTTAGACCATCAAAATTGTCTTCCCAAAGCAGGGTCTTGTTTAGAGAAGCAATTGGAGCAGTGATGGTCACGCTGTGTGAGATTGGTTCAGCAGCTTTGTAGTAAGCATCACCTGGGTTTGAGGCAACAACAACACATTCACCCATAGCAATTGGGTGAAGATACATGTTGTCGATGATGCTGCATTTGGTAGGGGTAGTTGTGGTGAAAGTTGTTTCTCCACCATTTGGTAGAGCGAAGAGTTGCTGATCGTCATCACCAACCACCATGTCTTCAGGAGCTCCGAAGAAGATGGAGTTGTATAGCAAGGAAGGCTTAGCTTTAGTTCTCAACTTGTATGTGACAGCAGCTCCGGCTCTAGATCCGAAGTATGCAGTAACCGAGAAGGTGTATAGGGTGTATGACTTCAGGTTGTAGAAGACATGGCTGGTTGCAGAGTTAGCCAAAGACTTGGTTACCTTTGCGGAACCGGCAGTTGCGACAACCTTAATCGCAGTCACTTTTGACTTGGCGAATGCAGGCCATGACACTTTAGCTGTTGTGCTTGTAGTTGAAACAACAACCCGTGTCGCCTTAGGAACAACAGAAACCGCATTGGCCTGAGCCGTTCCTAGCAAGAAGCTAGATAGCAGTAATGCAGCAACAACGCGAAGTTTCAATAGGTACCTAACTAGTAACGGATGATGGTGCCATAGCCATCGAGGCTTGAATACCTGATGTAGTCAATTTCCATGGTCTTGGTGTCAGTGTTGATATCAGTTAGACGAACCGGTTGGTTATTGTTACCAATGATCTTTCCACCAACAGCAAGGTTCAAGATTGCAAACTGTGGCTTGTTAAACTCCCAAGCATTCTTAGCTAGATCTAGGTTCCAAGGAGTGGTCTTTAGGTCATTCGCTGTAATGGTTTTATAAATCACACCATCAACTGAGAAAGCAATATAGTTTGGCTTCCAGTCAAGACCGTAGATATGCCAACCGGCGATCATGCTGGTTGATTGGCTAACTTCGCCGCCAGGCCAGTAGGCATAACCGTGGATAGTTCCCCAGTTCTTATTTGGAATAGCACCGTTACCCTCGTGAATGTCAATCTCACCACAACCAGGCCAACCAACTTTTTGGAAGTCCTGTCCTAGCATCCAGAATGCAGGCCAGGTTCCGGCTGTTCCATTGGATTTAATCCTTGCTTCTAGGTGTCCGTAGAGGAAACCAATCTTGTCTTCGGTTGTGATCTTTCCGCTAACCCATTCACAATCCTTACGAGGGTTGTATCTCTCGTTCTTCCAGTTGTATGAATACCAACAGTCGAAAGGACCCTGTGCGTGCGGGTTTTTGCTCTGGTTAGTCGCAGTGATCTTCAACGCTTTGCCGTCTGTCGCCGCATCTGAATCAGTGATCACACTAGAACCAGGTAGGTAATACTGACGCTCTAGGTTTCCCCAACCGTTAGCGACAGGGGTAATTGGATCATTGAAGTTACGACCGTTACCAGTTACGTCATTCCAGTCAGCTAGGTTCGGAGTTGAACCATTTTCCCCATTGAACTCATCAGACCAAATCAATGCGTTCTCTGTTACTCCGGCAGCGTTGAAGCCAACACTGTTTGAGCTCAAAGTAAGTGGTAAGTATCCGGTTAGGGAATATGTTGCTGAAGCGTAAACATTCAGTGATTCAAATCTCTTGTCAACCGGAAGCTCAGTTGCGTTCTCACCTTCAACAAGTGATTCGCCGGCATACCAAGTGATTTTCTTTTGAACAGCGGGGCTAGGAACGCCTGGTGAACTCAACACCAATGCAGACTTCTGCGCGTCCTTAAAGGCAATAGTTGCTGTTCCAGTAATTACAAGTTTTCCAATTTTTCTTGAAATGGAATTAGCGTAAAGAGATTTACCGTCAGAGAACTTAGCAGTTTCAACGATGCTCAACATTTTGTTCATCGCAGTTACAGGAACTGTGTATGAAGACTTGGTGGCACCTTTAATAGGTCTGCCATCTAGAAGCCATTGGTATGAGAGTTTTGCAGTTGGGCTCCACTTTCCAGCGGTTACTTTAACAATCTCACCGGTACCAACCATGGTTGGAAGTTTAGGAAGGAGGACATTCTTTTTAGCAGCCGCTTCAGCGGAACTACCCACCAATACAGAGACCAGTAGCGCAAGAACAATTGCGAATGCTGGAAGTCGATTGCGAAACATCTAATACCTTTCGAAACTAGCGTTTCGCACAAAACGCTTGGTTGATTAGAAGTCTAACCTGTTAGCCCTGATAGGCAAGATTAGCGTTTGAAGACAAACTTAAAGAATGCTGTGAAGGTTAAACCTTTGCCAAGCTTTTTCAGCCCAAACCCGATTCTCACTAGGTAGGGAAGGGTTCGATTGCCCTTGAAAGCACGGTCAAAAATAAGGGCTCTGGCTACTCTGTCTTTCTTTGTTCCCCAGCCGCTGCCTGAGCTGACTGTTGGATGGGTGGCTAGCACCACAGGAAGGTATTCACATCTAAGCCCTGCTGAGATCAGGTCGCAGATAAAGATGTATTCATCACCTAAGTAAGTCTTCTTTACCCCGGCACCAAAGTTTTCGTCGAACTGGATTCCAGTGCTATTGACCTGTTCTCTACGAACAATCATTTCGTAGGTGGCAGCTCTAGCCGAATTGAGTTTGGTTAGCTTTTCTGCAGTCTTTGGGTAATTCTTTCTTAGCGATCCTGAGTCATCTATTGCCTGCCCAAGGATTAGAGCAACATCAGGGTTTGCTTCCATGAAATCGATGGCTTTCGAGATGCCCTCTGGGTGAAAGACGATGTCATCGTCAGCAAAAATCACGTAGTCACCAGTTGATAGGGAGAGCACCTGGTTTCTAAGTTTTGCAACACCTTTGCCAGCGAAAGCTTTGGTAGTCACATGTTCACCCTTGGGGGATTTGAGTAATTGGTCAACAGTTGGTGGATTCTTATCACCACTCTGGACTGTGATTAGAGCATCCCAATTAGGATTGTTGGCTAGATCAGGCAGCGCGATGTTACCTAAACGACTAGCTAGGGTGCTGTATCCAAAAGTAAGGGTTGGTTTGCTCATGTCGAGCTACAGCATTTCATCTTCGTCTTGGTCAGGTTTAACACCCTTGTATTTCTTAGGGGCTTCGCTCATCGCCTTTGCTCTAGCGAACCTCATCAGAGAACCACTGGTCTGACCTAAGTTGTTATTCTGCATTCTGAATCCAAGGAATAGCATGACTGCATCAGCTGCCACGATGTTACCCATGTAGCTGAAAGCAAGCAGAGCAGCTAGCGAGAAGATGAACGAAGCATTGGCAATCAATGAACCGATTTCAGCAGAACGAATTCTTGAACCAACTTTGGTGAATGCTGAAACAGATTGGTTCTTCTTGTGAGCAAGAGCAAAGCCTTCTTGAGTGGCAACCTGCTTGTTGAACATAATCTTTATGAACTGCAAAGTAATTACGATCATTACTGCATTGATAATTCCCAGTTGCCAGTTCACTGTGGTGAAGTATGCAGCTAGGACAACAATCTGGGCAAAGGTGTGCAGGAGGTTATTGGTTTCAAAAGCTAGAGCCCACTCCCAGCTCTCAGTAACTTTGCTCTTCCAACCTTCTTTCGATGTGAGTGCATCATTGAAGACTTTGACTCGGTAGGTTTTCTGCCAATAGGTTGCGATGTGGGTTAGTGCAAAGAGACCAAAGAAAACTGTGAAGTTGAAGACGATGTGCTCAAGAGCCTGATCCTTACCAGCTGTAATCATGTGGCTAAAGATTCTGATGATAAAGAGTTGAGTTAGCGGAACAATGGTTGCGATTAGAGCAAGGACAAGGGCTCGGTTACGGTGTTTACCCTTAGGAAAAAGAAACGCAAATGTTCTTAGCACTTGTCGCACGATGAAAATCATTTGGTTCCTTTAGTTGGTGGTTAGTTTTGCTTAGAGGTAACTTAAACCCTTGATGATTGCTGCTTCTACTTCATCAAGCTTCTCGTTACTAATCTTGTGATCAGTGGTGATGTTGTCGAAATTAACTTTGGCAAGGTTTAATGTGATTGGAGTAGGGCTAATTGAGGCCAGGCCAACACCCTCAGCGTAGTCACCATACTTGATGCCGTTACCGTGCACAGAGTCTTCAAATCCTTCGAAGGTAATCAGAGCACATGGGATTCCATAAGACTGGCAGGTAATAAAGATGTGCATCGCAGAGGTTACGACGCGGTCAAATTGGTTTAGGGTTTCAACCAAAACCTTAATGTCATCTGGATGTGACATGAAGATATCTAGTTCATCCATGTCTGGGTTTAGAACTAGCGGGATGCTCTTGTGGGTGAAGTGTCTAACCAATGCAACACGACCGTTGGTTGTCTTTCTTTCGACAGGGTAGATTCTAGATATTAGAACTCCTGGGTCACCAAAACTGTCAACTGTTGGCCCACCTGACTCCTTGACAACTCTGGCTGTGACTGGACCTCTTACTGAAACATACTTAGCGCTCTTAGCGAGAGTAAGTTCATCAGTTGAGATACCTGTTCCGACAACTACAGAGTTAGGTTTGATGAATCTACCGATTGAACCTAGACCAATCATGTGCTTGCGCGAAGCGATCTTGACCGGTGATTGGAAGAAGATTTTCTTGTCGGTGTAGTGGTTCACAACTAGGGGAGAAAGCCAGTCCCCGAAGTTACCTGGGAAAGGCTTAGCCCACCAAACTAAACCAATGCTTTGGGTGGATGGTTTAGAGGCGTAGTAAAGGAAGCTTTTTGCAACAGCAACGGTGTTTGATTCTGTCTGGGTAGCTAGGTACTTTTCTTCAAAGCTGCTCTTGGCTTTGTCAAACTTTGCAGTGTCACCAACTTGGCCAGCATCGAAAACTGAGTAGAGGGCGTTCTTACGTTCTTGATTCTCAGGGTTTAGTTTGCTGGTAGTCAGTGCTCCAGTGATACCAACAGTGTCAGCGAGTAGTCTCAATCGCTTTGATGCACGATCAGGAAGTTTGCTCTCAATCTTCTTTGCAAGTTTCAGGGCACGCTTACGAATGCCACCCTTGGTTGCTGAGTGCTGTTCAACTTTGCCCTTGAAATCAGCAACATTACCGCTTGAACCAAACTTGAAGAAAGCTCCTCTTGAGTCATCTCCCGAGGTTCCCATGCCAACGACAGCATTTGATGGAATTATCTGGAAAGTCATGTTGTCGCAGTTTGCTCGCCAAGCTTCTTCCATGAAGTAATCGTCAGTTGCTTTGATCTCAGATGTCTTCTCAAGCTCGTATGCTTCAGCAATCATCTTGCGTGCGAGAGGAGTTGTGTTTACTCCCCAGAAAGATGGCTCCCAGAATCTAGCTCTTCTGTCGTAACCAATTGACAGTGGGCTTGAGTATCCTCTTTGGAAACCGACGATATCTGCTGTTGAGTTGAAAATGTATTCAGGAAGTTCAAGAAGGATGCAATCGACATCCATCCAGAAGACTTTCTTGTCCGGATTTTCCGCACAGACATCGGCGAGGAAACCAACTTTCTTGCGACAGATGTCAGCCCAGTCCTCACCTTCTTGTTTCACAATTTCGCGCAGCACATATTCAACGCCTAGTTCTTCAAGGTTCTTAGCTAGACGCTCACCGTGTGCACGGTAATAGTCGTCTGCTGTGTAGAAGGAGCAAACTAAAACATTTGATGCTGTAGACAAATGGGTTCCTTAGGGTTAAATCTCGTTGTTGAATTCGTGCAGCCATTGACGAAGGTCTTGGCCGATGTCTTCTCTATCAACAGCAATACGAAGAGTAGCTTTGATGAAATCGAGCTTGTCGCCGGTGTCGTATCTTCTGCCTTTGAAGACCACACCTAAAACGCCGCCAGCCCGATCAGGGTTTTGAGCTGCTGCCATTAGTGCATCAGTTAACTGAATTTCACCACCGCGACCTGGAGCTGTTTCTTCAAGAATGTCAAAGATCTCTGGTCTCAAAACATATCTGCCGATGATTGCAAGATTTGATGGAGCTTCCTCAGTCTTTGGCTTTTCAACAAGGCTGGTGACTCTAACAATTCCGTCAACAACTTCACCTTCTGTTACAGCACAGCCGTATAGATGTATTTGTGAAGGATCAACTTCCATCAGAGCAATTACGTTCTCACCGGTTGACTCATGTAGTTCCAACATCTTGGTGAGTAGTGGGTCTCTGGCATCTATAACATCATCACCAAGTAATAGAGCGAATGAATGATCTGCAATGTGAGCTTTAGCTTTTAGAACTGCGTGCCCTAAGCCTCTAGGGTCACCCTGTCTCACATAGTGAATATTCGCTAGATCTGTTGAAGCCATAACTTTCGCTAGTCGATCAGTATCGCCTTTGCTTTCCAGGTTGGCTTCAAGTTCAGCAACTCGGTCAAAGTGATTCTCTAGAGTGTTCTTGTTTCTGCCAGTAACCATGAGGACATCTTGGAGACCTGCTGATACTGCTTCTTCAACTACATATTGGATAACTGGCTTATCTATAAGGGGAAGCATCTCTTTAGGCATCGCCTTAGTCGCAGGTAAGAACCTGGTGCCTAACCCCGCTACTGGGATTACAGCTTTGGTTACCTTGAATTGGGACATGAGAATTCCTTACGACTTCTACAAGTCTAGTTTCAGCGTTTGATTATGAGCCCTGATAAGAAGCCTGAGCCCCAACTAA
>JBBAML010000017.1:0-6794 GCA_040402515.1 Rhodoluna sp.
GCAAAGTTTGCACCGTGAGTTTTGATACCAGGCATCGCTACAAACAAATCCCCTGGTCGAAGATCTCCGGTGTTCATGCTGACGCCTGTTACGGTGATGACTGCGTGTGCTTCATTAACTAGGAGATTGAATGTTTCAGCGATTGAACCGAGGCTTACTGGAGTAACCGAATCAGGGCGAAGAATAGGTGGGATGGATTGCTTTGGTTCCATTACTTCCACTCCGTCGGAATATTCTTTGACTTTGTTGTTGAAGGCGGTATTCCATAGGTCTTTAGAACTTGCTTCATCACAGCTACGAAACCAGGTGTTGCACCAAGTGAGTTGCTTACAGTTCTAGATTTGTATGCAGTTACAGCTACAACGTATTGTGGATCTTCAGCTGGCGCTAAGCCAACGAATGAAACTGCGTGCAGGCGTCCATAACCCTTACCTTCGGCAATCTGAGCGGTTCCAGTTTTACCCGCTACCCGGTAACCAAAGATTCTGGCTGTTCGCCCGATAGGGCCCTTCTCAACAACCTTCTCTAACATGTCTACTGTTTGCGATGCAGCGCTTTCAGATAGCACCCTTACTTCAGGCTCGACTTTGGTCGGAGTCATGTTGCCACCTTTATCACGGCAACCAGAAACCAAAATTGGTGAAAGACGAACGCCTTTGTTTGCAAAAGTTTGAAAAATAGCCGCAGTCTGAATTGGAGTAAGCGAGACACCCTGACCAAACATAACTGCCTTATCGGTGAACTTATCCCAAGCGGTGTAGTTAGCGAGAACTCCCGAAGACTCTCCTTCAAAGTTCACTCCAGTTTTTTGACCCATGCCGAATTTCTTCATGTATTCGTATCTGGTAGCTGAGTCAACTTTTCCACCGAGCTGGACTATTCCAGTGTTTGAGGATTGGGCAAGGACTCCCGTAAGGGTAAGTTTCTCCGGTGCGTGAACTTCAGAGTCATTGATGTATTGACCCCATGGCATTCTCAGCTTGTCTGGGGCAACAACTTGACTGGTTGGAGTGGCTTTCTTGGTATCAACGGCAGTTGCTGCAGCAACTGGTTTGAGGATCGAACCAGGCTCAAAAGCTGCTTGGAAAATTCTGCTGGCACGGTTCTGCTCTCTAACTGCACCAGGCTTGTTTGGATCGACTGTGGGTGCTTCAGCAGCAGCGAGTATCTTTCCAGTCTTTACTTCAATGACAATCGCACTAGCCCAGTCGGCTTGCAGTCTTCTAACTGTCGCCGCAACTTCCTGTTGAGCAGCATACTGCAGATCAGAGTTGATGGAGAGAACAACATCTGATCCATCTCGAACCGGTGTAATTGTTCGAATCGAGGAAGGAATCTTGATTAGATCTGCGCCTTGCTCGTAAGTCTCTTTACCGTCTGTTCCAGCTAGACAGCTATTCATGGTTCGTTCAAGACCTGCAAGGGGTGAACCATCTGAGCCAACGAAACCAATCAGGTTTCCAGCTACTGCTCCCTGTGGGTAGTATCTGGTTTGTTTTCTATCGAAATAAACCCAAGGTATATCTAGATTCTTTAGTCTGGTGAATTGAGTTGCTGTGGCACGTTGCTTCAGGTTGGCGTACCTACCTTCACCAGTCATCTTTGCTAAAACATCTTTGGTGTCAATCTTTAGGATTCCTGCGATGTATGCAGCAATTTCTTCTTTAGTGAATGGTGTTTGCTTACCGTTGATGTCTAAAGTTACCGGACCCACGTTTACTGGATCGATGTTGACATCCCAGGTGAAGATTGTGGTCGCTAGAACGTTTCCTTCGCTGTCAACAATGTCTCCTCGA
The DNA here is from genome assembly GCA_040402515.1 of Rhodoluna sp. Lineage (GTDB taxonomy): Bacteria > Actinomycetota > Actinomycetes > Actinomycetales > Microbacteriaceae > Rhodoluna. Next base: position 1,797 of record JBBAML010000017.1, read on the forward strand.
ACAGCTTCTATGGTGTGAGTGACCTCGATAGCAGCTCTTGCTTCGTCACGATATGTTTCAGCTGCTCCAACTTGGAACCAAGCCAGTCGAGCTATGAAAACCAGGATTAGCACAAGGACAAAACCCGCTAGAGCCTGATGACGCTTAAAGGTAGCTTCGTTAAACACCTTCAGCCCCTACCTAGTTCTTAGTGAGTTGGTGAGGCAGGAATGCCTTCACTAGGCAAAACTACTTGGACTTGAACGATTTTCTCGGCCTTGACACTCGCAAGCGTTGGAACATCAATGACTGATGCTTCGCTGGCTTTGAAGTTTGCTGGGTTGCTTGTTGTATACATAGCCGCGTTAGCAATTAGGTTGCTAGAGACACCTGAGTTGCTTGCAGAAGCTGGAGTTGCAGCACCGAAAACTTTTGACTGCTTCACGCTTAGAAATACAGGGTTTGAGTTAACGACCATGCCTAGTTCCTTAGCGCTGTTAGCAAGGTTCTGAGGTGAGCGAAGAGATGCTACCTGCTGGTTGATGATCTGAGCCTGGGTGCCTAGAGTCGCAGTCTCTTTCTTTAGCTGGGAGATCTGATAGATAGAGGCATTGGCTAGAGAGCTAAGAATCATGTTCAGAATCACAATGGCAACTCCACCGACGATGATCTTGCCGCTTACTGCCTTTAGAACCGCTCTCGCCTGTTCTCTAGAAGAAGTTCTAACTGGCACTACTGAACGCTGAGTTCGGGTAGCCGGAACTGGTCTCAGGTGGCGTCTAGGTGCTATTGATCTGACAGGCTGTATAGCTCTGATAGCGGTCATGCTGCTTTCCTTATTTTCTCAGCGGCACGTAGTCGTACGGAGGCCGATCTAGGGTTTTCGATAATTTCTTGCTCTGATGCCATTTCTGCTCCACGAACTAACAAACGAAGCACTGGTGCGTGCTCAGCAAGTTCGATTGGTAGTTCGATTGGTGCAGATGAAGTTGAGGCGGCAACAAGTGCCTGCTTTACGATGCGGTCTTCTAGTGATTGGTAAGAGAGAACTACAACACGACCACCAACACGAAGAGATTCGATAACTGCAGGGATTGTTTCTTCCAGAATCTCTAGCTCGCTGTTGACTTCGATTCTTAGTGCTTGGAAGACACGCTTTGCAGGATGACCTGAACTCTTACCTGGAATGAAAGGAACAATCTTGGCGATGATCTCGGTTAGTTGCTTGCTGTTAGTAAATGGCTGAGTTGCTCTAACCTTTACGATTTGCTTTGCGATTGGCTTTGAGTAACGCTCTTCACCATAGGTCTTGAAGATTTCTGAAAGTTTGGCTTCTGAATACTCGTTCAAAACAACTGCTGCTGTTAGGTCTGAGCTCTTGTCCATTCGCATATCCAGCGGCGCATCGAATGAGTAAGCGAATCCACGCTCTTTTTCATCTAGTTGCATAGAAGAGACACCGAGGTCTAAGAGAACTGCATCTGCGAGCTCAAGTCCAAGTTCTTCTAGAACTTCAGGGATCTCGCTGTAGACAGCCTGTACTAGGTGAATACGATCAGCAAACGGTGCCAGTCTTTCGCCAGCAAGTTTCAGTGCGTTCTCGTCACGGTCAATGCCAACAAGGGTTAGCTTTGGGAAACGCTGAAGGAAAGCCTCGCTGTGACCGCCAAGTCCAAGAGTGCCATCAACAAGAATTGCGCTCTCACTTGAAAGTGCATCACCAAGGAGTGTGATGCACCTTTCAAGGAGAACCGGCTTGTGAAGGGATGAAATCTCGGTCATTTGTATCTCTGGGTCCTAGATCCTGAACCCCATCCATTTGCATCTTCTGGCATCGGGGAAGAAAGCCACAAGCCAAATAGCTGGAGATCAGAAACTAGGAACTAGCTGAGCTTCACCTCCCCCGCACTGAAGTTGGCAAATGCATCTGCGCCAGCAGCCATGAAAGATTCACGATCTGATGGGTTCCAAATTTCAATGTGGGTGCCGACACCGGCAACGACTAGTTCTCGGCCAAGGTTGGCCCATTCACGAAGGTTTTGCGTGACCAGGATTCGACCTTGGCCATCTGGTGTTTGCTCATCAGCATCACCGAAGAAGTTACGAATTAGGTTTCGGTATTCAGGAGTTCCAAGGTTTACGCCATTGGTTAGTTCAACCGCTTTGGCCTCGTATTGCGCTCGGGTGTATAGAGCGACACAGTGCTCTTGGCTCTTAGTTAGAACGACTCCCCCGGCCAGACGATCACGGAACTTGGCAGGCAAGATTAGGCGGAATTTCTCATCCAGTTTGGGGTAGCTAGTACCGATGAACACTGGCATTCCCCTTCCTCGTTGGACTACTGTTCTTATACTCCACAATACACCACTTTCATCCACAAATATGCATATTTCGCAAGTAAATATCTATTTTGGCGTGTCTTGGGTTGATTTGGCAAGGGGTAATTGGTGGAGGGAAAATTCTATGTTTGTGCGAAATAGACCCTATTCGGGTACAAAAAAGCCCCGAATTAGCTTCGGGGCTAGTTAATTACTGGTTTTTGGGAGGATTTTGGAGGTTATCTACCGTCATTGCGCTGATCCCAGCGATCCTGGAAAAAGGTTCCTGAAGACTTATTTCCTCGTTTTTGGCTGTTTGAAGCTGCTTTTGCAGCTCGAATAGCCTTGGATGACCAGTTTTGGCTTACTAAGTAGAGTCCGGTCAGCATTGTGACAAAGGCTGCTACCCCAAACCAAATTAGTTGAAGGCTGGTGGCAAAGATCATTAGGCTCAGGCCGACAATTATAAGTACTGAACCTAGGACTAGCAGCCGTGCATACTTTATTGGTGTTACTGCTACTTCTTCGGCTTTAGCCTTGGTTGGCTTGTTGCCGGTGAGCTGGCGCTCTAATTCCTCGAGAACCTTTTGCTCTTGTTCAGATAAACCCACGGTTTCCTCCAGACCTACGCTCTAATGCTAAACGCTTTTGCCAAGTTAGGCTATTCCAGTGAAATCCTCTGAAGTCCTTCTCAACCAAGTCCAGGAAAATCTAGACGCCTTCTGCCACAAGCAGCGATCTGACTTTGAAGCCATATCCCAGGACCTTGTTCCAGTTGTTGATTACACCCAGAGCCTTCTTCAAGGAGGAAAGAGATTTAGAGCACTCTTCTGTTACTGGGCTTGGCGTGGTTCATTGGGACAATCTGTGCACCAGCAGGACCAGAACGAAGTTCTTGAATCAGAAGATGCCATTGCTGGTATTGCTGCATCTCTGGAGATGTTCCATGCAGCAGCTCTCGTCCACGATGATTTACTCGATCAGTCAGATACCAGGCGAGGTGCTCCAGCTATTCACAAACGCTTTGAGTCACTTCACAAAGAAAAGTCTTGGGCAGGCTCTCCTGAACGTTTCGGTGTTGCCGGATCAGTTTTAGTTGGTGACCTGATGCTTGGCTGGTCCAGCGAGATCTTTGGAAACGCACTACTTCACTCCCCAACTAGAGAGATTGAGAGTGCTTGTCGAGATGAGTTCAGCTTGATGAGAGTTGAAGTTATGGCTGGACAGTATTTAGACGTTCTTGAAGAAAATGCTGCAGCAACTAGATCTCTATCCGAAGCTGTCGGCAGAGCAGAGAAAGTCATTCTCTATAAAACAGCCAAATACAGCATCGAAGCACCTCTTCGTATCGGTGCAGCTTTCGCTGGTGCTGATCAAGCAACCCTTAACTCATTCACTTCCTTTGGAATCCCGCTTGGTATTGCATTTCAACTTAGAGATGACATCCTCGGTGTCTACGGCGATCCAAGTGTTACCGGTAAACCTGCCGGAGATGACCTTAGAGAGGGTAAGCGAACAGTTCTAGTTGCTCTCACTAAACAAGCTCTAGCTGACCGCTCCAAGTCAATGTGTGATGCCTTTGAGGAACTACTTACCAGCAGAGAGCTTGATGAAGGTCAGATTGCTTTCATGCAACAGTTAATCAAGGACTCTGGGGCGTTAGATAAGACTGAACGAATGATCAATGAACTAGCAGATCGCAGCCTTGAGGCGTTAGCTGAAGCTGAGTTGAGTGTTGAAGCTAAGGAAGTACTTCGTTCTCTAGCCTTAAAGGTCATTAACCGAAACAGCTAAAGAGCTAGCGACTGAGCAATTCTTCTAACCTCAGTCTTCTTACCTGAGATCAGAGCAGCCATCGGGGTTGTGTTCAAAACTTCATTCTGGGTATACAGCCAGTTGATTGCACCCATCAGGGAGAATCCTGAATCCAGTAATACAAAGATGGTTCCACGCAGTGAAGGTAGCGCTTCTCCGTTGATGATTAGTTCTGCTGGAATTAGTTGAACACCATCTCGCTTGATGGCGATAAGGGAATGTTCTTCGATTAGGCGTCTGACCTTACCTGGGACTAGTCCCAGTTTCTCCCCTGCCTCAGGAATGGTAAGCCAGCTTGTTACGTTGTCTAAAGGTTCACTCACATCTCAAGATTGCCACACCTACGGGCTTCCCGCTATCTAAACTTAGGTCGTGGCAACATATTTATGCCCAATCACCTACGGAAAAATGATTACTCTTATTACCTCTGAAAGCACCAGCGCTTATTTTGCCGTGCTCGGAGGTATGTTCCTATGAGTAATTTGACCGGTAAGACCCTTTCGGCTCGCTACCTAATTCAGGATGTTGTTGCCCGAGGTGGGATGTCGACAGTTTATTTAGCTAAAGATTTGAGACTTGATCGAGTAGTTGCAATCAAGGTCATTCACCCTCATCTAGCTGCTGACCCAGTATTTAGAGATAAGTTCTTCCGCGAGGCAAGAATGATTGCCAAGGTCAACCATGCCAACCTAGTTAACATTTACGACCAGGGCGATGACTCAGGCAATGCATACATCGTTCTTGAGTATGTTCAAGGAATCACTTTGCGAGATGCACTTCGCGACAGCGGTGCTCTCACCACCGAACAAATAGTTCAAGTAAGTAAAGCTGTTCTTTCTGCTCTTAGCCAAGCGCACAGCAACGGAATTGTTCACAGAGATCTAAA
>JBBAML010000017.1:6894-25474 GCA_040402515.1 Rhodoluna sp.
AGCTCTAGAGAAAATCTCAGCGGCTAAAGCCACTGCAAATCTCGATGAAACTCTAGTGTTGGATGATCCGCACGGAGATTTAAGCTTTACTGAAGTAATTGCTGATTTTGATATTCCAACCGAAACCTCATTCGAAGGTTACACAAAGAAAAGCCCTGTTACTAAATGGTTGGTAGCCAGCATTTTGGCTCTCTCCCTTGGCTCCTTTGGAGGCTGGTGGTTTGGTGCAGGGCCTGGAGCTTTGATTGCCATTCCTAACGTCAGCGATAAAACACAGAGTCAAGCTATTAACTCACTACAAACACTCACTGAAGATATTGAAGTGCGAAAAGTATTTAGCTCGACTTTTGCCGAGGGCCAAGTAGTTGGAACTGAGCCTCCGGCAGGTATCCCAGTTACCAAAGGCACTCCAATCACAATTCTGGTTTCCAAAGGTAAAGAAATGGCAGTTGTTCCAGATCTACTTGGGAATGATTTAGTAACCGCAACAGCAAAGATAGTTGGAGCAAGGTTCTCGGTTGGCGCAGTTAGCGAATGGTTCAATGCTGATTACCCACTGGGAAGTGTCTATGCCTATTCGGGTGACGACAAGACTGAACTAGCAGTTGGTTCAGCCATTGAAATGAAGATTTCCCTAGGCGCTATTCCAGTCGTTGCCGGCTTAAGGGAAAATGTTGCCAGAGCGGCTCTAGAGGTTGCCGGACTAAGTGTCCGAAAGAGTTCTTACCAGTTCTCAGACAGCATTGCTAAGGGTGATGTCATAGCAGTTGCACCAGATGAAGTTGAAGTTGGTAAAGGTTCAACTGTGAAACTTGTTGTTAGCAAGGGGCCTAACACGGTTGTCATGCCAAAAGTTGTTGGGGAAACTATTCTGGCTGCTCAAGGATTACTTGAATCTCTAGGTTTAGAAGTGCTTATCGACACTAGGTGGCTAAGTGCTGACTATGGCATCAAGCGAGTGACCGGTGCAAGTGAAAACGTTGGATCAGTTATCAAAGTCGGTTCGACTGTGATTATTCGTTCTCGTTAGCGAGCAGCTAGTTCTTCAGCGACTAGGAAAGCAAGTTCCAAAGACTGTGAGTGGTTCAATCTAGGGTCACAGAGAGATTCATATCTTGATTCCAAAGTGATTTCATCAATGTGTTCACTGCCACCTAGACACTCAGCAACGTCATCTCCGGTTAGTTCAACGTGAACTCCACCCGGGAAGGTTCCTAGGTCGCGGTGCACCTCGAAGAAGCCTCTAACTTCGTTCATGACATCATCAAAGCGACGAGACTTGTATCCGTTAGCGGTAGTAATACCGTTACCGTGCATTGGGTCTGTAATCCAAAGTGGAGTAAAACCTGCATCTCTAACTGCTTCAACTAGCTTCGGAAGTGCTTCGCGAATCTTTCCAGCACCCATTCGAGTAATGAAGGTAAGTCTGCCTGGCTCGTGGTTTGGATCTAGTTTTTCAATTAGCGCCATCACATCATCCACTGAAGTGTTAGGACCAAGCTTCACACCGAGTGGGTTACGAACCCGTGAAAGGAAATCAACGTGAGCACCATCAAGCTGTCTAGTTCTCTCACCAATCCAGATGAAGTGTGCACTGGTGTCATATGGAGTTCCGGTTCTTGAATCAATGCGAGTCATAGGACGCTCGTAGTCAAAGAGCAGCCCTTCGTGTGAGGTATAGAACTCAGTGGTTCTCAGTTCATTGAAGTTAGCACCACAGGCAGCCATGAACTTTATTGCACGATCGATATCCTTTGCCATTGTCTCGTAGCGAGAGTTAGCCGGGTTATCAATGAAACCTTTGTTCCATTCATGAACTGATCGAAGATCTGCAAAGCCACCCATGGTGAATGCTCTTATGAGATTCAAGGTTGAAGAAGAGGTGTTGTATGCCTGGAGCAACCGCTTAGGATCTGGGTTTCTAGACTCTTCAGTGAAGTCGTAGCCGTTTACTGCATCGCCTCGGTATGCAGGAAGAGTTAGACCTTCACGTGTTTCTGTGTCCGATGATCTCGGCTTAGCAAACTGACCGGCCATACGACCCATCTTGATGACGGGCATAGATGCACCGTAGGTAAGCACTACTGCCATCTGCAAGAGGGTCTTCACACGGTTACGAATACGGTCTGCTGTTGCATCAACAAAAGTTTCAGCACAGTCGCCACCCTGTAGCAAGAAAGCTTTACCTTGAGCAGCTTGAGAAATTCTGTCTTTGAGGATATCTACCTCACCAGCGAACACCAAGGGTGGGTACTTGGCCAATGTCTGTCTAACCTCTTCGAGAGCAGCTTGGTCAGGCCAGGTAGGTTGCTGTGCAGCAACTAGGTTTTTGTAGTTATCCAAGCCTTCAAGTACGCCTGGATCTGCAGCTACTACTGGTTCAAATGAAGCCAATTTGTTGTTCCTGTCTCGGTGGGATTACTAGCGACGTTCTTTTAGTGTTGAGGCATATACGTCGATGTATTCCTGCCCGCTGAGCTTCATCAGCTCATAAATTATCTCATCTGTTACAGCTCTCAGCACTAGACGATCTCCCTCCATGCCTGCAAAGCGAGAGAAATCAAGGGGCTCGCCAACTACAACACCAATACGGCGAATTCTAGGAAATCTTCTTCCGATTGGTTGAACCTTCTCGGTATCTATCATTGCAACTGGGAAAACTGGAACCTTGGCTTCTAGAACCATACGAGCGATACCGGTTCGGCCTCTAAACAATCTGCCATCTGGAGATCTCGTTCCCTCAGGGTAAATACCAAGCAGTTGGCTTTGAGCCAAGACTCCTAGGCCAGTGTTTAGTGCAGCCTCAGAAGCCTTACCGCCACTTCTGTCGATAGGCAGCTGACCAGTTCCTTTGAAGAACCAGCGGGACAAAGTTCCTTTGATTCCTTTACCAGTGAAGTATTCGCTCTTGGCTAGGAACACAACTGGTCTTCTTAGCATTAGCGGCAAGAAGATGGAATCTGAAAAAGATAGGTGATTCGAGGCCAGAATAGCTGCACCATCGGTTGGAATCTTTTCAGCACCTTTGATCCAGGGACGGAAAAGAACCTTGAGCATGGGTCCGAGGAAGATATTCTTCAGCAGAAAGTACCACACGGTGGACCTCCTTCTCTTTGGCTTTCGAACCCTAAGGGTTAAGTTTATCGCCCGTTGGAATGTAATCTAGCCAGATCAGCTGCCCCGACTACCCCTGCATCGTTGTGTAACTGAGCTCCAACAATCTTCAGTTCTGGTCTAAAGCCTCTAGCTGGAAGGTGCTCAAGGTAGGCAGCACGGATAGGTTCAAGTAGCAGTTCCCCAGCGGCACTTACGCCACCACCGATAACAACAATCTCAGGGTCAAGCACTGCAACAAGAGATGCAACTGCCAAACCTAGGTTTGAACCTAATTCGGTTAGAAGCCTTAGTGCTCCTGGGTCACCTTCTTGAATAGCCTTGTAAACCTCGTTGCCAGTTAGTTCTGGAACACTGTCAGAGAGTTCCATTAGGCGTTTAGCTTCGTCTGAGCCTGAGGCAACAAGTTCCTTGGCAGAGTTTAGAAGTGCAGTACCTGAGCCATATTGCTCCAGACAGCCGTGCTGACCACAGCCGCATAGTTTCCCCTTAGGGATGAAATTCATGTGGCCAAGTTCTGCGCCAATTCCAAACCCACCTCTAAAGAGTTCGCCATTAGCCACAATTGCACCGCCTACGCCAGTTCCAATGGTCAACATCATCATGTGGCGGTATCCACTGCCAGCACCAAAACGGTATTCAGCCCAGCCAGCAGCATTTGCATCGTTTTCAATAACAACCGGCAGACCCAACTCGGCTTCAAGTTTCTCTTTTAGGGGTTCATTACGCCAGCTAAGGTTTGGGGCGTAATAAACCACAGCCTGGTCGGCATCTATGAAACCAGCAGCAGCTACACCAACAGCACTAACTTGCTCACCTGAACGAAGTTCTTCAACCATCTTCACAACGGCAGCCTGAAGCGCAATCGGGTCATTGGCTGGGGTTGGCACCTTCAAGTCGCGAAGGATCTCCCCTGCCTCATTGACAAGAGCTCCCGCAATCTTGGTTCCACCGATGTCGATTCCGACGGTTTTCATCTGGTTCCTTTGTTTTTGTTAACTTGGTCAGTATATCGGCATCATTTCGATAAGCCTAGAGGGCTGGGATATAGGGTTTTCGCGGGTAGAGTAGTCAAAAGTTTCATTTACGAGCTAATCCCAGCGGAGGCATCATGAAGACCAACGAAGTTCCTTTACTAGTAGTTTCTAGCCCAGAAACGAACATTACTGACTTGATTATTGATCGAGTCAATAAAGACCCAAAGCTTCCACTGATGTCAAAGCAAACCTCCCCTAACGTTTGGGAAGAAGTCTCCGCTGGAGACTACCTAGCCGAAGTTAGAGCCCTAGCTAAGGGGTTCGTGGCCGCAGGTATTGAAGTTGGACAACGTGTTGGAATCATGAGTCACACCAGATACGAGTGGGCATTAACAGACTTTGCACTCTGGTTTGCCGGTGCTGTCTCTGTTCCAATCTACGAATCATCTGCTCCTAGCCAGATTGAATGGATCTTGAGTGACTCAGGGGCTGTTGCAGCAATATTTGAAAACAAGACCCACCTTGAACTATTCAAGAGTGTTCAGAAAAACCTTCCTGCGGTAAAGACAACTTGGACTTTTGAAAGCAAAGATCTAGCTGACCTAGTCAAGCTAGGTAAGAGCGTCTCTGACGAAGAGCTTGAGAGGAGAAGAACCAGCAATGGGTTGCAGGACCTTGCAACGATCATCTACACATCTGGAACAACAGGAAGACCTAAGGGTTGTGAACTGTTGCACCAGGGATTCGTTGACTTGTGTAGAAATGCTCAGGCTGTTCTACCTGAAGTAGTTTGCCCTGGTGGTTCAACAGTTCTGTTCTTGCCGATGGCTCACGTCTTCGCAAGATTTGTTTCTGTTCTCTGTGTCTCAGGTGGAGTTAAGGTTGGACACCAACCAGATGCTAAAAACGTAGCTCCGGCGATGCAGAGCTTCCACCCAACATTCCTACTTGCAGTTCCTAGAGTCTTCGAAAAGGTATACAACTCTGCAGAACAACGTGCAGAAGGTGCTGGCAAGGGAAAGATCTTCCATGCTGCGGCTGAAACTGCAATAGCTTGGTCTATGGCTCTGGATACTAAGAAGGGTCCGAGTATTGGTCTGAACATCAAGCACAAACTATTTGATGCCCTTGTATACAAGAAGCTTCGCGCTGCTATGGGTGGAGAGGTGAAGTATGCAATCAGTGGTGGTGGCCCACTTGGAGCAAGACTTGGTCACTTCTACCGTGCTATCGGTTTGATTGTTCTTGAAGGTTACGGACTGACTGAGACAACAGCTCCGGTCACCATTGGTAGACCGAACAATCTAAAGATTGGCAAGGTCGGATTCCCGCTACCTGGTTGTGGTGTGATGATTGCCGAAGATGGCGAGATCTGGCTACGTGGAACCAACGTCCTAAAGGGATACTGGAACAACAAAGATGCGACTAAGTCAACCTTCGAGGGTGACTGGTTCAAGACCGGTGACATCGGTACCTTGGATGAGGACGGGTTCCTAGCTATCACTGGACGTAAGAAGGAACTGATTATCACCGCTGGTGGTAAGAATGTCGCTCCTGCCCTGCTAGAAGACCCACTCCGTGCAAACCCACTGGTGAGCCAAGCAGTTGTTATCGGTGACGCTAAGCCATTCGTATCAGTATTGGTTTCAATCGATGAAGAGATGCTGCCTATCTGGATAGCCAACAATGGCATCAAGGAACAACTAACTCTAGATGAGGCTAGATCTAACGCAGCTGTCCTTGCAGAAGTGTCTAAGGCTATTGAGGCTGTGAACACCAACTTCTCAACAGCTGAATCAATTAGGAAATTTGCAATTCTTCCCTACGACCTAACTGAGAAGAGTGGACACCTGACTCCATCACTAAAGATCAAGAGATCGGTAGTGGTTGAAGACTTTGGAAATCTAATCGATGACATCTATGCAGACAGCGCTAAGTCAACCTGTCACAACATTGGTGATTACAAAATTTAGTTCATAAACCAATCTGATTTTCGAACTATCTTCATAGCTTCTTTGCGCTCTTCTTGAGTAAGTCTGTCTAGGTATAGCAAACCATCTAGGTGATCTAGTTCGTGCTGAAGAGCTTGAGCAAGTAATCCTGTGCCAGCGACTGTAATCTCAGTTCCATCCAGTTGAGTTCCGGTTAGTTCAGCTTCTGGGTATCGAGTGGTTAGATGCCAGTTACCGGGAACTGAAAGGCAACCTTCTTCAACAAGAATCGGTTCACCTTTGAGCACTAAGTCCTTGGGGTTGATTAGATAGCCAACTTTGCCAGCAACGTTGTAGCTGAAAGCTCTTAGGGAAATACCAATTTGATTGGCGGCAACTCCAGCTCGCCCTGGCACCTTGGTGGTGTCAATTAAATCTTCGATAAGAGCGTGTGTCTTAGGTCCAAAATCTTTTATTGGATCACAGGGTGATTTGAGAACTGGATCACCGAAGAATCTTATTTCACGAACAGTCATGAAACTAGTTGCTCTTAGTCAATCCCTCAACTACTAAAGCAGCGAGTTCGCGAGCTGCTTCACGAGTGTTGCGGTGCAGTTGATCAAACTTGATAACTGAACCTGCAGCTAGAGCTGGGTCATATGGAATCTTCACAACTGCACGAACTCTGGATTTGAAGTGAGCTTCAATTTCATCTAGCTTGACTAGGTTGGTTCCCTGAGTCGCAGTGTTTAGAGCAACAACAGAACCTCTTACCAAATCGCCGTAACCGTTAGCTTCTAGCCAAGTGAGAGTTTCAGATGCCAAACGAGCTTCATCAACCGAACCACCTGAAACAATAACAAGTCCGTTAGCGCGCTGAAGAGTTGGACGCATAACCGAGTGAACGATACCTGTTCCACAGTCAGTCAGGATGATTGTGTAGTAGCGAGCTGCCATGTCTGCAACTACGTTGTAATCACCCTCATCGAAGGCTTCTGAGAGCATAGGGTCGCTGTCAGATGCTAGAACGTGCAATCTTGTGACATCTCTAGAAACCATCGTTGAGAAGTCTGTAAAGCCATCAATTGCAGCAGCACGGTTCACCACATCACGAACAGTGAAACGAGTTGACTTGCTAACTCGCTCGGCGAGAGTTCCTCGGTCAGGGTTTGCATCGATTGCAATCACTCGGTCTTCACGAGCCAATGCCATAGCCATACCTAGCAGTGTTGTAACAGTTGTTTTACCAACTCCACCTTTGCGGGTAAGCACTGGAACGAATCTTGCTCCACCACCTAGGTTGGCGGCAATTCTTGCATCAACTGCTTTACGCTCACGAACACGCAGGTTATCCCCCAGGTTGATGGTCTTCAGGGATAGAAAGTAAAGGAATCTTCTGAAACCAGATTCAGGTGCAGGTCTAGTCTTTGAGTTAACTTCAATGAGACGATCTGCGGTCAGCATGGCGGCAGGCTCAGGCTGATCAAAAGTATCGCCTCTGAGGCTGTCACGCCGTGAGTAACCGGTTTGTGAGCTAGCTAGGCTGTCGGTCTCTGAAACACCGGCTGCTGGAACAATTGCTGTTGCCTCAGTGATTACCTTGATTGATGAAGTAGTTGGCGAGAGGTCGATTGTGCTTGCTTCAATCTCCGCAGAGCCCAGTTCGGCACTATTCTCTGCATCATCGCGAGAACGTGAGTTTTTACCATCAAATCTGTCAGCCAAAGCTAAATCCTTAAACATCTCCAAGCCAAGAAAACCCTGGCTGAATCAATAACTACTCGGGTAAGTCTATTCGCTAAGCCTTGGTTCAACGACAAGGATAAGGTCCCCTGATTCGACCGATTGGGTCTTAGTAATGGCCAAACGCCTGACAATACCCGCCATATTGGCTGTAATGGTAGCTTCCATCTTCATGGCCTCAATGCTCGCTACCGGTTGCCCCAGTTCAACCTGGGTGCCCTCAACTACCTGAAGGGTAACGACTCCAGCAAATGGTGCTGCAACCTCTGCTGGGTTAGCTAGGTTCGCCTTCTCGGCCGAAACCACGGTCGTTGCAATCTTGCGGTCTCTGATGTTGATCGGGCGTAGTTGACCATTGAAGGTTGCCATTACAGTTCTAAAGCCCTTGGTATCTGGAGAGCCAATGGCTTCAAGACCAACAAAGATTCGAACACCCTTGGCGATCTCAACGACGTGCTCGTGTCCCTGCTCAAGTCCGTAGAGGTAATCCAGAGTGTCAACTGGGTCTAGGTTCCCAAAGGTTGCTCTGGACTTTTCAAATTCAGCTGTTGGGCCTGTGAAGAGCAATCTGTTTAGTGTGCTTCTTCTAACTTTGGCGTCTTCAGAAACAAGTTTCTGTAGGTCCTCAGGAGAAACGGCAACTAGACCAAATTTAGGATTCTTACCCTGCAGAACTTTGGTTCTGAAAGGTTCAGGCCATCCACCAGGAAGATCTCCAAGCTCTCCCGCCATGAAACCAACAACAGAATCTGGGATGTCATAGTTCTGTGGGTTAGCAGCGAATTCTGCTGGGTCCGCATTAACCGCAACAAGGTGCAGAGCAAGATCACCAACAACCTTTGATGAAGGAGTCACCTTAGGTGGTCTTCCCAGAATTTCATTAGCCGCTGCATACATGTCTTCAACGCGTTCGAACTGGTTACCTAGACCAAGTGCGATTGCCTGTTGACGAAGGTTGCTCAGCTGACCGCCTGGAATCTCATGCTTATAGACGCGACCGGTTGGACCACGAAGTCCAGACTCAAACGGTGCGTAAACATTTCGGACGGCTTCCCAGTAAGGCTCAAGTGCTGTCATCTCGTCGAGGCTGATACCTGAATCGCGCTCTGTGTTTTCTAGAGCAGCAATAAGAGCAGATGCAGAAGGCTGGCTTGTGGTTCCAGCCATCGGAGCGGATGCAACATCAACAGCGTCAACACCAGCATCGATAGCTGCAATCAGAGTTGCTAACTGCCCACCAGCGGTGTCGTGAGTGTGAAGGTGAACTGGAACATCGAACTCTGCACGAAGTGCCTTCACAAGTTTGGCTGCAGCCTGTGGGCGAAGAAGTCCAGCCATATCCTTAATGGCAAGAATGTGAGCGCCAGCCTTGACCACCTGTCGAGCAAGATCTAGGTAGTAGTCGAGCGTGTATAGAGTCTCATTTGGGTTCAGTAGATCACCGGTGTAACAGATGGCAACTTCTGCAACGGCAGTCTTAGTTTTTAGAACTGCACTAATTGCTGGCAGCATCTGATCAACATCGTTGAGAGCATCGAAGATGCGGAAGATGTCTACGCCAGCATTTGCCGCCTCAGAAACAAAAGCTTCTGTCACCTCAACTGGGTATGGTGTGTATCCAACTGTGTTCTGACCTCTTAGCAACATCTGAATACAGATGTTTGGCATAGCCTCTCTAAGGGCGACAAGTCTTGCCCAAGGGTCTTCTCCTAGGAAGCGAAGAGAAACATCGTAAGTAGCCCCACCCCAGGCTTCAACAGAAAAAAGCTTGTGCAGAATACGTGCCTCGTAGGGAGCAACCTGAACCAGATCTCTTGAGCGAACTCTTGTAGCTAATAGCGACTGGTGTGCATCACGGAAAGTTGTGTCTGTGATTGCAACTGCTGACTGAGCTCTCAAGTGAGCAGCGAAGGCAACAGGCCCAAGTTCTTGAAGTAGCTGTCTTGAGCCCTTCGGAGCAGGAGCGTTGAGGTCTAACTTAGGTAGCTTGCTGGTTGGAGAAATCAGATCTCCACGGGGACCGTATGGCTGGTTCACGGTGACATCAGCCAACCAGTTCAGAATCTTGGTTCCACGGTCTAGCGAATGTTGGGCAGTGAGAAGTTGAGGTCTTTCTTCAATGAATGCTGTGCTCAGATCTCCAGCTGCAAAACTTGGATCCGCAAGGACTCCCTGCAGGAATGCGATGTTAGTGGAGACACCGCGAATTCTAAATTCAGCTAGTGCTCGCTCCGCTCTGTTTACTGCAGTCTTTAGATCTCTTCCTCGGGTAATAAGTTTCACCAAAAGAGAATCGAAGTGTGGGCTAATTTCGCTTCCAGTTGAAACTGTTCCACCATCGAGACGAATACCTGCACCACCTGGTGAACGGTATGTACTTATCTTTCCGGTGTCGGGTCTAAAGCCAGCAGTTGGGTCTTCAGTAGTTATTCTGCATTGAATAGCAAAGCCATTCATTTCAATCTTGTCTTGAGTTAGGTTCAACTCCTCAAGAGTTGAACCAGATGCAATGAGCATCTGTGACTGCACAAGATCAACACCAGTAATCTCTTCGGTTACGGTGTGTTCAACTTGAATGCGTGGGTTCATTTCGATGAACACATGCTTTCCTGCATTAGGCCCGACTGTGTCTATCAGGAATTCAACAGTTCCTGCGTTGACGTATCCAACCTGTTTAGCAAAAGCAACAGCATCGCGGTATAGCTCTTCACGAAGTTCTTGAGTGATGTTTGGCGCAGGGGCAATCTCAACAACTTTTTGGTTTCTTCTTTGAACTGAACAGTCTCGTTCGAATAGGTGAACTACATTTCCCTTACCATCAGCAAGAATCTGAACTTCAATGTGGCGTGGGCGAAGAACAGCCTGCTCTAGAAATACTCGAGCATCACCAAAAGCAGATTCAGCTTCACGCATTGCTTCACCAAGTGCTGGTTCTAAACCTTCAGAATCCTGAACTCTTCGCATACCGCGACCACCGCCACCGGCCACCGCCTTTACGAAAAGTGGGAAACCAATCTCTTTTGAATCTTCGATAAGAAGAGCAACATCTTCAGATTGTCTAGAGGATTTCAGCACAGGAACGTTTGCTGCAATAGCTGCTTCCTTAGCATTTACTTTGTTGCCGGCAAGTTCTAGAACATCTGAGGTTGGTCCGATGAAAGTAATTCCGTTGGCTTTAGCAGCTTCGGCTAGCTCCGGGTTTTCAGAAAGAAATCCGTAGCCTGGATAAATTGCATCAGCACCACATTCGAGCGCGACACGGATGATCTCGGAGACATCTAGGTAAGCACGAACAGGGTGGCCAATTTCACCAATCTGGTATGCCTCGTCGGCTTTTAGCCGGTGGGAAGAGTTTCTGTCTTCGTAGGCGAATACGGCTACGGTCTTAGCGCCTAGTTCATAGGCCGCTCTAAAGGCACGAATGGCGATTTCGCCTCGGTTGGCAACCAGAATCTTGCTGAACATGCGGTCCTAACTGCAGTCAGGTGAACAAATGACGGGTTGCACCAAAATCAAAAGGTAGCCTAGACAGGTGCAGGTATTAAGCGTTAGCGCCTTGAAAGGCGGAGTTGGTAAAACCACGGTCACCCTTGGTCTTGCCTCTGCTGCCTTGTCTAGGAACTTACGAACACTGGTGATTGATTTAGATCCACAGTGCAACGCAAGTATTGGTTTAGGTGCATTTGGGGATTTTGAGTATTCAGCGGCCGAAGTAATCAAGAAGCCCCGACACAACACTGTGCTAAGGGCAATTGTAGTCTCATCTTGGGCTAAGGGACAGGCAGGCCGCCTAGATGTAATGGTTGGAAGCCCCGACCTTACCTTGCTGAACCAAGGCAACCCTTCGTTCAAGTCACTCTGGCACGTAGAGCAAGCTCTGGCTTCAGTAGAAGATGACTACGACCTGGTCCTCATTGACACTCCTCCATCACTCGGAGCTCTCACCCGTATGGCTTGGGTTGCCAGCGACAGAGTGCTCCTAGTGGCAGAACCAGCTATCAACTCCGTGATCTCAATCGAATCAGCAGTCAAGGCATTCGCTGAACTCAGGAACAAGGTGAACAGAAGAGTGAACCTCTTTGGAGTGCTAGTCAATCGACTACGTGCAAGCGTTGCGGAACATCAGTATCGGGTCAATGAACTAGATGAACTATTCGGTGAATTGATGATCAACCCTCCACTCGAGGAGAAAACTGCACTGCAGCAAGCTTCTGGTGCAGGTAAACCAATTCACAATTGGCCAGGTCAATCGGCTGCCAAGTTGGCTAACCGCTTCGATCAACTTCTTGAGAGCGCCCTTGAATCATTCAAGGCAGAAGACCCAGGTCTGTTGCTTCGTAAACGTAAAGCTGATGACAAGAGTAGATTCTCTAAGCGAAGCAGAGATGCGAAACCGGTATTTCCACCAAGGCCTGAGCCAGAGGTGAAAGCTGCAATAGTTGTGGAATCTGATGAACCCGCTATCTCTCCTGAGTATGAAGAGAAGTTCCAAGAAGTTATTCGCCAGACAATGACTAAGAAGCAGTTAAAAGCTTTGAAGGAAAGTCAAGAAGCAGAAGAAAACTAAACAGCCTTTTTGCCAAGGCGGCGAAGAGTTAATTCGTCAAGGTCTTCAATGTGGCTTGGGTTGATTTCGGTAAGAGTTGCCTCAACCTCGCCAAGAACCTTGCCCACAGAGATACCAAATACACCTTGACCCTTATCAAGAAGGTCAATTACTTCATCAACTGAGGTGCAGAGATAAACCTTGGCACCGTCTGAGAAGAGAGTAATTTTGGCTAAGTCACTGATGCCTGCTTCACGAAGCTGCTTGATTGCTATACGAATCTGCTGAAGCGAAACACCAGCATCAAGGAATCTCTTCACAAGCTTTAGAACAAGAATGTCTCTGAATGAGTAAAGTCTTTGAGTTCCTGAACCTGAGGCTCCCCTGACGCTTGGTTGGACTAGGGCTGTTCTATCCCAGTAATCAAGTTGACGGTAACTAATGCCAGCTGCACCAGCAGCTGAGGTTCCTCGGTAGCCCACGTTTGGGTCATGCCAAGGTTGGGAAACTGCAAAAAGATCATCTTGGAGATAGGCGAATTCGCTTGCCTCACTTAGCAGGATGCGGCCAGTCTCAGTAGTTGGTTCGTTGATAACGCCTTCAACTTCTGGGTTATTTGATTCCATGCTGGCCTCCTCTCCTAAATTCTAAAGTTCAAGTAATGCTTGAAGCTTTGTTTAATTGTTCCGCTTACCCCTGACTATGGGGCGTTAATATTCTTCTTCGGCGTGTCGCGTTAGTCGATTTTGTCGATAACCGCGCGGATTAGCTCTGCACGGATAGTTGCGATGTGTGACTCAATCTCATTGGCGTAGGCCGCTGCTCTAGATTTAGCCGCTGGATCGCGTTGCTTCTTTACGCTGGCAACAACTCCCTGGATAAGACCTAGGTCTCTATCCACTGAAGTTTTGATCCCGCGAAGGTGTCTCGCTGAAATACCAAAACGTTGAAGCTGCATTAAAGATCTAGCAACTTCAATGTCGCTGTATTCAAAAGGTTCTGAGCCAATCAACTGAGACTGCTGTGCTTCAGCAAGCAGAGTTTCGTTAATGCCGCTTTCGGCAACGAGTTCAAGTTTGTTGAACTTACGAGTGACGCTAGGTCTTCTGGTTGCAGTTGGAAGTGAAGGCTGCTTACCGGCATCCAAATCGTCTAGGTAAGTTCTGATTACTTTCAGAGGAAGGAATTTATCTCTTTGAAGTTCGAGAATGAGACGCATTCGCTCAATGTGCTGCTCGCTGTATTTACGGTAACCAGACTCGGTTCTAAACGGTGAGAATAAACCCTGGTCTTCTAAGAAACGAATCTTTGAAGGAGTTAGGTCTGGGAAATCAACTTTGATTTTGTCAATCACCTGACCGATGGTGAAAAGTCTCCCCGGTCGAGGTGCAAAAAGATTTGCTGCTTCGTTAACTGCCATGGTTCTTAAATATCTTTCTTCGATGCAAAGAAGGTCAAGTGGTACTTACCAATCTGAACTTCACTACCGTTTACAAGTTCTGAGCTCTCGACTCTTTCACCCTCGTACTGAGTTCCATTTAGAGAAGCTAGATCTGAGACTGTGAAGGTCTTCCCGTGACGTTTGAATTCTGCATGTCTTCTAGACACTGTTACATCGTCCAAGAAAATATCTGCGTTTGGATGTCTTCCAACTGTGGTCAGGTCTGAATCAAGCAGGAAACGAGAACCCTGGTTAGGACCACGTCTCACAATTAGCAATGCATTTCCTGAAGGAAGCGCATCAACTGCAGCTCGCTCTTCATCGCTTAGGTTTTCTAGATCGCTCTCGATGAGGTCTTCAGAGAAGTTGCGAGTAGCCTCAATGTCATCACCCAAATTGGCGTCATGGCCTGCAGAAAACTCGTTCACACCTTCTCCTCTTTCTGGTTAAGAATAGCCGAGTCTTGACGGGCTATTTTTCGAATGTTACGAACCTGTCGTAAATAAACAAAACCCGTCCACCAGTAGAGCCAGATTCCCCAGAAGGCAAAACCCCAGGCTATTGGGAATACCCAGACCGACACTTCCTGGGGCAAAACATCAGCTAGCAACATCAAGGGGAAAGCATAGAGAAGCGCAAAGGTGCCAGCCTTCCCTGTGTAGTTAACCGGAAGCGGTCCATAGCCAACCTGTGCTAAGAAAGGCAGCGAAAAGAACAGGACTAGGTCTCTGGCTACGATCACAAATACAAGCCACCACGGCACCTTATTGGTGATGGCCAGACCCAGCAATGAGGCAAGGATGAATAACCGATCGGCGGCTGGATCTAGCAGTTGCCCCAAGCGAGACATCTGATTTAGTTTTCGGGCTAAGAAACCATCAAGCCAGTCAGTAAAGCTGGAGAAGGCAAGGATTGCGAAAGCTAAAAGGTTCTGGTCAATAAGAATTAGCCACAGGAATACCGGCACCAAGAGTAATCTCAGGGCGGATAGCGCGTTCGGCCAAGTTACGACCTTGTCGCTCAACTGAAGATTCTTCTCAACCATGATTTTCCTAGACTAGCGTCGGGCTAGCGGGATTTGAACCCACGACCCCTTGACCCCCAGTCAAGTGCGCTACCAAGCTGCGCTATAGCCCGTGGGGACAATATTAACGCTTACGCTTCTCTCTAACCCTCATGCCAATTTCAACTGGAGTTCCCTCGAAACCGTAGGTTTCGCGGAGTCTTCTAACGATGAATCTGCGATAGCCAGGATCTAAGAATCCGGTGGTGAATAGAACAAACTTAGGCGGTCTGGTGCTTGCCTGAGTAGCGAAAAGAATTCTAGGTTGCTTACCGCCACGAACAGGGTGAGGGAATTCCATGGCTAATTCCTGAATGAAAGCGTTGAGCTTTCCAGTTGGAATTCTGGTATCCCAAGAGTCAAGTGATACTTCCAGCGCAGGGACAAGCTTCTCAAGGTGTCTACCTGTCTTTGCTGAGATGTTCACCCTCGGTGCCCAGTCAACGTGAGCAAGGTCTTGTTCGATCTCTCGCTCAAGATACTCTCTACGATCTTCATCGAGGCTGTCCCACTTGTTGAATGCTAGAACCAGTGCTC
Organism: Rhodoluna sp.; assembly: GCA_040402515.1. Lineage (GTDB taxonomy): Bacteria > Actinomycetota > Actinomycetes > Actinomycetales > Microbacteriaceae > Rhodoluna. The sequence goes on from JBBAML010000017.1 coordinate 22,247, forward strand.
TTCCAGATTCAAGGGCCATGTCAACAATTCTGATATCGCCTTCGCTGATTTTCTCAGTGACATCAAGAACAACAACAGCAACCTCGGCACGATCTAGCGCAGCAGCTGTTCTAAGCGATGCGTAGAAATCAGCTCCTTGAGCTAGGTGAACTCTTCTTCTGATACCAGCAGTGTCAACAAAGCGCCAAACTTTTCCACCTAGTTCAACCTGTTCATCGATTGGGTCACGAGTGGTTCCTGCAAGATCGTTCACTACTGCTCGTTCAGAACCAACAGCCTTATTTAGAAGTGAAGACTTACCAACATTTGGTCGACCAATAATCGCAACTCGTCGTGGGCCACCAAACTCCTGCTTAGCAACATTTGAAACCTCTGGAAGAACTTCCATCACTTTGTCTAGAACATCGGCTACGCCTCGACCGTGCAGAGCTGAAACAGGATGCGGTTCTCCCAGACCTAGAGACCAAAGAGCAGCAGCGTCTGCCTCTCCTCTTTCGTCATCAACCTTGTTAGCAAGAAGAAGAACAGGCTTCTTGCTAGCTCTAAGCATCTTCACAACACGTTCATCTGTTGCAGTCGGTCCAACAGTTGAATCAACTACGAACAGAACTGCGTCAGCAAGTTCAACAGCAATTTCAGCCTGGATGGCAACTGACTTATCAATACCCTTGGCATCAGGTTCCCATCCACCGGTATCAACGAGAGTGTATTTACGGCCATTCCATTCAGCCTTGTATGAGACACGGTCACGGGTAACACCTGGCTTGTCTTCAACAACAGCTTCTCTTCTACCAATGATTCGGTTTACCAACGCAGATTTACCTACGTTTGGTCTACCAACAATTGCTAGCACTGGAAGAGCTGGAAGCAATACTGGCTGACCGTCTGCTGAGCTGATTTCTTCTAAGACTCGAATGTCTTCTTCGTCTAGGTCGTATTCAGAAAGACCTACCCGGAGTGCACGAACTCGAGCCTCTTCCTCCTCGGTTGAGAGTGAGTTCAAACGGTCTAGAAACTCAGGATCGACCGGATCCGCATTGAAGTCTTGGTCTTCCATGTTCCCTACTTAGTTCTTTCAATAATTGCGATGATTGCCTCAACGGTTGAGTCAAAATCAAGCTCTGAAGAATCAACCAACTCAACACCAGGGGCAGGAGAAAGAAAATCGACTACTTTCGCATCGTTTTGATCTCGTTTAGTGATTTGCTCGGCAATTGAAATGCCTTCAGGGAGCTCTGCAGAACGCCTTCTAAGTCTAACTTCTTCTGAGGCGGTTAGCAGAATTTTTGTTTGAGCTTCAGGATAGACAACCGTAGTAATGTCTCTCCCCTCAACCACTACCCCCGCAAAGCCTGAGTCTTCAACAAGGTTGTGAGTTAGCCAGTGCATGTATTGCCTAACCACTGGCAATTGAGCAATCTCGCTCACGAGTTGCCCAATGCGGGATTCCCTGATCTCATAGGTAACATCTGATTCCCCAACTTTGACCCAGAAGTTATCTGGATTTAGTGAGATTTGGTAGTTGAAGTCCGTTGCTAGAAAGATTTCATCGATATCCGCTGCAACTAGAGAATCCGTCATGAGTTTCCAGGTAAGAGCTCGATAGGCAGCGCCAGTATCTAGGTAACCAAATTCCAGTTTTCTAGCCACCGCTTTGCTAACGCTTGATTTACCTGAACCAGCTGGGCCGTCGATTGCAACGATATGCATTTAGCCAGCCAGCTTCCATCCATTAGTTCTGAGAGTCGAAACAAGCTTCTCTTCAATTGCTGGGAGCACAGAGAGCTCAACTAAACCAACCTGTGCACCACTGGCGTGATCTAGGTTTAGGTCTTCCACGTTTAGCCCTGCTGCACCAATCTCGGTTAGTAACCTAGCTAGCTCTCCAGGCTTATCGTCGATCATTACTACGACTTGAGCATATGAGGTGTTAGTTGAACCGTGCTTACCAGGGAGTCTTGAAATACCAAGATTGCCAGCTTCTAAGACCTTGCCAAGTTTTGACAATGACCCTGAAGTTCCAACGTGTTCAAGAGCTTCAATTACCTGCTCTAAGTCTTTCTCGAATGACTTAAGGACAGGAATCAACTGACCTGAGTTAGCCGAGAGAATCTGAAGCCAGAGTCTTGGATCACTAGCGGCAATACGTGTTGTGTCTCTTAGCCCCTGCCCTGATAAAGAAAGATCTTTATCATCTGCACTAGCAAGCTGTGCTGCCAGCAAACTGGAAATCAGTTGAGGTGTGTGAGAAATAAGAGCAACTGCGTGATCATGCTCTTGAGCGCTCATTCGAATAGGAGTTGAACCTAGGTCTAGAGCTAGCTGCTCAATTATTTGTGCTGCATCTGAATTGCTGTCATCTTCGATTGTGATGACCCAAGGTCTTCCAACAAATAGGTCTGCGCGTCCAGCAAGAGTCCCGCCCTTTTCACGTCCTGCCATTGGGTGAGAGCCTACGTATCTTGAAGTGTCTGATCTGCTCGCGACTAGCTCAGCAAGCACAGTGCTCTTGACGCTAGCAACATCGGTAACTACTGCTGATGGAAAATCTTGTAGCGCTTGAATAACGGTCTTAGCTGTCACATCAGGTGGAACACAAACCACAACTAGTGAAACTGCATCCTGTGCAGCTAGTTTTCTACCAGCAGCAAAATCAATTGCTAGCGACTCATTTGCAGGAGATGCATCCGTGATGGTTACGTCAACATTTTGTTGGCGCAGCGCAAGGCCAATACTGGTGCCTAGTAACCCGGCACCAATAATGTGAACTTGTCCTGTGGTGCGTGGGCTCATTGAGCAATATCCAATCGAAGTGCGGCTGCTCCTCTGAGGTAAACGTGCTGAACTTCTGATCTTGGAATATCCAGTTCGGCATTGATCATCACACGGATTACACGAGGCATTGAGCCTGCAACATTCATCTCAACAAAGCACATTAGAGGAACATCTCCTAGACCAAGTTCTCTTGCAGCAAGAGCTGGAAACTCAGATGTGATATCTGGAGTGGCTGTGAAGAGTATTGAGATTAACTGATCGGTGTGCATGTTGTTGGCATGCATCATCTTGGCAAGGAGCTCAGCAGTGAGCTTTAGTAGATGGTCACGATCATCAGTCTCTAGTTGAATTGCTCCACGGATTGCTCTAAGCGCCACTTCTTTTTCCTCTCGGCTTTGGCTTTGCAGAAGGTTTCACTCTTGGTCTCGGGGCTCTTATGGTTTTACCCTCTGC
>JBBAML010000017.1:25574-27471 GCA_040402515.1 Rhodoluna sp.
AACTTAGGGTGTGCAAGCATGTTAGCCAGTTCCCCGTCGTTGGTAAGAATAAGAAGGCCTGAGGTATCGGCATCTAGGCGACCCACGTTGTAGATTCGATCGGATCTAAGTGCATATTGAGATAGATCTGGCCTGCCATATTCATCAGCCATTGAAGAGATGACGCCAACTGGTTTATTTAGAGCCATGTATACACGACTAGCGTCAAGCTGAACTGGAGTCCCCCGTACAGAGACTTTGTCGTTCTCTGGATCTATGCGAGTTCCAAGTTCCTTGACTACCTTGCCGTTTACTTTGACAGCACCGGAAGTAATCAAGTCTTCGCTGGCTCGCCTAGATGCGACCCCTGCGTTGGCCAAGACCTTTTGTAGTCTTACGCCTTCGGTTGATTCTGACAATTAATTACCTGCTGCATTCTCTGTACCAAGTTCAAAGTTGGCATCAGGTAGATATGGGCTGATCAGCGGAAGATCATCTAGTGCATTGATTCCTAGAGTTTCTAGGAAAGTTTCGGTGGTTCCATAGTTAATAGCACCAGTCTCACTGTCAGTGAATAGTTCAGTAATTAAACCTCTGCTCAACAAAGTTCGCACTACGGTATCAACGTTTACTCCACGAATAGAGGCAATTTGTCCTCTAGCAATCGGTTGACGGTAGGCAATGACAGCAAGTGTTTCAAGTGCGGCTTGTGAGAGTTTGGTTGGATTCTCGTTGGAGATGAACTCTCTAACGGCCCATTCGTATTCTTCTCTGACGAATACTCTCCAACCTCCACCAACTTCACGAAGCTCAAAACCTCTAGGGCGAGTTCCGTTCTCGCCATCAAAGTCTGCCTTTACTGCGAGTAATGCTTCACGCACTTCAGGAACTGGCGTATCTAGAGAAGTTGCTAGGTGGACTATGGATAGTGGGACTTCAGCAACCATCAGGATTGCTTCAATTGCGCCTCTGAGAGATTCGCTAGCAATCGGCTCACTAAGAGCGAGTGAGTTTCTAGGATCTTCCGTCACGTTTACTTCTTCTGTCTGGTCTTGGTTATCAAGAGTCATAGTCTGCTCCTAGTGCTGCAAGTTGGTTATCGTCAAATTCTTCTGCTCGCCAGGTGATCTGGAGTGGACCAAGTGACTCGGACTGCTCGAAGCTCACAGCTCCTAGGCGATAGAGCTCAAGGATGGAAAGGAATCTTGCCACTAGTACTGCTCTGTCTCTGACCGATGAGATTAGTTCTCTAAAACTGAGCGTTGTTGCTGCTCTAAGCATTGAAACGACTTCGGCTGCTTGCTCTCTAATTGAAACTCTTGGAGCATGAAGGTGGGTAAGGCCAACCATAGGGATTTCTCTAGGTGCCATTGTTTCTTCAGCAAGTCGTGCAAAATCTTCGAGAGAAACTGTCCAGACAAGTTCGGGTTGCTGGGTTCTGAATTTTTCATCAAGTCGAACAGAGCGGTACACGCGCCTTGATTCCAATGCAATTGCAGTTTGGAACCAGGAAGAAATGTCCTTGAACGCTCGATACTGCAGTAAGCGGGCAAACAGGAGATCTCTTGCTTCAAGCAATGCAACATCTTCTGCGTCTACTACTTCACCCTTGGGAAGTAATTCCGCAATCTTTAGATCCAGCAGTGTGGCTGCAACTACAAGAAACTCGCTTGCCTCTTCCAGTTGATCTGCATCTTCAAGGGTTCTGACATAAGCAATGAAATCGTTTGTCACCTGACTAAGCGAAATCGAGGTGATGTCTAGTTGGTGTTTAGAAATAAGTGAAAGGAGTAAATCGAAAGGGCCTTCAAAGTTTCCAATGTTTAGAGAAAACCCATTAGTGTTTGAATCTTCAATATCGTTATGGAGCACAGCCACGGTCAACCATTTCTCTTGCGACCGCTCGGTAAAGTTCAGC
>JBBAML010000018.1:0-22313 GCA_040402515.1 Rhodoluna sp.
GTGACAACCTGACCTGGTGGGTAGAGACTCCAGCAACCAATGTGTCCTGAGTCCAGTAGTGAGAACGCTAAATCTGGACTCAATCCATTTGGGTAAATCAAACAACGAGGTGACGGTGAAGCACTAGATCCAATTACTAGAATCATCGAACCATTTGTTCCCTCAACCAGTTTCGAATTGCTCACACAGACACTTAAAGCAGTCGAACTTGTGATTGCACCGACGGTAGTTCTGTTACTTGCCAGAGGAAGCGGACAAGCAGGAGCCGAGAACCACGCTGCACCTACCAGAAGCGCTGATGTTAGTAATGGCATCCACAGAGATTAGTGCGCCGTGCTACCCAGTTCTGAAGTTCTCCACAGAAACAGAAAAACCCCGACCGAAGTCAGGGTTTATCTTTTTGGTTGCGGGGGCAGGATTTGAACCTACGACCTCCGGGTTATGAGCCCGGCGAGCTACCGAACTGCTCCACCCCGCGGCGAAGTTTCAGTCTAACACGATTAGCGTTACTTTTGGCTGGCTGCTAAAGCTGCCTCAATCGCTGCCTTCAATCGTGCATCTGCTTTACCGAATGCGGTCCAATCCCCTGCCTTCATGGCAGCGTCCTTATCTAGCATTGCCTGCTTAGCATCGGCTAGTGCGGCCGCTAACTTCTCTGCTTGAGTTTGACCTGGATCTATCGGTGGTGGGTTTTCTCCTCCAGAACCAGAGTCTCCATCGAATAGAGCATTCAAGGCTGAGTCAAGGTTGTCCTCGAAGGCAATTTTGTCTCCGAAGGCAACGAGAACCTTCTTTAGAAGTGGGAATGAGGTTTCACCAGTTGACTGAATGTATACCGGTTGAACGTAGAGAAGTCCTCCACCGATTGGCAAGGTCAACAGGTTACCGTTGAGGACCTTGGTTGAACCCTGTCTCAGAATGTTTAGCAACTTAGAAACTTCGCTGTCGGAGTTGAAGTTGTTTTGGACTTGACCAGGGCCTGGCACAATTGTCGTCCTCGGCAAAGTGAGAAGTCGCAGCTTTCCGTAGTTCTTGGAAATCTTGCCGTCCTTATTTCCCGCATCGGAATCAGCAACGAAATAGCCGGTTAGAACATTTCGAGAAGATTCTCCTGTTGAGCGAGGAATGAAGGTCGAGTAGATGGAGAAAGAAGGTTTGCTCTGCCCAGGTGCCTGCAGAGTTAGGTAGTAAGGGGGTTGTAGTGAACCTGTCCCCTGCTCTTGGTCTACTGGATCGTTTGGAGTCATCCAAGCATCCTGCTGAGAGTAGAAAGCGCCTGCATCAGTTACGTGATACTGACCAAGGATTCCTCTTTGCATCTTGAATAGATCAGCAGGATATCTAACGTGACTTAGCAACGCACCTGACATCTCAGAAACAGGCTTGACAGTGTTCGGGAAAATTTTCATCCAAGTCTTTAAGATTGGATCTTCACTATCCCACGCGTACAGCTTGACCGAACCGTCATAAGCGTCAACTGTCGCCTTTACTGAGTTACGAATGTAGTTGATTGAACCATCAGGAATGCTCGAGTTAGTTGAACTATCGGCAATAGCCTCGCCTAAGCTCTCTGCTCGCGAGTATGGGTAGTTTGCAGATGTTGTGTATCCGTCAACAATCCAAACAACTTTTCCGTCAACGATTGCCGGATACATATCTGAATCAAGAGTCAAATAAGGTGCAACTTCAGCAATGCGCTCTCTTGGGCTGCGGTGATACAGAATCTGTGACTTATCAGTAACTGCATCTGAAAGCAGAATCTGTTCACTCTGGAACTTCATTGCGTAAGCGAGTCGCTTAACAATGCCATCAAGTGTTGGGCCACCATTTCCCTTGAATGTTGTCATGGTCTGCTGGTCTTCAGTTCCAGTTCCACCTGCAGGGTAGTCAAGCTCCCTATCGACTGCACCATCTGGTGCACCAACGATTGAATACTCAGGAGATCTCTCACCAAAGTAAACACGAGGCTCATACTCACCAAGTGCTCCAGTTGCGGTAATACCCGACTGCAAGAACACCGGTTGACCATCAGCAGAACGCTTATTTCCGTATGCTGCAACTAGCCCGTAACCGTGGGTGTAGACAATGGTGTTGTTATACCAAGACTGTGAATTTCCCAAACCTGATTGGTTAAGTTCACGAACTGCTAAAACAGTGTCTTGAGTCTTTCCATTAATTGTGTATCGATCAACATCCAGGTGGTTCACGAAGTTGTAATACTGACGGTATTGCTCAAGTTGTTTGAAGGATGAGCTGACCAAGTTAGGGTCAATGATTCGAATCTGAGCAGCAGTCTGAGCGTCTTCTTTTAGGGCACCTGCGGTAGCAGTTGTCTTTGCATCGAAAGCAATGGTCTCAACCTTGTCTAGACCATATGCTGCGCGGGTCGCTTCGATGTTCCGCTGAATGAATTCGGCTTCAAGAGTTCTTTCGTTTGGAACTACTTGGAAAGTGTGGACGATGCCTGGCCAAACACCAGCAAGAAGTATTGAGGTAACCAACATCAAGCCAGTTCCTAGAATTGCTAAACGCCACCTGGCAATAACGGCAACAACTACGAACAAAAGTGCAACTACAAAGGCAATTGCAGTGAGAATCTGTGCTGCAGGAATCGCAGCATTGACATCAGAGTATGTTGCTCCAGTGAAAAGTCCACTTGGGCTAGTCATGGTTTCATATTGGCCAAGCCAAATGTTCAAACCTAAGAGCACCATGACTAAAGCAGCTAGAGCCGAGATCTGAATTCTGGCAACTTTAGTCAACTGAGCACTTCTACCGTTGAACTTAATTCCGCCGTAAACCAAGTGGAAGATTAGAGCTGGGATGAGAGCAAAGATCACAACACCTAGAAGGTAGCCGACCAACTGCAGATAGAAAGGTAGATCAAATAGATAGAAGCCGATGTCTAACTTGAACTGTGGGTCAAGAACACCGGTGTAGCTGTGATTGATGAACTTATAGACAGTTGTCCATTCAGAACTCTGAGATAGAGCCAGGAAGACACCAATCACAATAGGGATAACTATAAGAACTCTGCGACGCAGTTTGTCTAGAACAGAACGGTATTCACCGAGGTCTCTTCCAAAGAAGTCATTGCTAGTCACATAGATAGGTCTAAAGCGCCAGGCTAAGAATACGTTCACCCAAATGAACAATGCAGCAAGGACCGCCGCAACCAAGAAGACTGTCAGCTGCGCAGTGATTTGAGTTGTAAAGACACTTAGGTAACCAAGTTGGTCAAACCAAAGGACATCGGTATAGACACCTGATGCACTAATTAGAGCGATTGCTAATACACCAACAATCGCCAAAGAGATTACCAGTGGTGCTCTTTTTCTATTGACTTGAGCGGTTGTCTGAGACATTTTTATCCTTTACTTTGTGCAAGTCGGAAGACTTGCAGTGTTGCCGTTTTCTGAAATCACCTTGAGTGCTGCTAGGGAATCCTGCAAGGTAGAAACCTTTATAACGCTAATGCCATCTGGAACTTTGCCAATGACCTCGGAACAATTTTCGCTAGGGGCTAAGAACCACTTAACTCCAGCGCCTGAAGCTCCCCACATCTTCTGAACAATTCCTCCAATAGGACCGATGTTTCCATCAGGGTCAACTGTTCCAGTTCCTGCAATCTTCTCACCACCGGTAAGAGAACCTGGTGTTAGCTTGTCGTAGATCGCAAGCGCTAACATCTGCCCAGCACTTGGGCCACCAACATTACCGACATTGATGTCTATTTCAAATGGAAAGATTGGGACTGCAGAAATGTAAACACCCATGCGCCAGCTGCCATCAACCTTCTTTGGTGTGATGCTCACAGTCATTTCTTTCTTGCCTCGAAGAATCTCTAAAACAACGGGCTTCTTTCCCTCTGTCGCCTCTACCAATTTCTTGATCTGGTAAATGTCGATGACATCTTCTCCCTGAATCTTGAGTACCTTGTCTCCGGCTTTAAGGATCTTTCCGGCCGCTCCTTTTAGGTCAACCAGTGTTACCGCTTGATAACTGTCATAAGGAATGTCTAAAAGATTCAAAGCAGCAGCTTTTGCATTCGCTTGTGAGTCAAGCATCATTACATCTGCTTCTTCGTTGAGCTGCTCGTCGTCCCAACCTGGAGGATAAACATCTGAGATGTTCAGGATTGACTTTGTTTGATCTAATTTGGCTAGGCCTACGTAGAACCATGAAGCTCCCCTATCGGCTGAACCTTGGAGAGTCACTGTCAACATATCTAGTGAACCTTCAGTCTTATAGGTTTGCTTACCTGAGATTGAAATTATTGGGTCCTCGTTGATGTCCGACAGCACGTCATAAACAGGGCCAGGTTGTTCAACTAAATAAGGAGTTGGCGCAACAGTTACAAACAGCACACCAGCAATTAGGCCAGCACCAATGAACCAGCTGGAAATGGCCCAAAGGACATTTCTTGGTTTACGGGGTTCTTCAAAGAAAGACATCTCTAAAAGCCTAAGTCAGGACAAACTTCGGTCAAGCAAATCAGGGGTATTGACCCTTAGATGCCAACGCTAATGGCGAACAGCGCCAATTCTCTCAACATAAAGTCAGCCAGAGCGCATAACTTATAAGCATGAACGACGAAAACGGCAATTCAAGCTCATCACCAGACCCAGAGGATATTCGTCGCCTTTGGGAGCAGATGTTGAGCCAAGGGTTTGATCCAGAGGCCTTAGCTTCAGCCGCTGGCTTTGATGGAAGCCCGGAATCCTTACAGCAACTATTTGCCAATATTCAAGGTGCTTTTTTTCTGCCGACTCCACCTGAAGAGGGTTCAGGAGTTAACTGGCAGGCTGCAGCACTAAAGGCTAAAGAAATTGCCAAAGTCGGCTCGGTCGCCTTGGATGATAGAGATCGTAAAAATCTAACTGACTCAATTGGAATAGCAAATCTTTGGCTCAATGAAGCAACCAGTATTTCTGAAGTTGCCGTTGAAGCAAAATTACTCAGCAGAGCACTCTGGGTGGATGATGCTCTTCCACTGTTCAGAGCGCTCGCAGAACCAGTTGCTGATCGCATGAACAGAAGTCTTGGAGAAGCAATTCAAACTCAACTTCCTGAAGAGTTAGCCGAGACCCTCAAAGGTGCAAGTGAAATCATGCGATCTGCTGGAGCGATGATGTTCGCAATGCAACTTGGACAATCTCTAGGTCAACTATCACAAGAGGCAATTACAGGTTCTGAGATTGGTTTACCAATCTATGCAGAGCAGCGACCTGCTTTCATAACTCAAAACATCACCGAGTTTGTTAAAGGTCTAGACCTAGGGCCAGACAGTGACCAGATATACATTTACCTAGTTCTTCGAGAGCTAGCTCACACCAGATTGTTCAAACATTCAAAGTGGTTGAGAGAAAAAGTTGTTGCTCAAATTCGCGAATACGCTTCTGGAATATCAGTTGACACTGACCGAATGGAAGAACTGAGCGAAGGTTTTGATCCAGAGAATCCAGAAGAGATTCGTATTGCGCTCGAGTCTGGGGCTTTTCTTGCCGAAACATCCGCAGAACAGCAACAGGCACTGGAGAGAATTGAAACTAACCTAGCGCTTATAGAAGGGTGGGTTGACGCAGTAACAACCGAAGCTGCTAGACGCTTGCCTAAAGGTGAAGCCATCCGTGAAGCAGTTAGACGAAGAAGAGCAACCGGGGGTCCTGCAGAAAGAACTTTCCAAACCCTAGTAGGGCTCAGCCTCAGACCAAAGCGGATGCGTGAAGCGTCAGAGCTTTGGCAAAGGATTGGGGAGGCTGTTGGTAATGAGAAACGTGATTCACTTTGGGATCACCCCGACTTACTTCCAACTGATAAAGATATTGATGAGCCAGAGAAATTCATTGCCCGCTTGAAAGCTGATCTTGGTTTGGGTGACGCTATGGACCAAGCATTGAGAGATCTACTCGACGAGTAGTTGTGTAAAAGTTCAGCGAAAAATTTCAAGACGCTGAACAATACTTGAATGCTCTATCGCTTCAATAAGGCTCAGCCCATAATCTGGCGTGATCCAAATACATTGCAGATTGGTCTCGGCAGAGACAACATTCAGTTAGCTGACCTGTCGCTAAGCCAACAGCAAATAATCTCCGCTCTATACAGCGGAATTGTCTCAGGCCAAGAAAATGGCTTCGATAAAAGCATCAGTGCAGAGCAGGGCGAAACAGCAAACCTGATTGAGCGGGTCTCAACAGTTCTATTTAAAGACCATGAACCCAAGACTGAACTTTTCGGTCCTTGGCAGCAGATTGCATTTGCTGAAATTGCGCGTGCAGGCTTGGACTATGAGGTCAACGGTGAGATGGTGTTGGCTGAACGCTGGCTCAGAACCATTCACATTGACCAACTAGATAAGACTGGATGGCTACTAGCCAGAGCATTGCTGGCCAGCGGAATAGGAACAATTCTCACGCATGACACAGGGAAGGTTTTATCTACTGACCTCGGAGAGCTTGGTTATCCAAAAGAGAAACACGATTCACCAAGAGCCAGCGCTGCCTTAACCGAGCTTGCTCAGCTCTCCTTGCCCACTTCTACAAAACCAAGAATTCAACTTCTCCCCAGAGTTCCTAAGCAAGATGTCAAAGTTTCTTTCGCAGTAATTGTTGGGCATTTAGCTCTAGACCCAACTAGATACGCACGTTGGAACAATCGGGATGTCCCGCACCTAGCAATCATCTTTGGGCTTGATGAGACCGAGGTAAGCCCAGTCGTCTTGCCTGGTAAAACTGGCTGTTTGAACTGCTACCAGCAAACAAAGATCGACGAGGATCTGAGTTGGCCAGTACTTGCCACTCAACTTCTTGACTTGCCGCGAATGAGGGATGACAGCTCAGCATTGTTGGCTAGCACTGGCTTAGCCTTGAAACTGATATTTCGATTCCTTGATGTTGAAGCGGGTTTTCAACTAGCAACAGAGAATGAAAACCTTTCCTACGGTTACAGAATTAACAACTTTGACGGTTCAATAATCAGAATGGAATATGAGTTTCATCCTGAGTGTTCTTGTCAGAAACCAGGTTGAGCGAGAGCAATAAAGCGCGATGGTGTCCGAACTCTCGAGTCATTCACATCGGTCTTGTGCCAAGTAATACTCAGTGAGTCTTTCGCCCTAGTCAGTGCGACATAGAAAAGTCTTTGCTCCTCGGCTATTTGAGCTTCAGTCTTTGCATAGCTGATGGGAAGGTAACCCTCATTAGCCGACACGATGAAAACCATCTTGTGCTCTAGTCCTTTGGCAGCGTGAATAGTACTGAGAGTGATGCTCTCTTTAGTTGGTTCGTGCTGAGATCTTGTTCTTTCATCTAGCTCGGCTGCAAAATCGTTCATGGTTGACCCTGGTGGCAATTCTTCAGCAATCTGAACAAATGAGTTCAAGGCTTCCCACTGCTCTAGTTCTGTTCCTGACACATTCGGTGCAATGCTTTGCCAACCTAGGGATCTAGCAATAGCGGTAACACCTTCATACATATCCCTGGGTGTTGGGCTAGCTGCTTCTGCTCTAACTAATCGGGTAGCAGACATTATCTCTGGACGATTGAAGTATCGTTGACCACCACGCACCTGATATTCAATTCCTGCATCAGCTAGCGCGCTCTCAATAAACTCTGACTGACCATTGATTCGATAGAGCACCGCTATCTGAGATGCCTTCACTCCGGCTCGAAGCGCAGTAGAGATCTGTTCAGTAACCCAAGAGCACTCTTCTGCTTTGGAATCGAATTCTCTGAATACTGGTTCAACTCCACTAGGCCTAATTGCTTCGAGCGGTTCGAGGTTCTGGCTCCCACGAACACGGTTAGCTACTGAGATGATCTCCGGTGTTGAACGGTAGTTCTTAGTAAGGCTGATTTTCGTAGCGTCTGGATATCTACTCTCAAAATTCTCAAGGAACGATGCACTAGCTCCGGTGAAGGAGTAGATGGTTTGGTTGGGGTCACCAACAACACATAGATCCGTTCTATCTCCCAGCCAGGTGTCTAATAAGTCTTGCTGCAGAGCTGAAATATCCTGATACTCATCAACTGTAAAGAAGCGGTATTGCTGGTGAACATGCTCGAGTGCCCTGGGTTCTGCTTTCAGCATTCCGCTGCAGAGCAATAGGACATCTTCCCAGTCGACCTGTTTGGCTTTCACCTTTGCAGCCTCGTAGGCTTCTTGAATTTCAAAGTTTCTTATCGGTGCAAGTCCTGCAATTGCAGGTCGGTCAGAGATTCGATCTCGATACTCATCCATGGAGAGCAAACTGTATTTTCGCCATTCAATTTCTGAGGCAAGATCGCGAATGGTGTTTGGATCTAAACGAATCTTCAATGTCTCGGCAGCAGCACCAATAGCTCTGGCTTTGGATTCAATTACTCTTGGAGCCTCGATACCGAAGAACTCTCGCCAAAAGAATTCGACTTGCGCAAGAGCTGCTGCGTGAAACGTTTTAGCACCAACAGACTGAACGCCAAGTTGTCGTAGTCTTCCTCGTAACTCACCTGCTGCTTTGTTTGTATAGGTCAATGCCATAACTTTTTGCTCAGCGTAGTCACCACGCAAAATACCGTAAGCGATTCTGTGCGTAATAGTTCTCGTCTTACCAGTACCGGCTCCAGCCAGAATTACAGTTGGGCCATGAAGTGAAAGAGCAGCCTCGCGTTGCTCTTCATCTAGAGCTTCAAGAATGTCATCAACCTCGTAAGCCATTAGCTACTCAATTCAGAGGCAGATTCGATGCTCTCCCCTAGCCAGTGTTCGATGAGCGCTCTAGCGATAGAGATTCGGTTAGGTAGCAGAATCGTTGCAGCCTCAGCTTTCAACTCGTCTCTGGTGAACCAACGAAGTCGGGCTATTTCAATGCCATCTGGTTTGATGTCTTCTGATTTTGAGTTTGGTGAAAGTTTGGCGGTGAAACCAAGCATCAAAGAATATGGAAAAGGCCAAGCTTGTGAACCTAGATACTGAGGTTCACTAACTTCTAAACCACTCTCTTCTAGCATCTCTCTGACCACTGCCTGCTCAAGGGACTCAGCAGCTTCAACAAAACCAGCCAACACTGACCAACGATTCTCCGCCCAACTTCCTTGGGTACCAAGAAGAATTCGATCTTTGTCATCGATGATGCTGACGATTACTGCTGCATCTGTTCTTGGAAAGAGTTGTCTGCTTTCTTGAATGCATGTTCTCGACCATCCACCCTGGGCCATGATGGTAACCGCACCACAGGTTGGACAGTATTGGTGAGTCTCATGCCAATTGTGAATAGCTAGTGCTTGAGAAAAGATAACTGCATCTCTTGGATGCAAGCCAGAACCAGTTCTTCTAAGTTCATGCCAGTTATCTGGGTTTGGTTCCAAGGCATGAGCTGCGTTGTCTGTCAGAACTGCTAAGACCACTGCAGTGCCCAGAGGTTGATCAGCGAATGGAGCTGTTGTTCTACCTAAATAGACCCGATACTTGCCAGCCGTAGACTCCTCGGTTGAGAAGAGTCTTAGTTGACCGTCTTTGATAAGTGTCTTGCCGTTGTGAAGAACAAGGATTCTGGTTTGAGGTTCTTCGTAGAGCAGATCAAAGAGTTCAGCGTTGTCTCTGGCTGCCCCATCGCGGTCAATTACGCTTTGGGCTAGCGGGAGATGCAGAAGCTGTGTCATATGACTTTTCTCTTAAGGTGATGAAAGAAGCGTGGCGATACTCTTGTCTCAGGCTGTTCTTGTCTAACCTGATTTCCATGGGTAAACCTTCCTTGATTTTAGCGGCGCTAGCAGCCGATGCCATCCCCGGAGTTCGCTTCGTATCCGTTCAGGACCTGGCGAACTACGAACCTGACTCCAGAACTATGGTTCTAACCGACGACCAAGGCAGGCAGGTCCTTCTAAAGTCACCTAAGACCGTTGTCGCAGCGACCACCATTGGTACAGAAGTTAGAGCACTCAGGGTGCTGAGACCCGTCTCGCTTCCTTTCCAGATCTCATCACTACTAGGTGAAACCTCAGCTAAAGCTCAGACCAAGGCATATCTCTTTGATTACGTGGCTGGCAATGAGATCAATCTGGGTTCAATAAAACTTGATGACCCAATCATTACCTCAATTGGTTCTGCCATCGCAAAGATTCACGCCATCCCAACTGGACTGGTTTCAGATGCAGGACTACCAGAGTATGCACCGGCTCAAAGTGTTCGTGAACGAGTAGCTGAATTTGATAGAGCGATGGATACCGGGAAGATTCACCGCGATCTACTTGAACGCTGGCAGCAGGCTCTTTTAGATGTCAACCTGTTCCGCTTCCAGCCGACAGTAATCCACGGCAGCCTAACCAGTCAATCTCTTTTGAGCCAGGGCTCAGAGATCACTGGCATAACCGACTGGGCAGGACTAAGAGTTGATGACCCTGCCCTCGATCTAGCAGCCATCTACGGTGAGGCTGCACCTGAAATATCTGCTGCCATCACCCTGGCTTATGAAGGAAACATTAGAGCAGATCGAAATCTTCGCCAGAGAGCAAACCTATACTTCGAGCTTTCTCTCGCAAGTTACCTCCTGCAGAGTTCCGAGATTGGAGATGAAGAAGGTGTCGCCGAGGCTGAGAACATGTTGGCAAGTTTGCTCAGTGACCTAAACGATGGAGTTCTACCAACACTCACCCCTTCTGAGTTTGCGGTTAGCTCTCCAGAGGTAGTTACCCCGATTTCAGCAGCTTCCAGCTTTACCGCTCCGGTGACTGTAGTAACTGAGAACCTAGAGATTATTGACCTGAGTGAGCCTGAGAAGCCTAAGGCTGAAGACGAACTGTTCTAAAAGGCATTAACGAGCCGTCTATTTTGGCGTAATCTAGTGGTGAAAGAAAGAAGCGTCATGGAAATCAGAATTGGGCTTAGAAACACTGCTCGCGAAATCGCATTTGAATCTAAGCAGTCAGCTGCTGAAGTCGAAGCAAGCGTTGAAAAGACTCTCAACTCTGAAACTAAGACTCTGAAGCTTGTCGATGACAAAGGTCGCATCTTCATTGTTCCAACTGATGCTTTGGCTTACGTTGAGATCGGTGCTGAAGAAGCCCGAAGAGTAGGATTTATCGCCTAATGGAACTTGTCTTTATTCTTGTCTACGGTTCAATCCTTGGACTTATGGCTCCATACCTGCTAACTCGTAACGAGAGTTACGGTGTGCTCCTTGCTCCGGCAATTGCTCTGGTTTATGGCTTTGTCGCCTGGACCATCTGCACTTGGGCTGGTCTTAGCTACAGCGATTACTGGATCTGGACAATCACAATGTTGGGTATGCCTGCAGCGATGGTTCTCGGAATTCGCTTCTTAGCTAAAAGCCGCGTAAAGCACGAAACTGCTTAAGCAGTTAGACCGATAGTTTCCATTCGAGCACTGTGTGCTCCGGTTAGTTCTGAAATCAAAGGTTCCAATTTCGCGTAAGCGGCAAGGTTGACTGAGTTCTCTTCTTCAACAGTTAGCACTTTAGTCTTAGGAATGTGAGCTAGCTTTCTGTTATCGAAAGCAGCACGAAGCTCGAGTAGGACATCTCCCATAAGTCTTCTACCCCAAAGTGCAAGTCTTGAACCAAGAACAGGATCTGCTGTTACAGCTTCAATCAAAACTCGTTTAGCGAACTTCTCGAAAGTCTTATCTCTAAGTGCTTTCTCAACTTCTGCCTGTAAGTCATCGTCTAGACCAGATGCAAGCCTGAAGTAAAAGTCGTCAAGTAATCCTGAAGTCAAATAAACCTTCACAATTACTTCATACCAATCAAGACCTGTGGTGTTTGAGTGAAAAACTGCAATTCTCTCTTTGAACGGATTCATCTGCTCAGCCGGGTCCGCACCTAGTTCATTCAACTTTTTAGAGAGTTGACGATATTTATCGAAACTTCTTGCAGCAGCTTCAGAAAGTTCTGCTTTGAAAGCGGTGTTAGGTGAATACTTCAATGAAGATGTGAGAATCTCAAAGTTCGCTAGGTGAAGGTAAGCAAGTTGACCTAAGAACGCTTTAGGTTCAGGTGTGTAAGGGGCAAGGTCAATTGCTGTAGTGTTGCGAGCGACCTTCTCCTCTGTGCGAGGAGCGACCGTGAGTTGCTTAGCAACTCGACGTAAGCGCTTAAACCATTCGAACACCGAACCATCTTAACCTGCTAATGCGCAGATAGACTTGCCCTAACAAGACAGGCGGCCAAAACTATTGGATTTTAGCGACTTAGGCATCGATGCAGACATCGTTGCAGCCCTAGCAACTAGAGGCATAACCAACCCATTCCCCATTCAAGAGCAGGCAATCCCGCTAGCTCTAACTGGTCAAGACCTAATCGGTCAGGCAAAGACTGGAACAGGTAAGACTCTGGGCTTTGGCCTACCCATCATTCAACGTCTAGGGCAGAACCCAGAACACGGAGCGAAAGCACTCGTTGTTGTCCCTACCCGTGAACTTGCCATTCAGGTAGCAGAAGACCTAACTTTGGCAGCTAGCAACCGAGGAACTCAGGTTGTTGCTATCTACGGAGGTAAATCCTACGAAGGTCAAGTTGCCCAAATTGATGCAGGAGCACAACTAATTGTTGGAACTCCAGGACGTCTAATCGATCTAAGCAAGCAGAAGAAGCTGGACCTATCAAAGATTGAGTGCATGGTCCTTGATGAAGCAGATGAGATGCTCGATCTAGGTTTCTTACCTGATGTCGAAAGACTCTTCGCTTTCACTCCAGCGGGAAGACAAACCATGCTGTTCTCAGCAACTATGCCAGGCCAGATTGTCTCACTCGCTAGAAAATATCAAAACAAGCCTGTTCACATTAGAGTCAACGATCCTGACGAGGGTCACACCAAGGCTGACATCAAGCAGTTCTTCTACCGAGCACACTCACTGGATAAAGATGAAGTTGTTGCCAGAATTCTTCAAGCAGAAGGAAGAGGCAAGACAGTTATCTTTACTAAGACCAAACGTCAGGCTGCAAAGGTTTCAGAAGAACTTGTCGATCGCGGTTTTAAAGCAACAGCACTTCATGGTGACATGTCTCAAGAAGCACGTGAGCGCTCAATGGATGCATTTAGATCAGGTAAGAAAGATATTTTGGTTGCGACTGAAGTTGCAGCTCGTGGTATCGATGTTGACGACGTTACCCACGTAATCAACTACACAGTTCCAGAAGACGAGAAGGCCTACCTTCACCGAACCGGTAGAACTGGT
Organism: Rhodoluna sp.; assembly: GCA_040402515.1. Classification (GTDB taxonomy): domain Bacteria; phylum Actinomycetota; class Actinomycetes; order Actinomycetales; family Microbacteriaceae; genus Rhodoluna. The sequence goes on from JBBAML010000018.1 coordinate 13,171, forward strand.
CGTGCCGGTAGAACTGGTATCGCAGTTACCTTTGTTGACTGGGAAGATCTTCTTCGTTGGTCAAACATTGACAAGGCTCTTGAGCTAGGCGTTCCAGAGCCCGTTGAGACTTATTCATCTTCACCGCATCTATTTACTGATTTAGATATCCCAGCTGGGACCAAGGGAAGAATTGCTGCAACCAAGCGTCCTGCCGGTTGGAAACCAGGTGATGACGAAAAGCCAAAGGGAGCTTCAAGACCAAAGAGCAAACCTAAGCCAAATACTCAGAAACCTGCTACTGCAAAACCTGCAGAGAATAGAAAACCTAGAAACCGAACTCGCACTTACAAACAGGGCGAATAAGTTCTAGAACTTTTTCTCTAGGTGAGGTTCAGTTCCAGTTCCTAATTCGAGAATGCGCTTAAGCATCTCTGGTGTTGTTGTGTGCAGAGCTAAAGGATTGTCCTTCTTAGCTTTTTTACCGTGGTAGTCACTCGATCCAGTCATGATGAGATTGTGCTTAGTTGCGTAAGCAACCAACCATTCTCTGTTCGCGCCTTGAACTTCGATGTGATCAACTTCGATTCCCAGAAGGCCCGCTTTGCGCATCTCGTCAAACACAGTTTCTTCAAAACTAACTTTGTTACCATCACCTCGCGAAGGATGAGCGAGCACAGGAACTCCCCCTGCCTTTCTAACTGCAGCGATTACTTCGAGCACATCCGGGGCTTCATTTCGGACGTAGTGCTTAGAACGCTTTGACAGAATGCCATCAAATGCATCGCTGACACTCTTAGCCAATTTCAACTTCACCAATACTCTGGCGATATCTGGACGCCCTAGAGTTGAGCCTTCCTTGGACATGGAAGCTACCTTGTCGAAGGTCAGTGCTGGGTAGTCTCTCTGCAGATTTTGAATGTATTGCTTGAGTCGAACTTCGCGCTCATTTTGGTTTTTCACAAGTATGGCTTGCAGTTCAGCGTTGTCCTTGTCTGGAAGATAGGCAAGCAAATGCATGCCAAAGGGTTTGCTGACACCTAGTCGCCACTCGGTGGTTATCTCGATTCCAGGGATAAAACTTATGCCAGCTCGACTTGCTCGCTGGCGGGCTTCCATCCACCCGTCGGTTCGATCGTGGTCGGTTAGGGCAAAGACATCAAGCTTCTTTCGCTTGATTTTCCTAATTAGCTTCTTGAGTGGGTAGTCACCGTCGGAGAAGTTTGAGTGGATATGCAGGTCAATCTTCATGTGTTCCCTCATCTCTTTACTTTCTTAAGGTATCAGCAACCACTGACTCAAAAGTGGCAGAATAAAGACATGAGCAAAGACGCCGCTAAGAAACTAGCTGAACGTGGTTCAGCACGATCACACCGTCCAACCGGAACCAAGTTCGTAAAATACATTGGTTCAAATTGGGAAACGGACTCAAACGCACTGCCTAAGCCAGACAAGGTTGCACCGTTCGCTGCCACAAGAAGAGATGCTGTTGCCGCTGCCTTCCAAGGAAAGATTCTGGTAATCCCAGCCGGTCCTGAGCTTGCTCGATCTAATGATGACTTCTACCGCTACCGCCCTAACTCAGCTTTTGCTCACCTAACTGGCTGGGGTTCATCAACAGTTCCAGATTCAGTTCTAGTTATTGATGCCAGAGGTAAGAAGCAGAAGTCAGTTCTTTATTTCCGCGAAACAGCGGGCAAGAAGAGTGCAGAGTTTTTCTCAAACAGTCAGATTGGTGAATTCTGGGTTGGCTTCCGACCAAACCTAAAGCAGGTAGCTGCGCTTCTAGGGATTCAAACCAAGTCACTAACCAAACTTGAAGAGGATCTTGCTCAGCACAAGAAGAAGCATGTTCTCACGATGGAGAAAAGCACAAAGCTAGTTGAATTCGTCAGCGAACTTAGACTTATCAAAGACAGTTACGAAATTGCTGAGATGAAGCATGCAGTCGCTGCAAGCATCAAAGGCTTTGAATCTATTGTTAAAAATCTTGATGCCGCCACAAAGCACCCACGTGGTGAACGAATTGTTGAAGCTGCGTTCTATGCAGAAGCCAGAGCAGAAGGCTATGACCTAGGTTATGGAACTATTGCTGCGGCTGGAGCTCATGCTTGTACATTGCACTGGGTGAACAACGATGGACCGGTTAAGCCTGGCGAATTGATTCTTGTTGATGCAGGTGTTGAGGTTGAATCTCTATACACAGCAGATGTGACTAGAACACTTCCAATCAACGGTAAGTTCTCAAAATTGCAGAAAGAGATTTACCTTGCTGTTCTTGAAGCAGCCGATGCAGTGTTTGCGATAGCAAAGCCTGGTGTTACATATTCAGAGATGCACAAGACTGCTATGAAGGTTATTGCTCAGAAGACAGCTGAGTGGGGTTTCTATACAGGTGGTTACGAAGAATCTCTAAAGCCGGAGAACCAGTGGCATCGTCGTTGGATGATTCACGGAACTGGTCACCACCTAGGTCTAGACGTTCATGACTGTGCTCAGGCTAGACGCGAGATGTACCACGATCACGCACTAGAAGAAGGAATGATATTCACCATCGAACCTGGTCTTTACTTCCACAAAGATGATCTGATGGTGCCTAAGGAGTTCCGTGGCATTGGTGTTCGCATCGAAGACGATGTTTTGGTTACCAAGAATGGTGTTCAGAACCTAACAGCAAAGCTTCCTAGAAAGCCAGAAGAGATTGAAGCTTGGATGGCGAAGCTGAAGGCTTAAGCCTCTTGCTCTCCACCTTTGATAAAAGCTTGATTAGCTTCGCTGGTTAATTCATTTGGGACTAACACCGCGTAAGTCTTAGCCACAACGCTGGATGCACTGGAAAAGCTACGCTTGGACTTATTCATGCTGAAGCGAATTACCTGCCAGAGCATTCCAACTCCGGCACCAACGGCAAGTGCTGAGCCGATTGAGAATATCTGAACTGTTTGCTCTGAATCTGGGTCAGTAGATGATCCAAAAATAATAAAGACAAAGAGTCCCAGCCATAATCCGTTCATAGCCCCGCTTAGAGCTACCTTGCCGTAATTGATTTTTGCTCTCACTCTTTCAACAGTTCTCAGGTCAGTTCCAACAATCGCGACTGATGCAGCTGGGAATTCACCCCTCAGAATCCGCTCTACGTAGCTAACGGCTTCTGGATATGTATTGAATTCAGCGACCGTTGCCCCGTTGGGCATACCTGCCCCGATACCAGAGGGGTTCTGTGAATTGTTGATTTTTGCCATCTAACTAGTCTGCCAGAGTCCGCAAGCCTCGTCTAAGGTTAAGAGGTGAGTGCAAATCGTGTTTTTGTTGCCCGTTTGGCGGGCTGTGGCGTCTTTGACCCACTCGGCGATCGAGTTGGAAAAGTCATTGACGTTCTAGTGGCATACCGTAATTCCGGTGCCCCTAGAACTACAGGAATGCTGATTGAGATCACCGGTAGAAGAAGAGTCTTCGTTCCAATTGCAAGAGTTACCTCGATTGCTCCAGGTCAAGTCATTACCAATGGACTAATTGACCTTCGCCGCTTCACCCAGCGAGGCCAAGAAGTAAGAATTATCGCTGAGATGCTTGGCCGCAAGGTAAGCCTCAAGGATGGTTCAGGACAGGCATCAATTGAAGATCTTGCCATTGAACAGAATGCTCAGAAGGACTGGGTAGTTTCAGACCTTTTCATTAGAAGACCTAAAACCTCGGCGACACCTTTCGGGAGAGGAACAACCCTCTTCGTTGAGTGGACCGATGTTACTGAGCAGCAATCTGAAGAATCACAGAGCGCTGAGCAGCTGATTGCAACATACTCAGACATGCTCCCAGCTGACCTTGCCAGTGCCTTGATGGATCTTCCTGAAGATCGAATGATTGAGGTCGCTGAAGAACTAGATGACGAGCGTCTAGCAGATGTATTGGAAGAGCTTCCTGAAGAAGAGCAGATTGAGATTGTTCAGGACCTAGATGATGAACGTGCTGCAGAAGTTCTAGACCTTATGCAACCGGATGACGCTGCCGACTTGATGCAGAACCTCCCGGAGGATCGCGCAGAAGCAATTCTTGAACTTATGGATGAAGAAGAAGCAGATGACATTCGTCGTTTGATGTCTTTTGGTGAGTTCACTGCTGGTGGTCTTATGACTACCGAACCTGTTATCTGTTCCGCAGATGCAACGGTAGCTGAAGCAATGGCTCTTATTCGACGCAAGGAAGTCGCTCCTGCTCTTGCTGCTTCAGTATTCGTTACTCTGCCACCTCATGAGACAACAACTGGCAGATACCTGGGTATGGTTCACTTCCAGAAACTACTTAGGTATCCACCTCATGAACGTCTTGGATCTTTGCTAGATACCGATGTTGAACCAGTGAGTGCTGAAACACATATCTCCAAGATTCACCGAACCCTAGCAAACTACAACTTGGTAGCCCTTCCAGTTGTGGACAAAGAGAACAAACTTATTGGCGTTGTCACAGTGGATGACGTTCTAGACCACCTACTGCCAGAAGACTGGCGAACAGAAGACGAGAGTGAGGTAAACCATGGCTAAGTCATTAGACCGTCTTGACACACCTCTACTCGGCAAGAGAAAGAGCATCGTTCCTCGCATTGACCGCGAGCGATTCGGCCGCGCCTCGGAAACCTTCGCTAGAGCATTAGGTACCGGAAGTTTCCTTATTGGCCTAACTGTCTTCTGTGCTCTTTGGTTGATTTGGAACAGCCTTGCACCTGAGACAGTGATCTTTGACCCTAAGACCACTAACTTCACATTGCTAACCCTATTGCTTTCACTTCAGGCTTCTTATGCTGCTCCCCTGATCTTGCTTGCCCAAAACCGTCAGGATGACAGAGACAGAGTAAAGACTGAGCAGGATAGACAGCGCGCTGAACGTAACCTTGCTGACACAGAGTATCTAGCGAGAGAAGTTGTTGCTCTTCGTCTAGCAATGCAGGAAGTTGCTACCAAGGAATTTGTCAAAGATGAACTTCGCGAGATGTTAGAAGAGCTACTTTCTGAGCTAAAGGCACAAGACAAGCCTGGCGATAAGACTGAATGAGTGAAGTCAAAGCTAGAGTCTTCAAAGCTCTAAGTCAGGTAATAGACCCAGAACTTCGCAGACCAATCACAGAATTAGGTATGGTCGGTGATGTTCTTGAGTCAGCTGATGGAATTGAAGTAATAGTCAAGCTAACTGTTACCCACTGCCCAGCAGCTAAAGAAATTGAAGATAAAGTCTCTGAGGCATTGAATGAAGAGTTTGGCGCTTCGGCCAAAGTAAGCATGCAGGTCATGAGTGCTGAGGAACTCAATGACCTAAAAGCAATGCTCCGAGGCTCTCTAGCACCAAGAACTAATCCATTTACCCAGAGAACATCCACTCGAGTATTTCTCTTTGGCTCAGGTAAAGGTGGAGTTGGTAAAAGTACTATTACCGCCAATGTTGCAGTTGAGTTAGCTAAGCAGGGTTATTCCGTTGGACTCATCGATGCAGACATCTTCGGCTTTAGCATTCCTGATCAGCTAGGACTTACCGCTAAGCCAACTCGACTAGATGAGATGATCTTGCCACCTGTAATTCATGGAGTAAAGGTAATTTCTATAGGTATGTTCTTACCCGGCAATGAACCAGTTTCTTGGCGAGGACCAATGCTTCACAAAGCCATTGAGCAATTCCTCACCGACGTTTATTGGGGTCAATTGGACTTCCTGCTAATCGATATGCCACCAGGAACTGGAGATGTTGCCATTTCTGTTGGTCAACTACTTCCGACCGCGAAATCTATTGTCATAACAACACCACAACTTTCAGCTGCTGTTGTTGCAGAGCGATCTGGCACTGCAGGTCTAAAAACCGGTCAAGACATATTCGGTGTTGTAGAAAACTCTAGTTACCTTGAACAAGCAGATGGCACCAGATTAAACCTTTATGGCTCAGGTGGAGGTGACACTGTTGCCGAATCGCTAAGCGCAACAACTGGGAAGGCTGTCCCACTGCTTATCCAGATTCCAATCAGCGCAGAACTTACTAAAGCGAGCGATGCAGGTTTACCTTTAGTCCTCAGTAATCCTGATGACACTGCATCTCTTGCCCTAATTCAACTGGCAAAGAAGATTACTGAAGACAAACTTCCCCCTAGTTCAAGGACTTTGAACGTCAAACTGGGCTAGCTGAAACCCTAAACTTGAGGCTATGAGCGATACCTCGATAGCAAACCTAATCAAGCACCTAGGCGTTACAGCCTCAAGCGTGACTATTAGCAATCCAAACACGGCTAAGCCAATCTATGACCTTCCTCAGCTCTCTGCAGAGCAGGTTGCTGACGCAGTCAGAGCCGCAAGATTAGTGCAGCCTGGCTGGGCAAATACTCCTAGTAGAGATAGAGCTAACTGGCTATACAGATTGCATGATCTGATTCTTGAAGAGCAGGACAAGTTGATGGACATCGTTCAACTTGAGACAGGTAAAGCTAGAGCTCACGCTTTCGAAGAAGTTGCAGGTGGTTTAGGTGCTGCACGTTACTACGCCAAGGTTGGGCCTAAAGCTCTGAAGAGCAAGAAAACGCATGCTGGAGTTCCAGTAATAACTAAGACTTGGGTAAACCACGTTCCAGTTGGAGTAGTTGGTGTTATTACACCTTGGAACTACCCACTAGCTCTTTGCCTACTAGATGTTCTACCTGCGCTCATGGCCGGGAACTCAGTTGTTCAGAAATCAGACAACCAAACAACTTTGACTGCTCTTTACGCAAGACATCTGGCTATTCGTGCGGGACTTGATCCAGCACTCTGGACAGTTGTTGCTGGAGACGGCGCAACAGTTGGCAATGCTCTAACCGATAACGCTGACTACATTGCCTTCACTGGAAGTTCCGCTACCGGTGCTCAGGTTGGTGCAAGAGCTGCAGCGAGACTAATCCCGTTTAGCCTAGAACTAGGCGGCAAGAACCCAATGATCGTTCTTGAATCTGCAAACCTAGAGATGGCAGCTGAAACTCTAATCGGTGGAGCATTTGGAAGTGCTGGTCAACTCTGTGTCTCTATCGAGCGCGCCTATGTTCCTAACCACCTAAAGGCTAAGTTCCTAGAGATTCTAAAGTCAAAGGTCGAGAGTTTGAAGCTAGGCAGCAGTAATGACTACTCAATGGACATCGGCACTCTAACTGGAAGCAACCAGTTAGCAAGAGTAGATGGTTTTGTTCAAGATGCAGTAAGTAAAGGTGCAAAGGTAATCACCGGTGCTAAAGCACTCAGTGATCTAGGCCCTTACTATTACGCACCAACCATCCTGACTGAGGTTAACTCAGAGATGCGTATGTTTGACGGTGAAGTATTTGGACCAGTTGTTGCTGTCTATGGCTACGACAACATCAAGGAAGCGATCTCTCTTGCTAATGCAACTACCGAAGGTTTGAATGCTTCGGTAGTTGGCAATAAGCGTGAGGCTACCAAGGTTGCAGCACAGATAATGGCTGGAACAGTGAACATCAACGAAGGCTTCAGAGCAACATTTGCCAGCTTGGATTCACCAATGGGCGGAATGAAGAGATCTGGTCACGGAAGAAGAAATGGTGTTGACGGTCTTCTGAAATACACCGAAGCTCAAACCATCGGTATTCAAAAGGGAGTTCTAGATTTCCCTTGGCGAGGTAACCAATACAACCGAATGGCACCACTACTAAATCTTCTCTCGAAGATTATGAAGAGACTCTAGGTAGATTCAGAATCAAAAGGTGGCTTCTCCCCTGCGGTGAGATTAGCCTGTTTTCTAACTTTGACCTGGTTTAGATCTGAGTGCTTGACAGCTGGCTTGTCATCTTCAAGAAGAGCCTCACGAATGATTCTTCTAGGGTCATACTGTCTTGGATCTAGCTTCTTCCAATCTAGATCTTCAAAGCCTTCACCGAGTTCGTCTTTCATTTGAGCCTGAGCAGAGTTAGCCAGAGTTCTCATCTTCTTGATGAATTGAGCAAAACTCTTGGCATACTGCGGCAAGCGCTCCGGCCCCAAAATGAATAGGGCGAGCACCAGCAAGATAATAATCTTTTCGCTAGATAGACCAAACACTCTTCTAGGTTACCTGCTCTCAAGCAGATGCGCAGATATGCTCTAAATACGATCATGGTAGATAAGATAACCAGCTGGAAATACACCGAAGACTTCACTTCTGAGCCTGAGGTAATCCGTCGCGCTCGAGTCAGAGCAGATGAGCTAGGCATTGAGGCAATTACCCCATCTGTTGGTATACAACTGAGCATTCTCGCCAGATCTCTTTCCGCCAAAGCCATCGTTGAAGTTGGCACTGGCGCCGGAGTCTCTTCACTCTGGTTACTTTCAGCCAGTGAGAATTCAGTAATTGCAAGCATTGAAACAGAATCAGAACACCAAAACATTGCCAAGCTGGCATTCGAACAAGCTTCGGTTCCTAGTTCAAGACTGAGGTTGATCAACGGAAGATCTGTTGAAGTTCTCACCAACCTGGCCGATGCAAGTTATGACCTTGTCTTTCTAGATGGAGATAAAGAGACACTTATAGAGCAGGTAACTCAGAGTCACCGACTCCTTCGTCAAGGTGGAGTGCTAGCTATAGCCCATGCGCTCTGGAGAGACAGAGTGCCAGATAACCAGTTGGTTGATGAAAGCACTGAAATCTACCGTGAAGTTCTTGAACTACTCAGAACACATGAAGGTTTCACAACCTCAATATTACCTATCGGTGATGGTTTACTAATCGCATCAAAGCTTTAAACAAATAAGCCACCCGATTACTCGAGTGGCTTATTGAAAAGATTCATCTTTAGCGCTTTTTGATACCAGCTAGAACTTTCTTCAACTGATCTACTTCATCGTCGTTGACAGAAATAACTAGACGACCGCCACCTTCCAGTGGAATTCGCAAAACGATTAGACCCCGAGCTTCACGCTCGGCTTCCATTGGACCGTCACCGGTACGAGGCTTCATGGCTGCCATTAATACTCCCTTGTTGCTTGGCTTTTTAGCGCAGAACTTCTATTAAACCACGCTTCACCGACACTTATAAGCCCCTATGGAAAACAGAGGTATCCATTTGATTACTTTTAGGCGGTTAGCCAGTTTCTAAGGGCATTCTCACAGGAGTAGATCTGGTCTATTTCAACCGCTTCATCGTCCGCATGAGCCTTATTTGGGTCACCTGG
>JBBAML010000019.1:0-5917 GCA_040402515.1 Rhodoluna sp.
CCTAGGGCAAAGGAAGAAAATGGCAAGTAAGAAGTCGGCGACATCACTGCGGTCAATTCTTGTAATTTCATTTTTTAGCGCAGTCTTTGTTGGGCTGATTCTTTGGGGAGCTGTTGATGAAATCAACACAATCTTCGCCTTTTCCATAGGAACATTTCTAGTAGTGGCTCTTGGGTTCGTTGTGTTGAATTGGGCGGCTAAGCCAGATGAAGACGTTAAGCCTGGTTCTCCGAGACTAAAGTAGTTCTAATTTTTTGTAATTAGTTTTACTAGTTCCGAAGCTAGACCGGTGTATGTGTTCGGCTTTAGAACAATAAGTCTTTGCTTAGCTTCTTCACTAATCTCAAGAGAATTCACAAAGTCAATCAGATCTTCACTACCGATTCTCTTACCGCGAGTAAGGTCCTTTAGAAGTTGGTAAGGATCAGAAATCGAACTTCTCCCCGCCGCTACTTCTGCGCGAATGACAGTTTGAATAGCTTCTGCGAGAACTTCCCAGTTCTCTGCAAGGTCTGCCTCTAGAACTGGAGAGTTGAGTTCTAGTTCACCCAAACCTCTTGTTGCATTATCAAGAGCTAGCAATGAGTGACCTAAGCCAAGGCCAATGTTTCTCTGTGAGCTTGAGTCTGTCAAATCTCTCTGCAGTCTAGAAGTGACAAGAGTTGAACTTAGGGAATCGAGAATTGCATTCGAAAGTTCAAGATTTGATTCAGCATTCTCAAAACGAATTGGATTGATCTTGTGAGGCATCGTTGATGAACCAGTTGCACCTGCGACAGGAATCTGCTTGAAGTAGTTCATCGAGATGTATGTCCAGATATCTGTGCAGAGATTGTGCAGGATTCTGTTGAACAAAGTAATTGCAGAATAAAGCTCCGCTTGCCAGTCGTGCGATTCAATCTGAGTTGTCAGTGGATTGAATGTTAGACCGAGGCTCTCAACAAATGATTTTGATTCAGAGAACCAATCAACATCAGGAGCAGCGGAGATGTGTGCTGACCAAGTGCCGGTAGCCCCAGAGAACTTTCCTAGATACTCACTTGCTTCAACTCTCTTGATTTGTCTTTCAAGTCGGTGAACGAATACTGCAAGTTCTTTACCCATTGTGGTTGGTGTTGCTGGCTGGCCGTGAGTGCGTGCAAGCATTGCCGCATCCTGGAATTCCACTGCAAGTGTTCTAACTTTTTCAACTAGGCCTTGCGCTTTTGGTAGCCAGACGTTCCTGACCGCATCACGAATCGTAATTGCATAGGAGAGATTGTTGATGTCCTCGCTTGTGCAAGCAAAGTGAGTTAGCTCTAGAAGATCAGGTCTACCCAGTTGCGTAAGTCTTTCACGGATGAAATATTCAATTGCCTTAACGTCATGTCTGGTCTTAGCTTCAGTCGCTGCAAGTTCTGCAACATCTTCGAGGTTGAAATTCTGAACTATCTCGCGCAGCTGTTTGGCAAGCACGCTATCAATCTCGGTATTTGTAGTTAGGATGTTTTTCCTAGCGAGGAAGATGATCCACTCAATCTCAACGAACAATCTTGCTCGGTTTAGCCCAGCTTCACTTAGGTGCTCACCCAAACCAGCAACTGCAGGTTGGTAACGACCATCAAGAGGGCTAAGGGGTTGATTTCCAAGATTACTCACATATCTATCTTGCCTTGATTTATGCACAGAAGTGAGCAGAACTGAAATCTTGGAGAGCCAGTTCAGCAAATCTTTGTTTATGAATATTTTTAATAACCACTTAGCTATTACCGTTGCGCTCCTCCAACATGCACAACCGAGCCCAGCTCTTTGGAGAGGCCCGGCTGCAGATACCTGCCGACAAGAAATGCAGAAACTTTCTCATCAACTTAAGTCGCTGATGTGGCAGATGCAGTTGTTGGGATTGATCCCATGAGCTCATCATTTGTTAAACCCGTTCCGATCACTCCGGTTCCAGTGAACTTTGTGGCTACACACGAGGAACTGGTTCGAAGCGCAAGAGACATGTGGGCGGTGGCGGTGAGCCTGCTAACCGAACTAACCCCCGACAAGTTTGCGACTGCCCCTTGGGCGGCAGCCCTCTTTACGGTTGAATTACCATTCATCATGGCCAAACTTTGGCATTTGCAGCAAGGTTTGATTACTTCAGCTAACAGTTATCTAGAGAGCGAAGCCATGTTGATCACCGTTCTAGAGACAATTGACGTCCCAAAGCTGTTCCAAGAGCTCAGTTCTTGGGCTATTGAGTTGGGACCCCTGCAGAATTTACCTTTTGGGATTAGCCAGCATGTCCCACCAGTCCAGATGCTTGCCCCGGAAAGCGTTGACATAGTCAAGAATCGGTTTACCGAAACAACCTGGTCAGGTCAACCGCTCATTCGCCACGAAGAGTATCCGTTGACCTCAGGAAAAAGCTCACACTGGTTCTATTTGCCTAAGGCGGAGGGCTGGGGAATCTTTGATTCTGGGCCTAAATCCGCTCAATTGGTCGAATTACAAGAATCTCTACACATCAAGCCAGACACGGAAGTCCACTATGTCGGGCTAAAAGATGGTGTTTTAGCTATGCCTCGCCAAGATTCCCTCGATCAGCTCAGAAATGTTGAGGGTACTGTCAGCGTCTATAAGGTTGGGCTGGTTTAGAGAATCTTCATTGCTTTGAACAAGCCACGGCCAATAAAAGAGCAAAGACTCATTACCAAGGCAGCCAAAATAGCCCAGCCGAGAGATGCAATAGCTAGCCCCTCAGAGGTGAAACCTTCAATTGAGAAGGTGTCCGGGCTCAACTGTTGGCTGATCCAAGCAACTAGAAGAAGCAATGAACCATTGATTACGAAGGAAATCAGTCCAAAAGTGATGATGTATAGCGGAATCGCGATGATTTTGATTACTGGGGCAATAACCGCATTGATTAGACCAAAAATGGCTCCAATTGCCAGAAGGGTTAGGACTACGTTGAGTAAATCTGTCCCACCATAAGGGCGAAGATGCACTCCAGGAATGATTGCGGAGACCAACCAAAGACCCAAAGCATTGAGAACGGTGCTAACTAGAAATCGCTTCATGGTTCGATTGTGCCACGGGTCAAGTAAATTGGTACTTGTGACTGCCCAAAATCCAGAAATTCCAATGGTGCAGCTGTTATCCGTAGATGGCGATTTCAGCGTTCCTAAAGAGCACGCTGCCTATGGCGAACTTATTAGAGATTTGCGTGAAGCTGACTTCCTAAAGTTCTACCGAGACATGGCTCGAATTCGCCGTTTCGACAATGAGGCAACCGCTCTTCAACGCCAGGGACAAATGGGCCTGTGGGTTCCAGCTATCGGTCAAGAGGCTGCACAAATCGGTTCTGGTTATGGAGTTGGACCTAACGATCACATCTTCCCTTCTTATCGTGAGCACGGAGTTGCAATTACTCACGGTGTTGACCTGATGTCAATTGTGAAGATGTATAGAGGTGTTAATCACGGTGGATGGAATCCACACGAAACAAGATTCCATTTGTATGCAATTGTTTTGGGAACTCAAGCACTCCACGCAACTGGTTACGCAATGGGTTTGAACTTCGAAGGAAGAGTTGGCACTGGAGACCCCGAAAACGATCTAGCAGTGATTGCATATTTCGGTGATGGTGCAACTGCTGAAGGTGACATCAGCGAAGCTTTCTTGTTTGCATCGACAAACAAAACTCCTCAGGTATTTTTCTGTCAAAACAACCAGTGGGCTATCTCATCTCCGGTTGGAACGCAAACAACAGTTCCGCTCTATAAGCGCGGTGAAGGTTTTGGTGTTCCAGGAATTCGCGTTGATGGTAATGATGTTCTTGCATGTTATGCAGTTACCAAGAAGCACATGGATGACGCTAGAAGTGGACTAGGCCCAACACTTATTGAAGCTTTGACCTATCGCATTGGTGCACACACCACTAGCGATGATCCTTCTAAATATCGTGATGCTGATGAAGTTGCATACTGGCAAGCAAGAGATCCAATTGTGCGCTTTGAAAAGTTCTTGCGTAAGCAAGGTATTGGACAAGATTTCTTTGATGAAGTTGCCGTTGCGGGAGATGCACTTGCTACTGAGATTCGTGAAGCAACTTTTGCTTTAGCAGAACCTCCACTTGAGAGCATGTTTGATCATGTTTACTCAGAACCGCACCCACTGGTTGAAGAACAGCGTGCATGGTTGCAAAACTATGAAGCAGCTCTCGATGGTCACACACCACCACCTGCCGGTGATGGAGATGTTAGTTATGGAGGAACTCGCTAATGAGTAACTCTGTTGAACTATCGATTGCAAAAGCAATCAATGCAGGTCTTGCTAAGTCAATGCGTGCAGATGAAAAGGTCTTAGTTTTTGGTGAAGACGTTGCCCGTCTTGGTGGAGTGTTCCGAGTTACCGAAGGTCTGCTGGATGAATTTGGTGAGAAGAGAATATTTAATTCACCAATCGCAGAGTCTGGAATTGTTGGCACTGCTATTGGTTTAGCGATGCGTGGCTTTAGACCAGTTTGTGAAATTCAGTTTGATGGTTTTATCTATCCAGCGTTTGATCAAATTGTTTCTCAACTTGCCAAGCTAACTAACCGAAGCGAAGGCTTCCTTGAAATGCCGGTTGTCATTCGTGTTCCTTACGGTGGCGGCATTGGTGCTGTTGAACATCACAGCGAAAGCCCAGAGGCATACTTCGCTCACACTGCAGGTCTTCGAGTTGTTAGCCCTAGCAACCCAAACGATGCTTATTGGATGATCCAGCAAGCTATTGAGTCTAGAGATCCTGTGCTCTTCTTTGAACCTAAGCGCCGCTATTGGCAAAAGGGCCAGGTAAACCTTGATGAGGCACCGCAGCCACTGCACTCAGCCACCACTTTGAGAAGCGGTAGCGATGTGACTCTTGTGACCTATGGCCCGATGGTTGTCACAGCTTTACAGGCAGCAGAGGTTGCAGCAGCTGAAGGAATCAACCTAGAGGTAATTGATATTCGTTCTATTTCACCGATTGATTTCAACCACATTGTTGAATCAGTTAAGCGAACCGGAAGATTGATTGTTGCTCACGAGGCTGGAACATTTGTGAGCGTATCTTCTGAGATTGCAGCAAAGATTGCAGAACTCTGCTTCTACTTCCTAGAAGCACCTGTTCTTCGTGTTGGTGGTTTTGATGTTCCTTACCCAGCAGCAAAACTTGAAGAACTTTATCTACCGGACGCAGACCGCATTATGGAAGCGGTCGATCGAGTGTTGGCTTACTAAGGCGGAATGAATATGTCTCAACTTGCATACTTTGATTTGCCTGACGTCGGTGAAGGTCTCACCGAAGCAGAAATTGTCACCTGGAAAGTTCAAGTTGGCGACACCGTTTCTGTTAACCAGATCATCGTTGAAATTGAAACCGCAAAGTCTTTAGTTGAACTACCTTGTCCATTTGCTGGAACTGTGACACAACTTCTTGCGAACGAAGGTGACACAGTCAATGTTGGTTCTCCAATTATTGCTGTGACGGTTTCTGGAACAACCGCTGCAGTTAACGCAGGTCACGCACCTTCACTCCATCAAGCAGTAACAGAAGCTATCGCAACTGTCGCTGATGTCGCAGCAAGCGAAGAGAAGCCACAACCAACTCTTGTTGGATATGGAGTTTCATCTGCAGCACCTAGCCGAAGAAGAAGAGCAACTGGAACAGCAACAGCAAGCATTCCTGTTGTCACAGCCCCTGCAACAGATTTGATCGCAATAGTGCCAACAGCAGAAACTGTTTTAGCTAAGCCGCCGATTCGCAAACTTGCTAAAGACATGAACGTCGACATCACCAAGGTTAAGGCAACTGGTTTAGCTGGTGAAGTTACTAGAGAAGATGTAATGGCAGCAGCTCAGGTTGCAAGTGTCTTTAAGAACCAAACAACACCAGAACCTAAGAGTGAACGTGAAGAACGTATTCC
>JBBAML010000019.1:6017-16683 GCA_040402515.1 Rhodoluna sp.
GATACAGAGATCATCGTTCACAACTATGTGAACTTCGGAGTTGCAGCTGCAACACCGAGAGGACTTATAGTTCCAAACATTAAAGATGCAGACAAGCTCTCAATGTTGGAACTTGCGATGGCGCTAGAAAAGTTAGCCGCAACTGCACGTGAAGGTAAAACAACTCCGCAGGATATGGCGAATGGAACAATCACCATTACCAACATTGGTGTCTTCGGTGTTGACACCGGAACTCCGATCCTGAACCCAGGTGAAGTTGGAATCGTAGCTCTGGGTTCAATTAGACCTAAGCCTTGGGTTGTCGACAACGAGATATTGGTTCGCCAGGTTACAACAATTGGTGCAACCTTCGACCACAGAGTGGTTGATGGTGACGTTGCATCTCGCTTCGTCCAGGATGTTGCTTCTGTAATTGAGGAACCAGCTCTACTTCTAGATTAATTCTTATTGATATTCATTATCAGTAAGGCTAGACTCCAAGTAATAAGCCTTGGAGGCCAATATGCAACTAATTCAATTCGTAACTGAAGCCGGACACAGCGCTGAGGGGCTTTGGCCAGAAGCCTGGGCTATCTTCTCTGATCCGAGCCACATCATCGCTGAGCTGGGTTGGACCCTAATCCAAGACGTAGTTCTAATCTGGTTTCTCTACGGAACAGTTTGGAAGAAGATGATCCTCCCTAGACTGCGTCGAGAAATCCACAAGGAAATTGACGAAGAGCACAACATCAAGCATGACTAATCAAGCCAAAGCACCTTCTAGAAGGAAAACCTGGCAAAAAGACGCTGTTTTACAGGCTCTAGCCACGTCCAAAGGCTTTGTTTCAGCCCAACAACTACACAAGCAGATAACTGAGAGCGGGACAGTCATCGGCTTAGCCACTGTCTACCGAACCCTAAACGCCTTGGTAAAGGATGGTTTAGCCGATTCTCTGGTGAACACTAGCGGAGAAAGCCTCTTTCGAGATTGCTCAAAAGATCACCACCATCACCTGATCTGCAATAGTTGCGGGGTTGCCGTTGAGATTGAAGCTGATGAGGCCGAAAATTGGGCTAGCAAAGTTGCGTCAGAGCACGGTTTTACAGATGTCTCCCACACGATTGAGATATTCGGTCTCTGTGGGAAGTGCAGCAGTAATTAAAGTCAGATTAGGACTTGCACACACTACCCAAACACCCCTAAACTTGGGTAGTTGCCCGAAATCTTCGGGTTAGCCACAAATCAGGTAAAGAATATTCTTTTTGCCTGCCACCAATTTTTAGCACGGAGGAAGACGATGTCTGCTTACTGCCAGGTCACTCAGACCGGTCCGCAGTTTGGACACGCTGTTTCGCACGCTCAGAACAAAACTAAGCGTCGTTTCAACCCAAACATTCAGAAGCGCACATACTTTGTGCCTTCACTAAAGCGCAACGTGACCCTAAACCTATCTGCCCGTGGCATCAAGGTTATTGACGCACGTGGCATCGAGTCTGTTGTTGCTGAGCTAAAAGCTCGTGGCGAGAAGTTCTAAGGAATAGATCATGGCTAAAGACAAAGACATCCGTCCAATCATCAAGATGAAGTCAACTGCGGGTACCGGTTACACCTACGTAACCCGTAAGAACCGTCGTAACGATCCAGACCGTATCGTTCTAAAGAAGTATGACCCAGTAGTGCGTAAGCACGTTGAATTCCGCGAGGAGCGCTAGAAATGGCTAAGAAGAGCAAGATTGCACGTAACGAACAGCGCAAGCTAGTTGTTGCACGTTACGCAGACAAGCGCGCAGCGCTGAAGAAGGCTTTGGTTGACCCAAACTCAACCGACGAGCAGCGTGAAGAGGCCCGTCTAGGTCTTCAGAAGCTTCCTCGCAACGCATCTCCAACACGCGTTCGTAGCCGTGACGCTATCGATGGCCGCCCACGTGGTGTCCTAACCAAGTTCGGTGTTTCACGTGTTCGCTTCCGCGACATGGCTCACAAGGGCGAGCTACCAGGTATCACCAAGTCTTCTTGGTAGTCCAAGTTTCCTCAAAAGCCGTTGTCGAAAGACAGCGGTTTTTGCTTTAAGCCCCTAAAAGGCGCTATTTCACAGGAAAATCTTTCTG
This sequence comes from Rhodoluna sp., assembly GCA_040402515.1. Classification (GTDB taxonomy): domain Bacteria; phylum Actinomycetota; class Actinomycetes; order Actinomycetales; family Microbacteriaceae; genus Rhodoluna. The sequence goes on from JBBAML010000019.1 coordinate 8,106, forward strand.
GGAGTTATCCTCAACACGCCGAAACCCTAATAAACACGCAGGGTTTAGGCGTATAGGGTGAAACACGACATCCCGTCAAGCACTTTGAATGTCCAGGAGGACCAAATGTCAGCACTAAACAAGAGCGACCTAGTCGCCGCAATCGCAAGCCACACTGGTGAGTCACAGGCTGCAGTTAACCGCGTGGTTGATGCATTCTTCGAGACCATCGCAGCAACTGTTGCCAAGGGCGACAAAGTAACAATCCCTGGTTGGTTGTCAGTTGAGAAGGGTCACCGCGCAGCTCGTGCAGGTCGTAACCCACAGACTGGTGCAACAATCCAGATCGCTGCTTCAAACACCGTAAAGGTATCTGCAGGTAGCAAGCTAAAGGCTGCAGTTAAGTAATTCAAGTTACACAAGCAGACGACGCACTTCGGTGCGTCGTTTTGCTTTAACTTAGGCTTGATGAGTGCTCACTTCTAAATCGACAAGGCTAATCTCCGCCTTTATTTTGTTGATGCTCGGTTTAGCCTTGGGTCTATTAGCTGGAATGTTCGTTGGTGGAGCTGCCGCTCCCAACGAGCTAGGTGATGTTGGTGATCTACTTCGTTGGAGTGCACCTTCACTTAGAGGCATAAACGATATCTCTGAAGCGGTAACAATCGGTTCATTAGTATTTGTAGCTTTCGCTTTAGTGCCCGGCACTAAAGCTTTTACATCGACCTTGTTAGCAGCAGCACTCAGTGCCGGTGTTTGGGCACTTGCTGGAACTGCCTATCTTGTCACTACTTATCTAGCAATAACCGGTTCACCATTAAGCCTGGATCAAACCTTCGGGGATCAGTTCTACATATTCGTAACAGACATTCAATTAGGTCAGATGCTGGCATTGAATGTTCTAACTGCCTTCGTACTTGCAGTTCTTATTCTGTTTGTTAGAAAACTATTTGGGGCAGCGGCCTGTGCTGCTATTGGACTAGCAGGATTAATTCCAGTTGCTCTTAGCGGTCACGCTGCAGGTTCTTCATCACATGCAATGGCAGTCAATGCTTTGGGATTACACCTAGTCGGTATTTGTATTTGGGTCGGTGGACTAGTTGGTCTGGTTATTGCTCTTAATAAGTTGGATGAGGTTGAAGATAGAAAAACCATCGTTACTCGTTATTCATCTTTAGCGCTAGTGGGTTTCTTACTGGTAGCAATCTCCGGATACAGCTCTGCACAAATCAGAGTTGGTTCAATTGAGAATATCTTTACAACTGGCTACGGTCAGGTTGCTCTTCTCAAGACTTTATCTCTTTTGATTTTGGGTTTCATCGGAGCACTGCACAGAAGAAAAGTAATTAGTAACTTCAAAGCCAAGGCAAAGATGTTCTGGAATCTTATTGTGGTTGAGGTATTGATCTTTGGTGCGGCCATGGGATTAGGAACTGCACTGGCTAGAACAGCAACACCTATCAACGATTATCCAGCTGGTGAACTGACTCCTGCGGAAATTCTTACAGGTGCAAAACTTCCTCCAGAGCCAACAGCGCTAACCTGGCTTACAACTTTCAAACCAGATCTAATCTGGTTATTAGTAACAGCAGCTTTAGCTGGTTTCTATTTGTTAGGTGTTAGAAGACTCAAAGCTAGAGGTGACTCTTGGTCAGTTGGTAGAACTGTCTCTTGGCTTTCTGGTGTTGCACTTTTGTTCTATGTCACCAACGGATACTTCAATGCGTATGAGCAGTACTTGTTCAGCGCACACATGCTTGCGCACATGTTACTAACTATGGGTGTTCCAGTGTTACTAGTTCCTGGAGCACCAGTAACTCTGCTAGCTCGTGCAGTTGCTAAACGTCAGGATGACTCCAGAGGAATTAGAGAGTGGGTACTTTGGGCGGTTCACACCAAATATGCACAGTTCCTCTCCCATCCAATCGTTGCTGCAATTCTCTTCGCTAGCTCATTGGTTGTCTTCTACTTCACACCAATCTTCAACTGGGCGACAAGAGAGCACGTAGGTCACGAGTGGATGATTGTTCACTTTGTGATTACCGGTTACCTATTTGTTCAAGCACTCATCGGTGTTGACCCAGGACCTAAGCGCTTTGGTTACCCGCAGAGACTCATTCTCCTCATTGCTACCTTGGCTTTCCATGCTTTCTTTGGACTGGCACTGATGACAGGCGACACCCTGTTGCTAGCTGACTGGTTCGGGGCTATGGGTAGAACGTGGGGTGCAACTCCAATACAGGACCAGCAGGCTGGTGGAGCCATTGCCTGGGGTATTGGTGAACTACCAACTGCAGCTCTAACCATCATTGTTGCAATCCAGTGGGCTAGAAGTGACGAACGAGATGCAAAACGACTTGATCGCGCGAGTGACAGAAGTGGCAACGAGGATTTGTCTGAATACAACCGTATGCTTGAGCGTCTAGCCCAACGTAAAGAAGATACAAGGAAATAGTTTGTCTGAAATAAAACTTTCTAAAGAGCAGTTAGCCCTGTTCGAATACATCGAGAAAGACGGACAGACCGTTTTTGTTACCGGTAGAGCTGGAACCGGTAAATCAACACTTCTCGGTTACCTCAGAGATAACACCAAACAAAAAGTTGTTGTTTGTGCACCAACCGGAGTTGCCGCATACAACGTTGGTGGAATAACTATTCACTCACTCTTTGGTTTTCCTTTTGGAGTTCTGAGCGCAAGTGATGTTGCTAGACATTTGAGTAGGAGAGCAAGAGAAGTTCTTCGTGAAATTGACATGCTAATCATCGATGAAGTTTCAATGGTCTCAGCAAACCTGATGGATGCAATCGATGTTGCACTTAGAACAGCAAGAGGTAAACCCAAGGTTCCTTTTGGTGCTTGCAAGATAGTAATGTTTGGCGATCCATATCAACTAGCTCCTGTCCCTGCTAGAGGAGAAGAGCTAGCCAAGCTAGTTGAAATGGAATATCGTTCACAGTGGTTCTTTGATGCCAGGGTCTGGTCTGCTGAACGCATGGAGATTTTTGAACTAGTTGAAATCTTTAGACAAAGAGATCCAGAGTTCAAAGCAATCTTGAACTCAATTCGTGTGGGAGAAGTTAGCCAAGAGATGGTTGATCGAATAAATCTTGCCGGTAACAGATTCCCACCTCATGACAATGTGATTCGCTTAGCAACTGTTAACAACATCGTTGATTCAGTAAATGCGAATCGTTTAGCTCAATTACAAACCGAAGAAAGAATTTTTAGATCTTCATTTGGAACAGGGGATGCCAGCGCCTTTGGCAATACGCTTCCTGCTGAAGCTGATCTGCATCTAAAAGTTGGTGCACAGGTTATGTTCATCAAGAATGATGATCAGAAGCCAATAAAGAATTCCGATGGTGTGATGAGTTGGCGTTGGGTTAACGGAACGATTGGAAAAGTGGTTTCCTTCGGTGAAGGTAATTACGTTCTTGTTGAAGCAGATAATGAAATACACACTGTTGGTGTTAGCACCTGGCAAAAGGTTCGTTACCTAGTTGAAGAAGAGTTCAACGAAGGAACAGGTAAATTCACTGAGACTCTAGTTCCAGAAGTGCTTGCTGAATTTAGACAGATACCGCTTCGTCTAGCTTGGGCTGTAACAGTGCACAAGTCGCAAGGTCAGACATATGATGAGGTAACAATAGATATGGGTGCTGGTGCATTCTCATCAGGCCACACATATGTAGCCCTGAGCAGAGTGAGATCTCTAGAAGGTCTCTACCTAACCAAACCAATCAGACTGAAGGACATTCAAGTTGATCAGGCTGTGATTGAGTTCATGGGTGGAGCTAGAACACTGGTAAACGAAGATCCACTAGGAATTTAGCCACCAGTTGATTGGGTGCTCAACTCGTTGAGACCACCACTGTTCTTTGTGTCCTGTTCCTGGCCACAGTTCAGTTCTAAAATCAACATCTCGTTGCCAACCCATGGCTTCAAACTTCTTAGCTGCTGCAAAGTGCCAAGGATAGTAGTCAGCATCAATGTCTTGTGTACCGGCATCGGTATAGATCCGCACAGCTCCCTTAGCAGGAAGCATTTCTAGCAATAGGTCAACCATCTGCTGCCCTCCCAGCGGCCAGTGTGAAGACAGGGCGAGGCCCACTCCAAAGACCTCAGGGTGTTTAGCCACCCCGTAGATGGTGGCTAAGCCACCGAGGCTTGAACCCATCAATGCTGTTCGACTAGGGGTTAGTTTGAGGCCGTAACGTCTGGCTATTTCTGGGACCAGGGTGAGGCTTAGGAAGTCTTGGTAGGCATTGCCCATGTATTCGGGTTTAGCCGGTCTGAGGATTGGATCAATCTGGTTCAACATCTCAGGATGAGGCTTTAGAACATCCTCCGGAGCTAGTTCGTTTAGCCTTAGCGAATCATCTGTTCGATAGACACCAACCACAATAGGCAATCTGCCATCTGGCGTTACAACCCTTCCTGAAACAAAGGCTTCTGGAACACCCCAGTTCTGGTGATTCCAGGTCTCTGATATGTCTCTTAGGAAGCTAGCACCATCGTGGGCTACCAGTAGTGGGGTTAGCTCATCATGGTTAGCCGGAACCCAAACATCTATTCTGCGACCTTCAAGTTCAAAGTATTCGAGTGTTCCACCAGCAAGTTCTCTACCTTGTTTGACTGAGTGAACAGCGATACCTGACTTCACTGACTTTGCAGTTGATTTCTCTTTTGCTAGATGAAGTTCTCGCATTGCTAACCAAAATGGAAAAACAAAGGCAATTGCAGAGATAAATCCTGCTGCTATATACCAACCAGTCTTCTTCATGCCGATTCTTCTCGATTCAATAACCATGAAGGGCACTGCAGCAAACGCAGTTAGTAATAGATCTAGTGCAAGCACCATGTCTGCATCATTACCAAACCATGAACCAAAGAAGTCTTGGCCTCTAAGAATTGCGATGGTGTTGAAATACCAAGCGGTAACTAACCCAATACCTGCAACAGTGAAGAAGAATGTTGCTCTAGCGTTCCTGGTGATTCTCTGCACGGCCTATTCTTTCCTCGGTAAATAATTTAGACTTAGAGGTATATGAGACCTCTAAGCAATTTTGTCATTCGACACAGCAAACTTTCCCTCTTTGGCTTTATTGCTTTAGTCCTACTTTCCCTAATCGGTGGATTTCAGGCTTTTGGCAACCTAAAGGGTGGTGGCTATAACGACCCTGGTAGCGATTCTGAGAAAGTAATCCAGATGCTAACCAAAGACTTTGGGCAGAGCGATCCTGAAGTAGTTCTAGTTGTTGACATGGGTAAGAGTGCAGATGACGTTGAATCTGTGGCTAATGGCGAAGTAATTGCTGCTGAACTAGCTAAGACCGAAGGCGTTATAAAAGTAACTTCATACTATTCGCTCGGTCGAGCACCAACACTTAAATCAACCGATGGCAAAGCCGTTTACTTCTTTGCCAAGTTGAAAGATGGTCTAAATGCAGCCGGAGTTTCTAAAGACATCCAAGATAAGTTCACCGGTGAGAACTATGGTGCAACTATCTATGTTGCCGGCTGGGGTCCAATCACCAGCGAGATTAATCACACAATAGAAAGTGACCTAACCAGAGCTGAGTCAGTTGCTATTCCTATTACTTTGCTATTGATGATCTTTGTCTTTGGTTCTGTAGTGGCAGCTGGTCTTCCGCTAATGATTGCCGGCTTAACTATCTTGGGCTCTTTCTTCTTTATCTGGCTAGCATCACTATTCACAGACACATCAACCTTCTCCGTAAACCTGGTGACCGGTTTGGGCTTGGGTCTTGGTATTGACTATGCCTTGCTGATGGTTAGCCGCTTCAGAGAAGAGCGAGCTAAGAATCAAGATGTCGCTCAATCAGTTCAAGCAACCATGCTCTCTGCTGGTAGAACAGTGTTCTTCTCGGGTCTAACCGTTGCACTTGTAATGATCTCCATGAACTTCTTCCCGCAGTATTTCCTCAAGTCTTTTGCCTATGCGGGTCTTGTTGCAGTTGGTATTGCGGTAGCAGCGGCACTGATTGCGCTACCGGCAATGTTCAATCTCTTAGGCGATGGCATCAACAAGTGGCCATTGTTCAAGCACCGCCTACAGAAGGACGATGGTGTTTGGTCAAAGCTAGCCAAGTATGTAATGAAGAGACCGGTCTCAATTATTTTGGTTTCAGTGCTGGCTCTTGGTTCACTTGCTGCACTGGGTATGAACGTCAAACTAGGCCAGGTCGATGACCGCATTCTTCCAACCAGCAACAGAGTTGTTCTAGCAACAGATCAAATCAGAGATCGTTTTGATGGACGTGAAGGTTCACCAATTGAGATCTTGGCGAAGAATGCTAGCGAAGAGAAAATCAGAAGCTACGCAATAGACCTTTCTAAGCACGACCACATTGTTAGAGTGCAGACCAATCTAGGTATCTTCGCTGATGGTGCAATAGTGCCAAACACAAATTCATACTTCACTGCCTATGAAAAGAACTCCTGGACTCGAATCGTTGCTATTGCAGATGTGGAACCTAGAAGTCCAGATGGTGAAGCAGTTACCGCAGACATCAGATCTATCTCAAACCAATTTGAAGAACTTCTAGTCGGCGGTTCAGCTGCCATATACACAGACGCATTGAACGCAATTACTTCTAACCTGCCTTTCGCAGCGCTCTGGATTATCTTGTCGACGATGGTGTTGCTATTCCTCTTCACAGGATCTTTGATTCTGCCTATCAAGGCAGTAATCCTGAACTTCATGTCACTATTTGCAACGATGGGTTTCTTGGTTTGGGTGTTTATGAATGGCAACCTGCACTGGCTTATCGGTGACTTTGCTTCAACAGGAACTATCGACTCTTCGTCATTAGTACTGGTTGCAGTAATTAGTTTTGGTTTGTCGATGGACTACGAGTTGTTCTTGCTGTCTCGAATCAAAGAGCAACATGACGCAGGTCTTAACACAACTGACTCAGTTGCGGTTGGTTTGCAAAGGTCAGGTCGAATCATTACGACTGCAGCCATGGTTCTTGCAGTTTCATTCTTTGCATTTGCAACAAGCGGTGTGAGCATCATGAAGATGCTTGGTCTTGGGGTTGGCTTTGCAGTGTTGCTAGATGCAACTGTGATTAGAGCACTGCTGGTTCCTGCTCTAATGAGATTGTTTGGTGACGCTAACTGGTATGCACCTAAGTGGATGAAGTGGGTCCAGAAAAAGGTTGGACTAGAGCACTAGTCCCTGCTTAGCGTCTTCTTTAGATGCTCTGCAAGCTTTGTGTTGAGTCTTATGTATTCGAGTAATTCTGCGTCACTAAAGATTGAGAACAGTTCAGACATTTTCTTCTCATGCTTAGGCATCATCTGCTTAGCTAGTGCTTCTGTCTTTGCTGTTACCGAGATCAAATAAACACGCTTATCGTGAGGCCCAACCTGTCTTGAAACTAAACCTTCTTTTTCTAGAGAATCAACCAGTCTGGTAATAGCTCTTGGAGTGACATCTAGAAGTTCTGCCGCTTCACCCATGGTTAGGGTCTTATGTCTTACCAGAATGGCAATCAACATCAACTGAGGAGCTGAGCCCTTCCAGTCAGTATCAACGTTTCGCTCTAGCCATCTAGAGAACAGGTGGCCTAGACGAAGAGTAACGGCTGCGCTCAGCGGACCTCTTTTGTTCTTAGGAACCTGGCTGAGTGCAGCAGCTTCACCCTCGAAGACTCTTCTAATCTTCTCGGGAGGGCTGATTCTGCCATCTCTATCGCGCATAGGTTCTATTTTGCCTTACACGCCAACCAGCAACAGCACTGAGCAGGTATCTCAGGGTAACCTTTTCATTATGTTGCTCTCAGATCGCGATATTCGCTCACAAATTGAACAAGGCCGTATTGGTTTAGACCCACTAGAGATGTCCTTATTACAGCCATCCAGCATGGACGTCAGATTAGACAGGTTCTTCCGTCTCTTTGATAACCACAAGTATGCCTTCATTGATCCAGCTGAGAGCCAGCCAGATCTCACGCGACTTATTGAAGTTGCACCGGATGAGCCTTTCATCCTGCACCCAGGTGAGTTCGTTCTAGGTTCAACCTATGAGTTCGTTACCCTGCCCGATGACATCGCAGCAAGACTTGAAGGTAAATCTTCCCTAGGAAGACTAGGCCTTCTAACCCACTCAACAGCCGGCTTTGTTGACCCTGGTTTCCAAGGTCACGTAACCCTAGAACTATCTAACGTTGCAACACTGCCGATCAAACTTTGGCCTGGAATGAAGATCGGTCAGCTCTGTTACTTCCAACTTTCAAGCCCAAGCGAAACCCCATATGGTTCGGCTAAATACAACAGCAGATACCAGGGTCAAAGAGGACCAACAGCTTCACGTTCATACCTCAACTTCTACAGAACAGATGTTGGTAATGAACCACTAGAGCAAAGCGAATAAAACTAAAAAGTAAATGGCCCGTCTTTTGACGGGCCATTTCTATTTAACGCTTAGCTGATTACTTTAGGACTTGGATGTACTCGTAGCAACCAGAACAAACCAGCTGCAAGCACGATCATGATTCCGATAATTCCAAACACTGTTGCGTTTTCAAAGCCTGCTCTAGTTGCTAGCAGAAGTGAGATTGACCAGAGTGT
>JBBAML010000019.1:16783-21725 GCA_040402515.1 Rhodoluna sp.
AAGAGCTTTGTAGCTGTCGATGATTGATTCACGTTTAGCTTGTGTTTCACTTTTCGGGATTTCAGGGACGAAGAGGATAAGTGGAATCGTGAAGATAACCATCCAAGCTGCAGCAAAGAGGAAGATCACTCGAATGTTTAGTGCACCTTCCTCGGTTGGATAAATCGGATGTCCTGGTAGGAAACAGAGGATGAGTGAGCCGAGTAGCAAAATGATTCCACCGACATAACCAAGTCCCCAAGCCATACCTGAAATACGAGCCATGTTGTTTTCGTTAGTCACTTGCTTCAACATTGCGTAGTAGTTAATGAAAGCAGTCTCTTGCACGACGCTACCGATTGCATACAAAACCAAACCGAAGAGGAAATATTCTGGCTTAGGTTCAACAAAATATGAGGCGACCATCAGGGAGACCAAGATCGCTGAGTTGATTAGCAGCCAACGCTTTCGGTGACCTGCTGTATCGGATCTTCTTCCAAACACGGGAGCTGTGATAGCAACTAAAACACCTGCGATAGAACCAGCCCAACCTAATTGGGTTGCCAGAGAGTCGACATCACCAGTGACTGAGAAAGAAGCGCTGGTGATGAAGGTCGCAAAGATGAAGGTTTGAATGATGGTTGGGTATGGCTGTTCAGCCCAGTCCCAGAGCATCCAGGCCCAAGTAGCGTGTTTAGAAATTGGTTTAGTAGTTGTCATAGTGCCTAGTTTGGCGGGGATTGCGTGTTCTTTTGTGATTTCTGGGGCAAGGTTTCACAACAATTAGCCTAGAGCGAACTTGAGTCGAGTCTTATCAAGTTTCTCTTGACTTTAGGGAGTGGTTATGTAAACTTGAGTCAAGAAGGCTCAACTTTGAGACTTTAGAAACAAAGGTTGCGGCCCAGTAAGGGCGGACCATAAATAAGGAGAACAAACATATGGCACGTGCAGTAGGTATTGACCTGGGCACCACCAACAGCGCAGTAAGCGTACTTGAAGGTGGAGAGCCTACCGTTATCGCTAACGCAGAAGGATTCCGCACTACCCCGTCGGTAGTTGCATTCACTAAGGATGGTGAGGTGCTTGTTGGTGAAACAGCTAAGCGTCAAGCCGTTACCAACGTAGACAGAACTATCGCTTCTGTTAAGCGTCACATGGGTACCACATGGACATTTGATGTCGATGGTAAGAAATACACACCACAGGAGATCTCAGCTCGTATCTTGATGAAGCTAAAGAGAGATGCAGAAACTTACCTAGGTGAACCTGTAACAGATGCTGTTATTACAGTGCCTGCATATTTCAATGACGCAGAGCGTCAAGCAACTAAGGAAGCTGGTGAGGTAGCAGGTCTTAACGTGCTACGTATCATCAACGAACCAACTGCTGCTGCTCTTGCATATGGTTTGGACAAGGGTAAAGAAGACGAACTGATTCTTGTATTCGACCTAGGTGGTGGAACATTTGACGTTTCACTTCTAGAAGTTGGTAAAGACGATGGCTTCTCAACTATCCAGGTAAAAGCAACTTCAGGAGATAACCGTCTTGGTGGAGATGACTGGGACAACAGATTAGTTGATCACCTAGTTAAGAAGTTCAAGGAGACAACTGGTGTTGATGTTTCTAAAGACAAGATTGCACTGCAGCGTCTAAAGGAAGCTGCTGAGCAGGCTAAGAAAGAACTCTCACAGTCAATGTCAACTAACGTACAGTTGCCTTACCTGTCTCTAACTGAGAATGGTCCTGCAAACTTGGACGAGACTATTTCTCGTGCACAGTTCGAACAACTAACCAACGACCTGTTGGAGAGAACTCGTAAGCCATTCAACGATGTAATTAAAGAAGCTGGAGTTAAGGTTTCTGACATTGCACACGTTGTTCTTGTTGGTGGATCAACTCGTATGCCTCAGGTTGCAGAACTTGTTAAGACTTTGACCGGTGGTCAAGAACCTAACAAGAGTGTTAACCCTGATGAGGTAGTTGCAGTTGGTGCATCATTGCAAGCTGGTGTTCTAAAGGGTGAGCGTAAAGATGTTCTATTGATTGACGTAACTCCACTGTCTCTTGGTATTGAAACCAAGGGTGGAATCATGACTAAGTTGATTGAACGTAACACTGCAATTCCAACCAAGCGGTCAGAAGTTTTCACAACAGCTGACGATAACCAACCTGCAGTTTCAATTCAGGTTTACCAGGGTGAGAGAGATTTCACCAAGGACAACAAGTCACTCGGAAACTTTGAACTAACTGGTATCGCTCCTGCTCCAAGAGGTATTCCTCAGATCGAAGTTACATTCGACATTGACGCGAACGGTATCGTTCACGTTTCTGCTAAGGACAAGGGAACTAACAAGGAACAGTCAATGACTATCACTGGTGGTTCTTCACTGTCTAAGGAAGACATCGAAAGAATGGTTAAGGATGCTGAAGAGCACGCCGCTGAAGACAAGAAGCGTCGTGAAGAAGCAGATACTCGTAACCAAGGTGAACAGCTTGCTTACCAAATCGAGAAGCTAATCAAGGACAACGACCAGAAGCTATCTGAAGAGGTAAAGGCAGAGGTTCAGGCCGATGTTGATGCTCTAAAGACTGCTCTTGCTGGCGAGGACTTTGATGCGATCAAGGCTGCTATCGAGAAGCTAACTGAGTCACAGACCAAGTTAGGCGAGGCTATCTACGCTGCTGCTTCACAGGAAGCAGAAGCTGGCGAAGCCCCTGCATCTGACGAAGATGTTGTCGATGCTGAGGTTGTTGACGAAGAAGAAGAGAAGAAGTAGTGACTGAGGAGAACGGGTCAGCACCAGATGGTGCTGACCTACCTCAGGACCCTATCGATGCTGAGTTCCAGGATCTAGTTGAAGAAACCGGGCCTATCAGCAAAGAAGCTGAATTACTAAACGATCTGCAGAGATTGCAAGCTGAGTTTGTAAATTACAAAGCGAGAGTTGAAAGAGATAGAGATCAATCTCGTAATTCTGCTATAGCTGAAGTAATCCGAGCCTTCCTACCCGCATTCGATGATCTTTCTCTTGCTGAGTCACACGGTGACCTAGAAGGCTCTCCTTTCGCAGCAGTGCTAAACAAACTGCGTAACGGTGGAGACAAATTTGGTCTAGTTGCATTCGGTGTTAAGGGAGAGAAGTTTGATCCGGAGATTCACAATGCTCTAGTGCAGACTCCATCTGCGGATGTAACAGAGAATGTAATTGCTGATGTTATCTCGCAGGGTTATAAGTTAGGTGACAGACTGATTCGACCAGCAATGGTTGCAGTTTTCATTCCAGAAGAGAAGTAGTTTAGATGGCAAGTCAAGATTGGTTAGAGAAAGACTTCTATAAAATCCTTGGCGTAGCTAAGGATGTTCCTGAAGCTGAACTCAAGAAGGTCTATCGCAAGCTAGCAAGGAAGTATCACCCTGATTCAAATCCAGGGGACGCTGCTGCCGAAAATAAGTTCAAAGAAATCTCTGAAGCATATTCTGTGCTCTCTGATAAAGATCAGCGCAAAGAATATGATCAGTTCAGAGCCATGGGTGGTGGAGCTAGATTCACAGCCCCTGGTGGATCTGGACAATCATCTCAAGGCTTTGAAGATGTCTTCGCAAACCTGTTTGGTGGCAGAGGTGGCTTTGGTGGTTTCGGTGGTCCAACACCAGGTCAAGATCTTTCTGCAACGACTTCGATTCCTTTTATTGATTCTGTGAATGGCACAACCATAAAACTTGAGTATTCAGGCATGGCACCAATTAACGCAAAGATTCCAGCTGGTGTTCTAGACGGTCAGAAAATTAAATTGCGCGGCAAAGGACAACCTTCTCCTAACGGTGGACCTAATGGGGATCTCATCATCACCGTTACAGTGAAACCACATGCAGTGTTTTCTCGTGATGGCAACAACCTAAGACTCACTGTTCCAATTACTTTTGCTGAAGCTGTTCTAGGTGCAACCATAACTGTCCCAACCCTTGGTGGAGATCCAGTAAAGCTAAAGGTTGCCCCTAATACTCCTAACGGTCGAGTACTTCGAGTAAAGGGTAAAGGTGTGACCACCGCTAAGGGCACCGGAGACCTACTGGCCAGCGTTGAAGTTTTAGTGCCAACCCACATCAGTGATAAAGCTGCCAAAGCTCTCAAAGAGTTTGAAGAAGCTTTACCTTCGGAAGATCCTCGTCAGGACTTACTAAACCGTGCAGGATTGTTGTAATGAACAACATCGACCCTGATGCACCCATTCTGACTATTGCAGCAGCTGCTGAGCTTGCTCGCATGCATCCGCAGACTTTAAGGCAGTATGACCGCATGGGGTTAGTAAAGCCAAGTAGGACTATTGGGCAGAGTAGAAGATATACCCTGCGCAATGTCACTCAGTTGGTTGAGGTAGCAAAGCTATCTAACGAAGGTGTATCCCTCGTTGCTATCAAGAGGATCATGGACCTAGAGAACCAGGCAGTTGAACTCAAGAGCAGAGTCACAGAACTAGAGAACCTAGTTGAACGTCTAGCCTCAACTCAACCAGGAGCAAGAGTATTTGCAGTTGGTGATTCAGGAACCATTAGTTTGCCAACCGGCAAGAGACCTAAGAAATCTAACGCTGTTGAGATTTGGCGAGATAAGTAATTGTCTGATCTAGCCCAACTCCGTAGAGACCTAAAAGCCCTCAGCACGGCAGAACGGGCTAAAGGTTCAGCGAAGTATTTCAAGACGGGGGTTGGGGAGTATGGGGAAGGGGATATCTTTCTAGGTGTCACAGTCCCCGATACCCGAAAGATAGCCAAGAAATACAAGTCTCTATTTCCAGAGGATTTGTTTGAGTTAGCTAGATCTAAGTATCACGAAGAGCGTCTCTGTGCTCTTCTGATTCTGGTTGGTCAATACTCGAAGGCTAAAACTAATGAAGAGAGAGTTGAACTCTTTGAGTTCTGGTTGATGTTAGTTCGAGAGAACTATGTAAACAACTGGGATCT
>JBBAML010000020.1:0-18835 GCA_040402515.1 Rhodoluna sp.
CGCACAGTCAACATGGCTAACGCACAAATACCGAGTAACGCAAACAGGTTAGAACTGAGCGATGCGGATAGCGCTAGCGAGATACCGGCTAGCCACCAGGCACCTGGATGAGTTCTACCCGCAGAGAGAAGGTGAGTTGGTTTAGTTAGTAGAGCAGACACTTGTCTTCGGTTTGTTTAGGGGAGGTTCTTCTAGATCCTCTGAGGGTAGTTTGAAAAGCCAAGCCTCTGCTGTCCCACAGGCAGGCTTGTGGGTGGCTGCACCCCAGGTGCTGTATTGCCAATCACTTGAGCCCGCAGATGCAACAAAGTATGCCCAACTACCAACAGCTGTATTAGGCATGTCAAGGCAGGGTTCTTGAGCTTCATTAGGAAAGTTCTGGATACGGCACACAAAGCCGACCGGATACTTTGAAGTTCCGGTAACAGTAACACCCGCCGCTTCAAAGAGATTCCAAGAAGTGTCGGTGTAGTTTGAAATGCACTTCTCTATTGATTGAAGTCCACTTTCAAAACCAAAGTCAATAACAAGTGAAACACCTTCGGTTTCACATTGGCCATCGAGAACTACAACAGATGACTTAGGGGAGTCAGACGGGTTGCTATCGGTTTGCAACCATTGATTGAGTGCAAACCCGATAGCAACTAAACCGACTAAGCCCACCAAACTAAGTCGAACTAACAAACGCATTTTTGTTAGTTGACTAAACGGTTCAACACATCAACAAAGCTGAGGTGTGACAGGGCAAGAAGTGATTGTGCAGTACTGAAAGTGTCGCTGCTTGGATCTGTCCAAGGAGCAATCACTCCGCCGTCTTCGCTGTTGATTCTTGACTTCAACCAATCGTGAGCATTCATTGAATCAATGCCGAGGCTATTCATGGCCATGATGCCATACGCAGTTCCGCTAATGTCAACATCCCCGTAAGCATTCCAGTGGTTTTCATCGACAATAGTTTCAAGAACAAATGTCTTTGACATCTCGATTGACAATTCTTTAGCTGTTTCATCAGATTCGCTACCAGTTCCGAGTGATGCCTTGAGAGACATGATTGCAAATGAAGTCACATCTGTCGCAGCGTCACTTTGAGTGTCACCCTGGGTGTATTTGTACGCACCATTTACTTCAGCAAGAGTAGTGAGTTTGATTGCAACCGTGTTCGCCAAAGTTTTTTCATCTTCAGCAAGCAGAGCGAAGATGACCCAAGAGTAAACAAAGTTGTTCCCATCTAGAGTTCCATCCGAAGCTATGCCAGCTTTTAAATCCTCAGCGGCTGATTTAACTGTTTCATCTTCTGCAAAGCCAAGTGCGTGCGCAGTAAAAATGTATGCAGCCTTTAGACCAATTGAATCCAGAGAATCTGCATTTGCTTTTACCCAGGCAACAGCCTTTTCCTGCTTTGTCTTGTCGTACCCAAGAGCAGAAAGCTGAGCCATTGCTTCTAGAGTTATGCCTCTTTCAGGCTCATTAGGGGTAAAGGTATCCAGAAATTCACCATTGTTGAACTTTTCAAAGACAAATTTGCTGGTTCCTGGGTGTGAATCCTTGAACTGCGTCTCGCTTGAGCAAGCACTCACAGCTAGGGCAATTGAGGAAATTATTACTGTTACTAATGCGAAACGGCGCATTCCGGTTGTATTTCTTGACATCGCAACCCTTTCTAGGTGCGATCTTTGTGCTTCGACGGGCAGTAAAGCTACCCGACTCCACCCGCAGACCTCGACGGTTTATAAAGGAGTCATTGCTTTAAACAGGCGATCCGACTCATCTTTATAAGAATCACGGTTGCGGGACAGTACTGGATTTGCACCAGTTTCCCCTGCGAAAAGCAACTTCAGCTCAATGTGAGCGTTCGACCACATTAGCACCGTATTCCTCGCTAATTCGCTTATTTGGGTGGATTCTGGCGTTTTGGGCCAAAGTTCACTTTGTTTCGGAATTGTAAAGAAATGTAACGATTTACCTATTACCCCATAGAAGTTGTCCATGGTTAGTTGTAGAGTTTTAGCACCCAAGGAACTTGTGGGTCGCGAAGCCTATTCGCACCCGGAAGAACCGAAATAAACAAGGAGAAACAATGAAGAATAATCTGATGAAGGGCCTTGCTCTTGTCTCAGCTTCTGTTCTCGGTGTAACAGGCATCAGCTTGGCACCGGCGAATGCATCTGCGTCAAACAAGACCGTTATCGTTCAGGAGAGCAACGCTCTTTCTGGATTGAACACAGCTGTAAACGGTAAGAACTTGCTGACAAACTCAAACGTTTTGTCACCTACAGGCGCAGGCTTCTACTACTTCAACAACAAGGCACAGCTTGTTCGTAACACAGCATTCGGTACTTACAAGATCACTAAGAACACTTGTACAGCACCTGCAACTGCTTCTGCTGCAACTCTTGACGCACAGTTCGGTTGTTTCAAGGTCACTTACACCATCAAGAAGGGTCTAAAGTACTCTGATGGCACACTGATCACAGCTCAGGACCTACTTTTGAGCCACGCTATTTCAAGCTCTGACTACTCAATCAAGGCTGGTCTTGGTGACCCTGCCAGCGACAATGGTTCAAAGTTTGACTCAGCTGGTTACGGTGGCGCTTACGATGAGCACACTCGCGCAGAGTCATTTGACCTAAGCGATGACAACTTCTCAGTAACTGTTGCTTACGACGCATTCATGCCAGACTGGGCTGTATTCGGTCCTGGCCCAGGTGCAGTTCACGCTCTAGTTGGTCTTGCAAAGGGTAAGAAGGTCTTGCAGACCACTCGCGTTAACGCAAGCTACAAGTCACTATTCGAAGACGCTTACTACGGCGCAATGGCAACTCTTCCAGCTACTGATGACCCAGACTACGAAGATGAACTTGCAGCACGTGCTGACGCTCGTTCATTGATGACAAAGATGGCTTACAAGTGGTCAAACTCATGGAACATCACAACTGTTTCATCAGCTACCAACCCACTGCTACTTGTAGCTAACGGTCCATTCATGTTGGAGACTTGTACTTCATCTGCTTGTACTCTAAAGAAGAACCCATATGCATCACTTGGTGGTTCTCCAAAGGTTACAGGTAACCTAGAGAAGCTGATCTTCAAGTTCACTGCTGGAACTCTAGATGACACTGCTGTTGCACAGGCAATCAAGGCTGGAACTGTAGACATGTACTCAGGTGCAGCTACATCTTCATTCTGGTCAATTGCATCTGCAGCTCCTGGTGTTACAACCCACAAGGGTGTAGTTCTAACCTATGAGCACCTAGACCTAAGAACTGGAAGCTCTCAGTTCCCTCTAGGCTCTGAAGCAAAGCCATACACAATCAGCATCGGTGGAGACACAATTAACTGTGACGCTCCATATGCTGGTCCGTTCTTGGGCAACAGCCAGAAGGCTAAGGATCTACGTAAGGCTTACATGCTGATCGTTCCTCGCCAGACCATTGCGAACACCTATGTAGGTAAGGTCTTTGACCCTGCATTCACAGGTACTTCACCAACACTTGACAGCCTTCTAGCTGTTACATCTGAAGGTGACTACGCAAAGGTTGTAGCTGGTTCAAGCGCATACGTAGCTGACTTCAAGAAGGACCAGGCAACTCGCGTGGCTCTAGCTTTGGCTCTTGTCAAGAAGCACTACCCATCAGCTGGTCCTGGCAGCAACAGCATCACAGTAAGACACCTAACAAGCGCACGTCCAATGCGTGTTGACAACGCAGGTGTTATCACTACTGAGGCTGCAAAGGCTGGTATCAAGGTTGAGCACACAGTTCGTGGAACTTGGAGTGCTGAGCTTGACTGTAACTACTTCGACTCAGCAGAATTCGCTTGGGTTATGACCGGTCTATCACAGACCAGAAGTAACGCAAACTACGAATCTGATGGTTCAAACAACAGTGCAGGTTGGAATGACCCTACTCTTGACTCGCTATTCAGCCAGTTCGAGAAGGAGCAGACCGCTACAAGCTTGATCACTACAAAGATCAACGCTGAAAAGCAACTATGGTCGAACTACTACTCATTGCCAATGTTCCAGTGGCCAGGTGCCGCAGCATGGAGCAGCGACATTAAGAATGTTCTACCAAACCCACTAGCTCCAGAAGTAACCTGGAACCCTTGGGCACTAGGTTACTAATTCCGAACGAATAGTTCAGAATTAAATAACTGATTAAAAATTATTGGTGGCATCCCTCCGGATGCCACCAATAATTTTTTGTCCAGAAGTTTTACTTAGCCATTAACACAAGTGCCATCTAGTAGCATTAGGTATTAATGATGCGTAGAGAAAGAGAATTTTCAGCATGCTAGCGTACGTCGGTCGAAGAATTTCTATTGCCCTTCTAATTTTGTTTGGGTCTACATATTTAACGTATCAATTAGCTGCGTATTCAGGTGACCCACTTGCTGGTATCCGCGAATCTCAGGATCCTAAAAAAGAACAAATCATGGCAGAGCTAATTAAGTTCTATCAACTTGATGTGCCACCACCAGCGCGTTACTTCCTGTGGCTTCAAAAAGCGCTTGGCTTTAGTACAGGAACTCCTGACTTCGGTAAGTCAGTCCTTACGAGATTGCCAGTAATCGACCAGATTGCAGAAGCGATTCCAGTAACTATTCGTCTAGTTTCTGCGGCTACTGTTCTAGCAATCGTTTTGGGAATTACTTTTGGTGTGCTTAGCGCTATCAGACAATACTCGAGACTTGACTATTCTCTAACATTCCTTTCGTTCCTTTTGTACTCACTTCCTATTTTCTGGGTTGCAGTTATGTTGAAGGAATACATGGCGATTCAGTTCAACCTTTTCTTGGTTGACCCCAAAATAGATTTAATAGCCAACGGTATAACGTCCGCGGTGCTCGCAGTTATCCTCGCCGGCTTTGTCAGTGGTAGCCGAAAGCGAGTGCTAATTACATTCGGAGCATCATTCGCAATTTTCATGACATTGTTCGCAGTACTAAGCATGACCAATTGGTTTAGAACCCCGGGATTGGGTATTTGGGGAGTGGCGTTCCTGGGATTAGCAACTTCAATTGGTTTGACTCACGTTTTCGCTGGTCTGCACAACCGTAAAGCTCTTTTTGCTGGTATTGCAGCGGTCGCAGTTGGTGTTGCTGCATATCAGCCATTCGGCATGATTGTTAATGAAACTGGTAACTTCAACATTCTGGTGTTTATGGCGATGTTGATGCTCTCGGTGAGCTACTTCATCGGCTACTTCTTCTCAAAGATTGATAAGGGCCCAATCATCAGATCGGCAATGCTCTCTGCATTCTTTGTATCGCTGTTTACAGTGGTGGACAGAGCCATGCAGGCTTGGCCTAAGTATTACGAACTCAGCGACGGTAAGCCGGTTCAGGTTGATGGTTCATACAACATTGCGATGAGAACTAACGATTTCTGGGTCAACAACCTTGACTTGGTAACTCACTTGATTCTTCCAACTACAGCGTTGACTTTGATTTCATTTGCTGGTTACCTACGCTACTCACGTGCTTCGGTTCTTGAAGTTCTAGGTATGGACTACATCAGAACTGCTCGTGCTAAGGGTGTTCCAGAGCGTGAAGTTATTCTTCGACACGCTCTTAGAAACTCAATGATTCCGCTAACCACTTTGATTGCGTTTGATATCGCTGGAATTGTTGGTGGAGCGATTATTACTGAGCGCGTGTTCAGCTGGAAGGGTATGGGTAGCTTGGCAAACGACGCAATTGTCAGCCAAGACCTAAACCTTCTGATGGGAACTTTCTCAATCACAGCGTTCTTGGCAGTTATGGCAACTTTGGCTGCGGACTTGATCTACACCGCACTTGACCCACGTATCAGAATAAGAAAGTAGCGAATCACATGAAAAATGATTCAAAGAAATCTAAGAAAAATTCTCAAGTAGCTGGCGCTTCTGAGGTTGGCTTTGAAGAAGCCAAAACCCAGGGCTTGAGCCAAGGTCAAATCATTAGACGTAAGTTCTTCAGTCACAAGCCGGCTGTTGCAGGTCTAATCTTCATGATCTTGTTCACTATTTTCGTTTACACTGCTGCAGGTATTCACCTAGGTTCCGATAACGCTAAGTTCACTATTCACGGCTGGTGGCAGTTCTCACACGAGGACATTCTGCCTCCTGGCCCTTGTGCCGATGGTTGCCCGTCTTCAGTTCACCCAATGGGTCAGCTGCCTAACGGTCGTGACTACTTCGCGCAGGTAGTGCGTGGCTCTGAAATCTCACTAATGGTGATGGTTGTCATTGGTTTCCTAGGTGGAGCTATCGGAACTATCGTTGGCTCGGTTTCTGGTTTCTTCGGTGGAATTATCGACGCAGTAATGATGAGAATCACAGACTTCATCATCACCGTTCCTTCAATCCTTATCGGTGCGGTTATCGGTTACAGAATGGGTAACCTCGGTGTTTTGTATCTAGCAATCTTCTTGGGCTTGTTCTCATGGACGGGTCTAACTCGTTTGGTTCGTGGTGAATTCCTGACCCTTAGAGAACGTGAGTTCGTAGATGCTGCTCGCGTTGCTGGAGCATCAAACACCAGAATCATCTTCAAGCACATTCTTCCGAACTCAATCGGTGTGATCATCGTTTCAACCACTCTCTTGCTGTCAAGCTCGATTCTTGTTGAGACTGGTCTGTCATTCCTTGGATTCGGTGTTCAAGCCCCAGACGTTTCACTTGGTGTGCTTATTAACACTCACCAGGGTGAGTTCCTTTACGCACCGTGGTTGTTCTGGTGGCCAGGCATCATCATCGTTTTGATTGCTTTGAGCATTAACTTCATTGGTGATGGCCTCAGGGATGCATTCGACCCTCGTCAAAAGAAGCAGATCAAGCGCAAGGAATTCCTTGCGAAGTCTGGTACTCGCGACGCCGTCAACAAGCGTTAATTGATCGGATCGTCTCAGGAAATTGCTAATGAATAAGAGTTACCAACAGGAGTGCTGCTCCCAGAACGACGCCAACGAGGGCTTGGGTATTGACCTTAACCTCGTGGAGCTCGATGAGCTCGTTGTGTCTGGTCGCACTCTCTTGGTATCGGAGAGCAAGTTCAAGGGCAGCGTTGCTGTCGGAGTCTTGGGTATGACCAGTTCGGTGCTGGCTTCCGACTCTATTGAAGTCAGTGTCTCTGGTTCGTCTGGTTTGGAACTTGGTGGGTGCGGGTGCCGCCCAAGCAACAACCTTCTTGGTTTGGGTGACGACTGTGAAACTGAATCTAGTTTCAAACTCTTCAACGCTGGCCCAACCGATAGTGACTCTAGTGAATGGGTTATGAATCACGAGGGTCTGAACAGAGTAAACAATTTTGGGTCCGACCAGGAAAATCCAAAGAAATATGGAACAGGCAATGAAGACCAGAGACGCATTGATGGCGTCAACAGTTCTTCCTGCGGTTGCAAAGGAAATGGCTGTGGTTGTTCCAATGAGAAGGATCAAGACGAGGTAAACCCAGCTGGATCTTGGGCGGTAAACGTAGGGTTTGAGCATGTTCAAAATCCTACCCCTCAGATGTTCGAGTTAAACCAATTGTTATTGGCTAAGAAAGGTAACTGATCAAAATGGCAGATACAACTCCAATCCTGCAAGTAGAAGGATTCAACGTTGAGTTTTGGGTCGAGGGTGTTTGGTACCCAGCCGTAATTGACATGAACTTTACGCTTCATGCAGGTGAAGTACTTGCAATCGTAGGTGAGTCTGGTTCAGGTAAGTCAACCACTGCGATGGGTTTGATGGGTCTACTCGCTCCAAACGCTCGAAGCTCAGGTAGCGTCAAGGTTAAGGGTGTTGAGCTACTAAACCAGCCTGCATCACTACTACGTAAGTACAGAGGTAAGGAAGTTGCTTACATCTTCCAGGAGCCAATGACTGCTCTAAACCCTGTTTACACTGTTGGTTCGCAAATTGTTGAAGTTCTTCGTAACCACTTTGAGATGGGCCCAGAAGTAGCGAGAGAACGTGCTATCGAACTTCTGACATTGGTTGAACTTCCTAACCCAGTTCAGGCTTTTGATAAGTATCCTCATCAGCTTTCTGGTGGTCAGCGCCAGCGTGCAATGATTGCTCAGGCTCTTGCCTGTGACCCTGCTCTGCTAGTTGCTGATGAGCCAACTACTGCTCTGGACGTAACCGTTCAGGCTGAAATTCTTGACCTTATGAGAAACCTGAAGGACAAGCTGAATTCAGCTGTTCTTTTGATTACCCACGATATGGGTGTTGTTGCTGACTTGAGCGACCGCATCCTGGTTATGAAAGATGGTTTGACTGTCGAGGACGACACTTCCGCTGTAATCTTCAACAAGCCAAAGCACCCATACACCCAGTCGCTTCTAGCTTCTGTTCCAAAGCTTGGATCAGTTGCTGTTAGAACTCTTGAGCCAACAGCAGCTAAGGCTGCTCCGGTGCTTGAGGTAACCAACCTTGTTATTGAGTATCCAAAGCGTGGCCGCATCCCTGCCTTTAGAGCTGTCGATGACATATCATTCTCAATCCAGCCTGGTGAAATTCTAGGTTTGGTGGGAGAGTCAGGTTCAGGTAAGACAACTGTTGGTCGTGCGGCTATTGGTCTTCTTCCAGTTCACGATGGTTCTATCAAGATTCTCGGCAACGAAATTGCTGGGGCGAAGATGCGTAACCTTAAGTCTTTCCGCAAGGACACCGGAATTGTCTTCCAGGACCCAGCGTCATCTCTGAACCCTCGTTTGCCAATCGGTGAGAGCATCGGTGAGCCTCTTCTACTAGCTAAAGAAGCTAGGGGAGAAGAACTCAACAGACGTGTCGAAGATCTTCTGGACTCAGTTGAGCTTCCTCGTTCATACCGAAACCGCTACCCTCACGAGCTATCTGGTGGTCAAAAGCAGCGCGTTGGTATCGCTAGAGCGCTTGCGCTTTCACCAAAGCTTTTGATTGCAGATGAGCCAACCTCTGCTCTTGACGTGTCAGTTCAGGCTCGTTTCCTTGATCTTCTTCAGGAACTTCAGGATTCGCTAAAGTTCGCATGTTTGTTCATTACTCACGACATCGGTGTAGTTGACATCTTGGCTCACCGTATTGCGGTTATGCAGAACGGTAAGTTGGTCGAAGTTGGCCCTCGTGACCAGATCTTGAACAAGCCTCAGGAGCTATACACCAAGGCACTTCTGGCTGCGGTTCCAGTTCCAGACCCAGCGGAGCAGAAGAAGCGCCGTGAGGCACGTGCCAAGCTTCTTGCATCTGCGGGCAAATAGTTCCATTAACCAAGGTTTAACTAGCCGAGGCATACCTTTTGAGGGTGCCTCGGTTAGACTTTATGCACTAGGGCTTTTGTTAGCCCAAAAAATCTAAGCGTTCGAGCGACTTTTCGTGCGTCGCTGAACTATGCCTTAAGGACCCCATAATGGCCCAAGTAACAAGAGACGACATCCGTAACGTAGCAATCGTGGCTCACGTAGACCACGGTAAGACCACTTTGGTCGATGCCATGCTTCGCCAGACCGGATCTTTCGGTGATCACGCCAACCTAGGTGAGCGCGTCATGGACTCAGGGGACCTTGAACGCGAAAAGGGCATCACCATCCTTGCTAAGAACACTGCTATCTCATACAAGGGCCCTAGCGCTAACGGTAAAGAAATTACTATCAACGTGATTGACACCCCAGGTCACGCTGACTTCGGTGGTGAAGTTGAACGTGGACTTTCTATGGTTGACGGAGTTGTTCTTCTAGTTGATGCATCTGAAGGTCCACTACCGCAGACTCGTTTCGTTCTTCGTAAGGCACTTGAGGCTAACCTCACAGTCATTCTTCTGGTCAACAAGACAGACCGTCCAGATGCTCGTATTGATGAAGTTGTTGAAGAGACCCACGATCTACTTCTAGGTCTCGCCAGCGACATCCACGAAGATGTTCCTGATCTAGACATTGATTCAATTCTTGAGCTTCCTGTTATCTATGCTTCAGGTCGTGCCGGTCGTGCATCTCTAACTAAGCCTGCTGATGGCACCATGCCAGATTCAGAAGACCTTGAGCCACTATTTGCTGCAATCTTGAAGCACATCCCTGCTCCAGTCTTTGATGACGAAGCTCCGCTTCAGGCTCACGTTACAAACCTTGACGCTTCTCCTTTCCTTGGTCGTCTTGCACTGCTTCGTATCTTCAACGGAACTATCCGTAAGGGTCAGCAGGTTGCTTGGGTTCGCCAAGATGGCACCACTCAGACTGTGAAGATCACAGAACTACTAAAGACCAAAGCACTAGATCGTTTCCCAACTGAATCAGCAACTGCTGGTGACATCGTTGCGGTTGCTGGTATTGAAAACATCACCATCGGTGAAACACTCGCTGACCCGAACGATGTTCGTCCGCTACCGATGATTACCGTTGATGATCCAGCTATCTCGATGACAATTGGTATCAACACATCTCCAATGGCAGGGCGTGTTAAGGGTGCAAAGGTAACTGCACGTTTGGTGAAGGACCGTTTGGATAAGGAACTAATCGGTAACGTCTCGATCAAGGTTCTGCCTACCGATAGACCAGATGCTTGGGAAGTTCAGGGTCGTGGTGAACTAGCTCTAGCAATTCTTGTTGAGCAAATGCGTCGTGAAGGCTACGAGCTAACCGTTGGTAAGCCTCAGGTAGTTACTAAGAAGATTGATGGCAAACTCCACGAGCCAGTTGAAGATCTAACCATTGACGTTCCAGAAGAGTTCCTAGGCGCTATGACTCAGCTAATGGCTGCTCGTAAGGGCCGCATGAAGAACATGGTCAACCACTCAACCGGTTGGGTTCGCATGGAATTCCTGGTTCCATCTCGCGGTCTTATCGGTTTTAGAACAGAATTCCTAACCTCAACTAAGGGAACCGGTATCGCTAACGCTATTTCAGCAGGCTACGAGCCTTGGGCTGGAGAGATTGTTACCCGTATCAACGGATCTCTTGTTGCTGACCGTGCAGGTGTTGCAACACCATTTGCGATGATTGCCCTGCAAGAGCGTGGATCATTCTTTGTTGAGCCAACCCAAGAGGTTTATGCCGGAATGGTTGTTGGTGAAAACTCTAGAGCCGATGACATGGATGTGAACATCACCAAGGAGAAGAAGCTCACCAACATGCGTGCATCTTCAAGCGATGAATTCCAGTCACTAACCCCACCGAAGAAGCTTTCTTTGGAAGAGTGTCTAGAGTTTGCTAGAGAAGACGAATGTGTTGAGGTTACTCCTGAAGCAACTCGTATTCGTAAGGTTGAACTTGACGCCAACATTCGTGCACGCAACGTTTCTGCTAAGAAGCGTGCGAATGAAAACGCTGGCTAGTTCTTTTTAGCTGGCTTTAGGTATAGGTAAGCTACCGGAATTACGTAGCTGAACCAGACCAAGCTCTCAAGCATCGAAGGCTTTGATCTAAAGCTAATCGTTCCTCTGAGTAGTGTGTCTAGAGCACCGTCTTTTTCGATTACTCCAGATAGGTCGTAACTGGTATCGGTTAGGAATGGGAACCAACCGATTTCCTGTAGTTCGTGAACTCCGTAGGCCAAGATTCCAGCAGCAACGATGATCAAGAACGCTCCGGTGTATTTGAAGAATTTGCTCAGATTGATCTTTAGCGCTCCTTGATAAATCAGGTAACCGAGAACTGCGGCTGTTACAAGTCCTAGTGCTGCTCCTAGAACTGGGTTAGTGTCGGTGCCTGTAGCGCGGCTTGCGCTCCAGATAAAGACAGCTGTTTCAATGCCTTCTCTAATAACTGCGAAGAATGCAACGCCGACCAGTGACAAAGCTGAAGCCTTAACGGCTGTGTCGATCTTTTGGTGAAGTTCTGCCTTTAGGCCTCTAGCCTGTCTAGCCATCCAGAAGATCATCCAGGTCACAAAGAAGACCGCAATGATTGAGGCAAGTCCTGCAATGATTTCGTTGGTTCCTTCAGGAACCACGTCAATGAATTCAGCGATTGCAATACCGGCTAGGACTGAGGTTAGAACGGCAATAGCAACGCCCCAGAGCACCTGACTAGCGCCTTTACGGTTATTTGTTTTGACTAGGTATGCAACAAGAATGCTGACGATTAGAGCGGCTTCTAGGCCTTCACGGAGACCAATAAGGAAGTTAGCTAACAAATTTACCTTTCGCGATGGTTATCAGACCATTCGAAGTTAGGGTTACCTAACTAACTTAGCCGAGTGGTCTGAAATGGTCAAGATGCCCAAACTCTCAACTAAGGTTTTTCTTATGGCTAAACAAAGTTTCAGCGCTAAACGCATTCTCTTGGTGCACGCTCATCCTGATGATGAGAGCCTACAGAGCGCACACGTGATGGCTGACGCTGTTGCTCGTGGAGCTGAAGTTTTCCTGCTTACCCTTACCCGAGGTGAACGCGGTAAAGCAAAGCTTGAAGAACTGAAATCTTTAGAAGCCAATAAAGCAGCCATGGGTGCTTTTAGATCAGGTGAACTAAAGAACGCCATGGCAGCTCTTGGGGTCACCAACTTTAAGTTTGCTGGCACCAGAAGCTACTTGGATTCTGGTATGCGTATCGGTAACTTTGGTCAGCCAACAACTCCACTAAATCTAGATTTACTTTCCCTAAGCGCTGTTTCAACAGCGGTCGTCTCGGATGACATCTTCCAGGTGATGAGGGATTTCAAACCTGATGCTGTTATTACATATAACGCTCAAGGCGGATACGGTCACCCAGATCACAAGAAGGCCCATGACGCAACTGCTATGGCCCTTAGAAGATTCCGTAAGACAGTTAAGGGTAAGAAACCGGTCTTCTATGTCATTGCTGAACCAGGGGAGAGATTCACTGTTGCAGTTGGTGGAGCAAAGACAGCAGCGTTGAAGAAAGCTGCTTTGGAAGCTCACGCCAGCCAGGTAACCATTCACCGTGACACATATTCTGTCGCCGATGGCATTGAGTTTAGATTTGATGAGCCAGAGAAACTGAGGGTAGCAAGCCCTAACTTCTTACCTTGGTTCAAACCTGCTATTCGTGCTCTATACGGTTTGCCGCTAGGACTACTACTTGGATATGCCGGAGCTTATGTCCACGGAATTCTTGGTGATAACCCTCAGAAGTCTCAGTTAGGCCTATACCTAGCTCTGGGTGCAACTGCTTCGATTGCTTTCTATCTGCGCACCTGGAGGAATTCTAGAGGTGCACTGTATTTATTGAACCTAGGTCTAAGCATCGCGATCTGGTGGCTCTCTCGTAATGAGACTTTTGGTGCGTTCATCGATAACGATAAATACGGCAACCGCTACGTCTTGTTCTCTCTTTTGATCTGTGGTGTTGCTGCAGTATTTCCCAAAATTGAATTGGCTAAGTGGCGCGCGCGTTCAAGACGCACGCATCTATAGCGCGATAATTAGAAGTAGAACTGTAAAGGAAAGATTTAATTGACTTACGTAATTGCTCTCCCGTGTGTAGATGTCAAAGACAAGGCATGTATTGCTGAATGCCCAGTTGACTGCATCTATGAGGGTGACCGCATGCTATACATTCACCCAGATGAGTGTGTTGACTGTGGTGCTTGTGAGCCAGTTTGTCCGGTTGAAGCCATCTACTACGAAGATGACCTTCCTTCACAGTGGGCTGACTACTACAAGGCCAACGTTGAATTCTTCAAAGAAGTTGGTTCTCCTGGAGGAGCTGCCAAGGTTGGCCCTATCGACGGTGATCACCCAGTCGTGAGCGTTCTACCTCCGCAAGGCGAGTAATTCATGTTTACTGGATTGCCAGAGTATCCGTGGCAAAAACTAAAGCCATACCGCGCAATCGCAGAGAAGCACTCAAACGGAATTGTTGACCTAAGTGTCGGTTCTCCTGTTGACCCAACTCCAGAAGTAATTCAACAAGCGTTAGATAGTTCTACCAACGCACCTGGTTATCCTTCAACAGCTGGTTCACCTGAGTTCAGAGCAGCTGTTGCTGAATGGTTCAAAAGACGCAGAGGCGTAACCGTAACCTCAGACCAGGTAATGCCAAATATTGGTTCTAAAGAATTCATCTCCTTCCTACCGTTGATGCTCGGTCTTGGTAAAGGCGATGTGGTCATTCAGCCATCAGTTGCATACACCGCATATGTAGTTGGTGCGGCTCTCTGCGGTGCAGAGATTATCTCTGAAGATGATCCAGCTAAGTGGCCTGCCAATACCAAATTGGTTTGGTTGAATTCCCCTGGCAACCCCGACGGTCGAGTGCTAGATGTGAACCAACTTAAAACTGCAGTTGATAGAGCGCGAGAGCTGGGAGCTGTTGTTGCCAGTGATGAATGCTACGCAGAACTTGGTTGGGGTAGATGGGAAGAAGAACTGATTCCATCAGTTCTAGACCCTAGGGTCTCAGGAGGCAGCGACAAGAACCTCCTGGCTATTTACTCGCTCAGTAAGCAATCAAACCTAGCTGGCTATCGAGCAGCCTTTGCTGCGGGAGATCTAGAGCTCATCCAGGGTTTAGTAAATCTTCGTATGCACTCAGGTTTGATGATGCCAACTCCAGTCCAGAACGCTGTCATTGCAGCCTTAGGTGATGAAGAACACGTCAAGGCGGAGAAAGCCATCTACCGTAAGCGCAGGGAAATACTCCTTGAAGCAGTCAAGGGATATGGCTTTGAGATTGCCGAGTCTGAAGCGGGCCTCTATCTCTGGGCAACCCTTGGAGAGGACTGCTGGGTAACAGTGCAGAGAATGGCAGACCTGGGAATCTTGGTCGTTCCGGGGGAGTTCTATGACGCCAACGGGTCTAAGTATGTTCGCTTCTCACTAACTGCAACCGATAAGGATATCGCCGAGGGTGCCGCTCGGTTGTCTAATGCCCTAGGGTTAAAGCACTAACTAAGAAACACAGGAGTACTGCCTTGTCAGCTGAGAACGAGAACAAAGTAACACTGAACTACCCTGGTGGATCAGCTGAATTTCCTATCATCAACTCAACTGATGGTGACTCCGTAATTGACTTCTCCAAGCTAAATGCTGCCACCGGCTTGAACTCATATGACATTGGTTTTGTAAACACTGCAAGCACTAAATCAGCTATCACATACATTGATGGCGACGAGGGAATCCTGCGCTACCGTGGTTACCCAATCGAGCAGCTTGCTGGTCAAAAGAGTTTCGTTGAAACTGCTTACCTACTTATCTACGGTGAACTACCAACAGCTGATCAACTAGCAGCTTGGGATGAAAGACTTCGCAGACACACCTTGATTCACGAAGACTTGAAGAACATCTTCCACTCAATGCCTCAGAATGCTCACCCGATGTCAGTGCTAGCCGCAGGTGTTTCAGCACTATCAACTTTCTACCAGGACTCACTAAACCCTCACGATGACTATCAGGTCGAACTTTCAACTGTTCGCTTGCTATCAAAGCTGCCAACCCTGGTTGCTTACTCACACAAGAATTCAATGGGTCAGGCTCTGCTCTATCCAGATAACTCACTAAGTTACGTTGAGAACTTCCTACGCATGTCTTTCGGAAACATGGCTGAGCCATACATCCAGAACCCTGTTGTTGTTAAAGCACTAGACACTCTTCTAGTGCTCCACGCAGATCACGAACAGAACTGTTCAACATCAACTGTAAGACTTGTTGGTTCATCCCAGGCAAACTTGTTTGCATCAGTCTCAGCTGGTGTTTCTGCTCTGTTTGGTCCATTGCACGGTGGCGCTAACGAAGCTGTGCTAGAGATGCTTGCCGACATTCGTGACTCCGGTGATTCTGTTCAGAAATACATTGACCGAGTAAAGAACAAAGAAGACGGTGTGAAGCTAATGGGCTTCGGTCACCGTGTCTATAAGAACATGGACCCTCGTGCTCGCATTGTTAAAGCAACTGCAGACAAGGTCCTTGCAGACCTAGGTGTTAGCGATCCACTGTTAGATATCGCTAAAGAACTGGAAGCAGCAGCTCTTGCAGATGAGTACTTCATCTCTAGAAAGCTTTATCCAAACGTGGACTTCTATACCGGTGTTATCTACAAGGCCATGGGTTTCCCAACCAGAATGTTCACTGCACTATTTGCAATGGGAAGACTACCTGGCTGGATTTCACACTGGCGCGAGATGAACCACGATCCTGCTACCAAGATTGGTAGACCACAGCAGTTGTATATCGGTTCTCAGCAGAGAAATATCTAAGAGTTTTTGATTAGCTTCATCTGTTCACGATAAACAGTTGGAAATAGCACTGCGAACGCCACAAACGCCATTGAGCCTGCTATTACAAAGACTTCTCTAACACCAAAGGCATCGATAAGTAAACCTGCAACCGACATAGACCCGATGCTTGCAACTGAAACTATGGCACCAAAGGCCGCAAAGACTCTTCCCTGAACTTCATGTGGAGTTACCTTGATCATCATGCCAACACCGTAAGAGTTGATGGTGGCATTTCCCATGCCGGCAATAAACCAAACCACCATGATGAACCAGTAGTTAGGTGCAACACCGACTCCAAAACCGGAAAGGGAAAGTATTGCCATACCAAAACCTAGAATTACCAACTCAGTCTTAGGGCTGACTTTTCTAGCTCCGGTAAAGGCACTGAAAATTAGGGTTCCTGCTGCAAAGCCAGTTCCAACCAGTCCGTAAATGAATGGACTTGCTCCCATGATGTCTGTGAGTAAGAAGACATCGCCAACATTCACAACGCTGATGCAGAGCACCATGCCGAATACCAAGATCACTAGAGAACGTAATAGTGCGTTATCCATCATGAACTTGAATCCACCACCGATAGAAGTCTTCTCACCAGGCTCTAGCGCTTTAGGTTTGTGGTTCACATTTATTAGGAATGGGACCAAAGCTATGAATGTTGTCAAGAAACCATCAATCATGAAAGTGACAACGAAACCTGTTTGGTCAACTAGGTACCCAGCTAGTGCTGGACCAAATAGGCCTGCAATAGAGAAGTAACTTTGGATGGTGCCCATGGCACGACCAATGTCTTCCTTCTTAGCCAGAGTAGGGGTTAGCTTGCCCCAGGTAGGGCCAACAACAGATGCACAAGTATTAGCTATAAACAACAAAGTCAAGATGAGGTAGTTCGGAAGTTGTTGAGCCTGAGCAAAGATTGCTGCACCACCGATTACTGATGCAATTGGTATCACTGCTTTAGTGCTAAAGCGATCGGCAATAGTCCCGGCCCATGGAGCAAAGAGAATCATCGGGAGAGTTCCAACAATGAATAGTGCTGCGATAGCTGCAGGACCTTGTTCCTTCTCTCTGAAAACCAGAGTGAAGATAGTTAGCTCTGTTCCGAGAAGGCTAAACGCTCTGGCCAGAGCCATCGCTTGGATTTTTGACCACTGTGTCTTTGTAACTTCGAGCATTGTTTAAGCCTATGCCAGAGCCTTGATTTCTAGCACTTAGTTAGATAACCAATAGACAACAGTGTCACCGTAAGACTTCTCTTCGGTAAGGGTCAACTCCTCTGGAAGTTCAGGGATTGGTGATCTAGATGAACGCTCCAGAACAATAACTGCATCTTCATTCAAGTGGGTTAGTAGTGCGGTTAGATTCTCGTGAATCTCTGTATTCGAAATCTCGTAAGGAGGATCTATAAAGACCAGGTCAAACATTCCTGAGAATGCAGAGAGGTAGCTAGCAACACTCTTACCTTCTGCCCTGATGTCACAGTCCAGCTCTTCTTTCTGAAGGGCAGTTTTCACCATTCTCTGGTTTGTGATGATTCCACCTAAAGCTTGCTTGTGCTGCTCAACCAGCACCACTGACCTGCATCCTCTGGAAGCGGCTTCTAACCCTAGAGCACCGGTTCCTGCGTAGAGGTCTAAAACATCAGAACCATTAATTAGGTTTAGTGCCTCAAGTCGGTTGAAGATGCTCTCACGAATACGATCGCTAGTTGGGCGGGTTACCTTAGCTGGCGAGGCTAATGTTCTACTGCCGGCGATACCGCCAATGATTCTGGTCATAGTGTGGCTAGCCTAACTTGTCATTGGCGTCAGCAAAGATAGAACCATGCTGTTGCCCACAACTAATCTTGATCGCCTTCTAGGCGATAAGACCGCCAAGTCTTTGGCTAAGAACCTAGGGCTAAAGACAGTTGCCGATTTACTGCAGCACTACCCGAGAAGATATTCCTCCAGGGGAGAGCTAACCCCAATCAGTGAGATCCCTATCGGTGAGAGCGTAACCATCATCGCTGATGTTGTGGATGTCTATGAGAGAAGGATGAAGGGCAAGTCTGGCTCAATCCTTGAAGTCAAAATAACCGATGGCCACGGCTTTGTGACAGCCACCTTCTTCAACCAGTCTTGGCGAGCACAGAAACTAAAGACTGGGGTCAGAGGGCTATGGGCTGGAAAGATCGGCAGCTATAACAACAAGCTTCAGCTCTCTCACCCTGACTATGAGCTCTTTGGCGATGAGATTGAAGACGATGTTGCTAAGGCCTGGGCGGAACTACCTATCCCTATTTACCCAGCATCTTCTACCTGCACCACTTGGATGATTCAAAGAGCAGTCAAGGTGATCCTTGATGTCTTAGAGCCTATTCAAGATGAAGTTCCAAAAGAACTAATCGATAAACATGAACTGCTAAGCCTTGAAGATGCTTTGAGAAAAATACATCAACCCGCAAACATGGGTGACTGGATGGCTGCCCGAGATACTTTGAGATATCACGAAGCCTTCATTCTGCAAGCAACTCTTCTAAAACGAAGAGCCGAAAATCAACACCAGCAGAGTGCTATACGAGAAGCCAAAGTGAACGGCTATCTAACTCAGTTTGATAAGGCACTGCCCTTTACCCTCACCAACGGTCAGGTAACAGTTGGAAACGAGATAGCTGAAGATTTAGTTAGTGGCCACCCGATGAACCGACTTCTTCAAGGCGAAGTTGGTTCAGGTAAGACTCT
>JBBAML010000021.1:0-17066 GCA_040402515.1 Rhodoluna sp.
AACATCTAGCAGGTGCCAGGCAATAGCCTCGCCCTCGCGGTCCTCATCTGTTGCAAGGTATAGCTCGTCTGCATCTTTAAGCGCTGCTTTTAGCTCCGATACGGTCTTATTCTTACCTGCAGAAATTGCGTAGTAAGGCTTAAAGTCATCTTCGACATCAATAGAGAACTTGCCGATAGTTCCTTGCTTCTTTAGCTCTGGAGGTAGGTCTTTTAGGTCGATTAGATCGCGGATATGACCAACGGACGCGAGTACACGAAAGTCATCGCCAAGATACTTGGCGATGGTCTTTGCCTTGGCTGGTGACTCTACGATTACCAGTTTCTGACCTGAACTCACTAATACTCCTACCTAAGTGGGCTAATACCCGAGCCTGCCCGAGCCTTAACCCTATGAACTATACCTAAAACTTGCTGAGATACACCTATATAGATGTCAGAACCGACTTTATGGCATTCCTCCAGTGTTGCACCAAACTCTTTAACTATCTGGTCAGCAGTTTCACAGGGAAACCCTACGGTCAGGCCTCTAAATGCATCTCCTGCAGCTATCGCCGCCCCGTCGGTTACCGCCTGAAGCCTAGCAACAGCAAGGTTTTCCGCCTGAACCCTTATTCCTAGGCTAATAATCACCAACAGGGTGAGAACTATTCCCAAACCTAGAATGCTTCCAGAACCTGAATCGTTCATAAGCCAGATTTCCGAGCACAAGCTCGCTCGATCACAGGAATCTCAAGGATGCCGGCAACCTTTGAAATCTTTGTGAGTTCAAGGCAAACACTCATCTCCAGATACTCGAAATTCATACTCGTTGCCTTGGAACGCTCCTGGATGAGTTCAGACACAAAAGGCTGGCTCTCCCCTCTAGCCAGTGCCCTAGCTCCTTCGGAAGCGAGAGCCACCATACCCATTCGACCTGTTTGGATGGCTAGTGCTTGAATGCCAAAAACAAGAATGAGTATTGCCGTTGGAAGTACTAATGCGAACTCTGCCGTCACTGATCCTCTTTCAGAGGCTAAGCCCCGGAAACGCTTAGAGCAGAGCGAACAAGCTCTAAAAGCATGCCCTTCACTTCTTCGCTTCGGAGTATTGCCAGAAGGATACCTGCAAAGCCAACTGCCGCCAACGTGATGATTGCGTATTCGGCAGTGCTCGCACCTCTGTCGTCCAACCACAGTATTTTTCTCATTTACTTTTCCTTTCAATTAGGTCCAAACATAGAAGCCATCAATGGGATGACTGCCAGACAAATAAACGCGGGAAGAACAGCTAGGCCTAGAGGAATCATCAATCGAACGCTTAGCCGCTCAATGCTTAGTTCATTGGCTGTGAGGATATCCCTCTGCATGTTCCGAGCCTGAGACTTAAGTAAGTCACCGACTCTTGCACCGGTAGTTTCTACGAGGTTAGTAATTTCCGCCATAGCCAAGAGTTCTTCCTTGCTCGGTTCATGACCAAATACATTGTGATGAGATTCAAAAGCGATCTTCTGAGCTTTGTTGAGATTTGCTCCTCCGCCTGAGGCCAGTGCAACTGCCATTAGAAAGTATCCTGAGTAACTCTCCGTTGGCATGGCTCTGGTAATCAACCTAGAACTAACCAACTTGGCAGAGATTAGGAGTGCAACTCCAAGAACAATAGAAATGGCCAAGGCAGGCCGCCTGTTTACTGCTCCAATTAGTTCAAACCCCGCTAGCTGAGCAATGAGCATTGTCAGGACAGGAAGCCAGATCACAAGTCTTGAGCTTGACTTGGGTCCTGCGTAGGCAACCTTGATTCTCGCTAGTGAATTCTCTCGTTGAATACAAAGGTCTGCTACGACATCAATTTCGCTTGCGACGCTGGCTCCTGATTGAACAGCAACTTCTAGTAAATACTTCAATCCAGGATTATTAGTTGGAATGCCGCCAA
Source organism: Rhodoluna sp. (assembly GCA_040402515.1). Taxonomy (GTDB): domain Bacteria; phylum Actinomycetota; class Actinomycetes; order Actinomycetales; family Microbacteriaceae; genus Rhodoluna. The sequence continues at coordinate 1,911 of JBBAML010000021.1, forward strand.
TAATCTCTAACGCTTTTGGCATAGCAACACCCGAGCGAAGCAGCCCAGCCAACTTAGTCAGTGTGATTGCATCAGAGCTCAATCTTCAACCTCTCAACCGCAACAACCTTGCGTTGACTGCCCTCGCGCTTGACTTCGATAACCCAGTGGATGGAACTTGCAATTAGAGACTTAGCGAGGTCTTTTGGGACTCCGGCGAAGTTCAAGATACCGACCATGCGGAGAAAGGCTTCTTGATATGAGTTGGCATGCAAACTAAATCCAGCACCGGTGTGTCCAGTGTTCAAACTCTGCAGGAGAAGAACTAACTCTTCTCCTCTGGCCTCACCGATTACTATTCGATCTGGCCTCATTCGAAGCGCATTACGTAGGAGGGAGGAAAGAGTTATCTCCCCTACGCCTTCGTGATTACTCTCTCGGGTCTTTAGTGCAACAGCGTTACCTGTAAGAGCTAACTCAAAGTTTTCTTCGAGTGTGATGATGCGCTCACCTGAAACTTCATTGAGAATTGCTCGAAGCAATGTGGTCTTACCGGCTCCAGTTCCGCCCACGATTACAAAGTTCTCCCTGTTTAGGAGAATGGAATGGATTAGACGTAATTGGTTTTCATCTAAAGAGTTAGCTGAATAGAGTTCCTGCAACGAGAGGGAACGAATCGGATGCCTTCTAATTGAGACCTGTGTATTAGTGGAACATTCCCCTGCTAGAACGGCATGTATACGGAGTAATCCATACTCTGTCGAGACGCTAACTTCACCAAGCGGTTGGGAAAGATCTAATCTGCCACCACAACTACTGAAAAGATCTTGAATCCACGATCTAAATTCGGACTCGTCCTCAAATAAGGCTTCAATTTCAGTCAGTTGTCCTGAAACCTCTATCTGGGTCCTTGATACTGAGCCAATGAGGACGTCGGTAACTCTCTCATCCGCAAGCAGTGAATTGAGTTTCTCTATTTCAAGCACACAGTTATAGTGCTGGGATTTAGCCTTCGGTGGATCAGGGCTTCAGAGAACTGTGTAAAAGGAGAGTCTCACGGGGATGTGTATAAGGGGCTTAAATTAGGGGGCCCCGGTCTCTGGGGGGAGTGACCGGGGCCGGCGATATTTGATTGGGGGAATCAAAATATCGCAGGTCAGCCGAAGCTGACTAAAAAATTATAACAACTTTGAGAGAGTAATGGAACAGGCAGGTTTGCCTGAAGGTAGATACTTATTTGGAGGGAAGGAGCTGCTATGACTGCTTCAGAAATTCGAGTATCTGCCACAAACATAGAGTTTTGGGCGAAACAGGCGCAAGCACTAAGTTGGCATAAACCCTTCACCCAAACTCTAGATTGGAGTGAAGCTCCTTTTGCCAAATGGTTTGCCGATGGGCAAATCAATGCTTGCTTCAATGCTCTGGATAGGCATGTTATTGCTGGCAACGGAGACCGTGTTGCCCTCTATTTCGAAGGTGAGCCTGGCGACTCAAAGTCTTATACCTACTCGGAACTGCTAGTTGAAACCAAGAAGGCGGCTAATGCACTAATTGCTCTTGGTATCACAGCTCGTGACCGAGTGGCCATATACATGCCGATGATTCCTGAGACCATCATCGCCATTCTCGCCTGTGCTCGAATTGGTGCAGTTCACAGCGTTGTCTTTGGAGGGTTCAGCGCCGATTCTCTTCGAACTCGAATTGATGATGCTCAGGCGAAGTTGGTCATTACCGCTGATGGTGGATACCGCAAAGGTAAAGCCCATCCACTCAAGGAGGCAGTGGATCAAGCGCTTAGCGAAGGCAACTGTCCAAGTATTGAACATGTCCTAGTGGTGAAGAGAACTGGTTCTGAGATTACCTGGGGCTCTAAAGATATCTGGTGGCATGAAGCCCTGAATTCAGCCTCCTCAGAACATACAGCTGAAGGATTTGATGCTGAGCATCCTTTATTTATTCTCTACACCTCTGGAACAACTGGTAAACCTAAAGGCATCCTGCATACCACCGGTGGATATCTAACTGGTGCTTCCTATACACACAGAACAGTCTTTGATCTCAAACCTGAAACAGATGTGTATTGGTGCACCGCAGATGTTGGTTGGATTACTGGTCATAGTTATGTGGTCTATGGGCCTTTGGCTAACGGAGCAACACAGGTCATTTATGAAGGAACTCCTGACAGCCCAAACTTTGAACGTTGGTGGCAGATTATTGAGAAATACAAAGTCAGTATTTTCTATACCGCGCCAACTGCCATTAGAACATTTATGAAAATAGGTAAAGAGATTGTTGAGGGTAAAGATCTATCAAGTCTTCGAATACTGGGCTCTGTTGGTGAACCTATCAACCCAGAGGCTTGGCATTGGTACCACGAAGTAATCGGTGGTGGTCGATGTGAGATTGTTGACACTTGGTGGCAGACCGAAACAGGTTCCATCATGATCTCCCCAATTCCAGGTGTGAACAAAACGAAACCTGGCTCAGCCCAAACTCCCCTACCAGGGATAGTCATCGGCATTGTTGATGAATCAGGTAAACCGGTTGAAAGAAATGAAGCGGGTTATCTAACCATTGATGAGCCTTGGCCTTCGATGCTGCGAGGCATCTGGGGTGATCCAGAACGATTCAAAGAAACATACTGGTCTAAGTTCCAAGGAAAGTATTTTGCTGGCGATGGAGCAAGATTCGATGATGATGGTGACATCTGGTTACTTGGTCGCATCGATGATGTCATCAAGGTTTCCGGTCACAGGTTGTCAACAGCAGAAATAGAGTCTGCTTTAGTTGAACACCGCTGGGTGGCTGAAGCTGCTGTTGTTGGTGCTAAAGATGAGATAACTGAACAAGCAGTTGTTGCCTTCGTTATTCTTCGTCAGGATGAAATCAAAGACGCCCCTGATGAGGAGAGCATTGGAAAGATTCTAAGGACCTGGGTCTCTGACAAGATTGGGGCTATTGCAAGGCCTCGTCAGATCATGGTTGTCTCTGAATTACCTAAGACCAGATCTGGGAAGATTATGCGAAGACTTCTTAGAGATGTTGCCGAAGGAAGACCGGTCGGAGATGTTACTACCCTTGCTGATTCATCTGTGATGAATGCCATCAATGACAAGCTTGTTGCTGGAGCTAACGACTAGTTACTCGAATTCAACAATCAGTTCAACTTCAACTGGTGAATCCAACGGCAGCACTGCAACACCGATGGTTGATCTTGCGTGAATACCAGCATCGCCGAATACTGCACCTAGGAACTCTGATGCTCCATTGTTGATTGCCGGCTGGCCAGTGAAGCTAGGGTCACAGGCAATGAAGCCATTGACTTTAACGATTCTGGTGATTCGATCTAGATCGCCAATAGCAAACTTGATGGCAGCTAAGCAGTTCAGTGCTGAGATTTGGGCTAGCTCTTTGGCTCTTTCTGGAGAAACCTGGTTAGGGACTTTGCCTGTCTCAACTAGAACACCTGAGACGAAAGGTAGTTGACCTGCGGTCATCACAATGTTGCCTGTTGCAACGGCAGGGATATATGCAGCCACCGGTGGAACTAGTTCAGGAAGTGGGTGACCCAATTCAATGAGCTTTGCCTCTATTTTGCCGGTCATTATTCAGCCTTTTCTCTCTTCATATAAGCCACAAAGCCGCCTTCTGGAGTAGTGACTATTTGGACCAATTCCCAGCCTTGCTGACCCCAAAAGTCTAGTATTTGCTTAGGGTTGTGGGGCGGTAGCGGGCTTACGGTGTATTCCCAGGTAGTCATTTAACTGCTTCCTCTCAGAGTTTGAAGGTAACCTAGAGTCTATGTCTGTTAAGGGTAAAAAAGCCAAGCGAGGTGGCTGGCTAGCACTACTTAGCCTCAGCTCCGTTGCGAGCTTGCTCAGCTTTGCCCTCCTCCTGCCAATGGTCTGGTTGGGAAGTCTGGGTGTGACAGCTACCCTTTCTGTTTTTGAGAACCTACCTGACTTCATCAAGCCGGTGAACGCCGCTGAAGCTTCAAACATCTATGCGGTGAAAGACGGTAAACCTGTAATGGTTGCTCGTTTCTTCAATGAAAACCGAATCTCAGTCGGGTTTGATGAAATCTCACCAAACATGATTCGTGCTGCAATCGACACCGAGGATCCACGCTTCTACGATCACATCGGTGTTGACTGGATCTCCCTTGCCAGAGCAACGCTCACAAACGTTGCTAAGGCAGGTAAGGGTCCCGGTGGTTCAACAATCACCATGCAGTATGTAAAGAACAATTTGCTTGAAGCAGCAGTGCTCTCTGGTGACCCAGAAGCAATTGCAATGCAGACAGATAGTGCTCATGCTCTACAACGTAAGTTCCAGGAAGTTCGCCTAGCGCTGGCTTTGGAGAAGAACTACAGCAAGCAGGACATTCTTGCTGGGTATCTGAACCTCTCATTCTTTGGAACCAACATCAACGGTGTTGAAGCGGCCTCCGAGTATTACTTCGGTATTCACGCTAAAGACCTAGATGTTCCACAAGCAGCACTTCTCGCAGCAATGCTTAAGGGCGCCGAAGACTACCGTCCTGATATTGACGAGAACAAAGACCGTGCTCTAAACAGACGCAACTATGTGATTCAGAATATGGCTGATGCCGGAGACATCACTCAGGCTGAAGCAAATGAATACAAGGCCACTCCAATAAAGCTAAACATTCAGAAAATCCCAACCGGCTGTGAAGCAGATCAAACCTCAGCATACTTCTGCGACTACGTAGTTTGGACTATTAGAAACTCACCTGAGTTTGGGCCAACTCAAACAGACCGCGAAGCTCTGCTTCGTAAAGGTGGTCTGGATATTTATACCACCATGGACGTCAAGCTTCAGAAGGTAGCAGACAAGGCAACTAAGACTTGGGTTCCCCCGACTGATAAGAACAAGATTGGTTCATCTAGCGTTTCAGTTCAGGTTGGAACAGGAAGAGTTTTGGCTCTAACCCAGAACAGAATTTATGACCAAACTGGCGCTGATATTCCTGGTCACACTTCAGTGAACTATTCCACAGATCGCCCATATGGTGGATCTTCTGGATTCCAAACTGGTTCGACATACAAGATCTTTACTCTTGCTGAATGGCTCTCGAAGGGTCACACACTAAATGAGCACGTTGACGGCAGAATCAGAGAGTGGGATAACGCTACTGATTTCTCCTCTCGCTGTGGTGAGTTGGTTGGAACTTGGGCACCAGGTAACGACGCAAACGAACCAGAAGACCTAAACGCTATTCAAGCAACATCGCTATCCGTTAACACTGCTTTTGCATATATGGCTAGCAAGCTTGACCTCTGTGACATTAGAGACATGGCTAAGCGCTTTGGTGTGCACAGAGCCGATGGCACTGAACTTGTTTCATATCCTGCTTCAATCCTTGGTATCAACGAGGTTGCACCATTGACCATGGCTGCAGCTCTTGCTGGAGTTGCCAACAAGGGTGTCTTCTGCACTCCGATAGCAATTGACAAAGTTGTAGTGAGAGAAACTAATTCAGAAATCTCAGTCCCTAAATCAATCTGTACTCAAGCTGTCAGCCCTGAGATTGCTGCTGGTATGACAAAGGCAATGAAGGCAGTTATTAATGGTGGTACTGGTGGTGCTTCAGCAACCGGAGATAACACTCCATTAGCAGGTAAGACTGGAACAACAGATGCCGGTGTTCACACTTGGATGACTGGGTTCTCGAGCAAGGTAGCAACCGCTGTTTGGGTGGGTAACGTTTCAGGCGATGTATCGCTTAGAAAGATTGATCTAAACGGTAAAAAGGGAAGCACTGTTCGCCATGACATTTGGCGCACCATCATGAAAAGCGCTAACAAGGCTTACCCAGGTATTGAATTCGATGAACCACCGCAGAGCATGATAGATGCCCAGATGGTTACTGTCCCTGTTGTCTCAGGTCTAGTAGCCGATGCAGCTTCTCAGAACATTTCAGCTCTTAACCTAAACACCAAGATCATCGTGAATCAGGTTGGCTCTACCCAGCCGGCTGGAACAGTTGCATACACCAGACCTAAGTCTGGGTCAGTGGTTCCAGTTGGAACCCAAATCAAGATATACATTTCCAAAGGCGGATTTACGAAGGTTCCTAGCGTAAAGGGAATGAGCGTAGCTGAAGCCACAGTAACTCTTAACGCCGCTGGCTTCCCGACCGTTAGCGCACCACAACCTTCTCAGGGTGACTTCTTCGTTCATGACCCAACAGTTCCTGCTGGAAGCGTAGTTGGCACCAAACCGACCGCAGGTAAAGCAGTTGATTCAGCTTCAGCCATCCTGTTGATTATCAGCAAAGGCCCGTAAGCCCTAAATGCTCTGGTTCCTAGTTCCAGTTTTTCTGGTGATTATCTACGCAACCCTGATAGAGAGATTCTGGTTTGTCGTTAGAAGAGAATCACTCGCAATACTTCCTAAAGGTTCTAAAGATATAGCCATTCTGCACATCTCAGATATTCACATGGCACCCTGGCAGAAAAGAAAGCAGAACTGGATCAAGTCTCTGGCAAGCCTAAACCCAGACCTTGTAATTAACACGGGAGATAACTTAGGGGCGAGGAATGCTATCCCTGCAACCCTAGGTGCACTAGCAGGACTAACCGAACTACCTGGTGTTTATGTTAATGGCTCAAATGACATGTTTGTGCCATCGGTTAGAAACCCTTTCAAATACTTCACCAAACCTTCAAAGGCTCATGGCGTTACACACGAGAGACTCAACACCCAAGAGCTAATCGATGGTTTCACAGCAGGTGGTTGGTTAGACCTAAACAATAAAAGTAACGCGCTTGCTGTCAATGGGCTAAAGCTCTGCTTCGTCGGAACCGACGATGCTCACGAAGGAATAGCAGACATCTCGAAAGTTGAACTTGCCGATAAGAGTGCTGAACTGGTTATCGGTGTCACTCATGCCCCATACCTCAAAGTCTTAGACGAACTGAGCAATAAGGGTGCTCAAGTTATCTTCGCCGGCCACACTCACGGCGGTCAGGTTTGTTGGCCCATTACCGGTCGAGCACTTGTCACCAACTGTGATCTACCAACTAGATACGCAAGAGGTTTAGCGGAACTAAAGAGCGCAAAGGGAAAGAGCTTCTTCTTGCAAGTTTGTGCTGGACTGGGTCATTCGATTTACGCCCCGATTAGATTTGCCTGTCGACCTGAGGTCAGGCTTTTGACCCTAAAGGCTAAGAACTAAAGCCAAACTGCTCTGCACCTAAAACGATGTATTCCTCGTTAGCGTTGTCACAACGAGCAATTAGCTCCGCTGCATAACAGGTGATTTCACCAACAGTAATCTTGCTTCCATTAGGAAGCGAGTAAATACCTTCTGGATCTGAATACAAACCACCAGCACACAACCAGTCAGCAACTTTACCCTGTGAAGGTTGGAAGCCCCAGAGTCTAGCTTGATAACCCCAAGCGCCCTGGCAGTCTGGTGGAGTTGTTGGAAGTTGATATGAAACATCAACTTCACGTTGTTCACAGACAACATTGTTTGGGATTAGGTTCATAGTGCACCAAACAGTTCCGCCACCAACTCTAAATACGTATCCACCGTAGGAGTTGCTGTAATCAGATGCATTAACAACAGGGGCTTCAGCGGGTGGTTTTTCGGGAAGAGTAGTCTCTGGAACATTTGGTGTTGAGGAACAGGCAGCGAGCAAAAGTGTCGATACTGCTAGAAATAGAACCCCGAACTTGCGCATAGATTTAGGTTAGCCGAGAGACTTAGAATTCGCTGGCAACAAGCTCAGCAATTTCGTAGGTGTTTAGAGCGGCACCCTTACGAAGGTTGTCTCCCACCACAAACATTTCAATGCTGTTTGGGAAATCTAGTGACTGGCGAACTCGACCAACAAAGGTTGGATCCTGACCGGCAACAAGGTTCGGGGTTGGCCACTGCCCATTAGCTGGGTCATCCACCAAGCGAATAGTTGGTTCTTCGGTAAGTGCTTTGTGAACCTCAGCAACAGTTAGCGGGCTAGCAAAAGTAGCATGAACAGCCAGCGAGTGGCTAACCAATACAGGAACTCGAACACAGGTAGCAGCAACCTTTAGGTTAGGGATACCAAGGATCTTTCTGCTCTCATCGCGAACCTTCATCTCTTCGCTAGAGAAGCCGCCCTCTTTTAGAGAACCGGCAAAAGGAATCACATTCAAAGCAACTGGGGCTGCAAAAGGGGAAACATCAAGACCTAAGCCAGCGGCGCTAAGAGTCTTTAGAACATCTTCACTCGATTCACCAGCAGAGGTTCCAGAGACAGCAGTGAGCTCATCTCTAAGTCTTGCAATACCGGCTGCCCCTGCACCAGAAACGGCCTGGTAACTAGAGACCACTAGTTCAGTCAGTGCCCAACCGCGGTGTAGCGCACCGAGGGCAGCCATCATGGTCAAGGTAGTGCAGTTCGGGTTAGAGATGATGCCCTTAGGTCTATTTCTAGCCTGCTCAGGGTTTACCTCAGGAACTACAAGAGGAACCTCTGGATCCATTCTGAATGCACCTGAGTTATCAACCGCAACTGCTCCACGAGATGCTGCAATAGGAGCCCACACTTCAGATACCTCATCTGGAACATCAAACATCGCAATATCGATACCGTCAAATGCTTCAGGGGTTAGTTCAACAACAGTCAGTTCTTCACCGTGAACAGTAATCTTTTTACCTGCAGATCTTGCTGATGCGATAAGACGAATCTCTCCCCAGATGTTTTCACGGTTGTTGATGATGTCGATCATTACGGTGCCAACGGCACCGGTAGCACCGACAAGGGCTAGGTTTGGTTTTGCCATTATCGACCAGTTCCTGCGTAAACAGTTGCCTCTGTGTCTGCGTCTAGATCAAAAGCTTTGTGAACAGCACGAGCTGCATCATCAACCTGCTCCAGTGAAGTAATTACAGAGATGCGAATTTCAGATGTTGAAATCATCTCGACGTTAATACCTGCCTCCGCCAAAGCTCTAAACAGGATTGCTGAAACACCAGAGTGAGTTCTCATACCAGCACCGACAACGCTCAACTTACCGATCTGCTCGTCACTCTCAAGTTCACGATAACCAAGCACATCTCTGTTCTGAGCCAGGGCATCAAGCACGCGCTTTAGATCTCCCTTAGGCAAAGTAAAGGTGATGTCGCTAACAGAGTCAGTAACATCCGAACCGGTTGGAGTGTTCTGCACGATCATGTCGATATTCGCCCCAGCTTCAGCCACAGTGGTGAAAACTGCTGCCGCTTTACCAGGCACATCCGGAATACCGATGACAGTAATCTTCGCCTGAGACTTATCGGTGGCAACACCAGAAACGATTGATTCTTCCATTTGCTTTGCTCCATTTTCATCAGAGATAACTACTGTTCCAGGGTCAGTGCTAAAAGTTGACCTAACTACCAAATTCACTTTGTGTCTGCGAGCAAACTCAACTGCACGGATGTGCAGAATCTTTGCTCCTGCTGCAGCAAGTTCCAACATCGACTCAACATCGATGGCATCTAACTTTCTTGCAGTTGGGATAACTCTCGGGTCAGCAGTGTAGACACCATCAACATCGCTATAGATTTCACAAATATCAGCGTTCAGCGCAGCTGCTAGAGCCACAGCAGTGGTATCTGATCCACCTCTACCGAGAGTGGTGATATCTCTACTGTCTCGGTTGAAACCTTGGAAGCCCGCAACAATTGCAATGTTGCCTCCAGCTAGTGCTTCAGCAACTCGATCTGGGGTAACTTCAGCAATACGAGCATTACCGTGAACCTCATCGGTAATGATTCCAGCCTGAGAACCAGTAAAGGACAATGACTTAGCACCCAAATCATTAATAGCCATTGAAACCAGAGCCATAGAAATACGCTCACCTGCGGTAAGGAGCATATCCAGCTCTCTACCCTCAGGTCTTGAAGCAACCTGGTTGGCTAGATCCATAAGTTCATCGGTAGTATCCCCCATAGCTGAGACCACTACACAGACTTGATTACCAGCGGCTTGAGTCTCGATGATGCGCCTAGCGACGTGCTTAATCTTGTCGGCATCGCCTACTGACGAGCCGCCATACTTTTGGACAATAAGCGCCAAGGGTTATCTCCTGATAAGGAAAATGGGGGATTTTCAACGATGAATAGTTAAAGTTTAGCCCTGATTTGAGGCTTTTGTTACTGCTGGCTAACTATCCGGCGACCCTCAAAGGCGCGGCCTAGAGTAACCTCATCCGCATACTCAAGATCTCCACCAACTGGTAGACCAGAAGCCAGCCTGCTTACTGTAATGCCTAGAGGTGCAAGCAACCTAGTCAGATATGTAGCGGTAGCTTCACCCTCAAGGTTAGGGTCGGTCGCAATAATGACTTCCTTGATTTCAGGATCATTTAGCCGAGACATCAGCTCTCTAATCCGAAGGTTATCTGGCCCAATCCCATCAATCGGGCTGATAGCTCCACCTAAGACGTGGTAGTAACCCTTGAACTCTCTAGTCTTCTCGATAGCTTGAACATCCTTGGATTCCTCAACCACACAGATTGCATCTTTGACTCGACGAGGGTCGCGACAGATGTTACAAAGTTCAGCTTCAGCTACGTTGCCACAGGTATCACAGAAACGAACACGATCTTTAGCCTCTAGAAGAATCTTTGCTAACTCTGCTGCCTGGTCGTCATCAGTCTGAACTAGGTAGAAGGCAATACGTTGAGCAGATTTAGGACCAACGCCTGGCAAGCGACTCAACGCATCAATAAGGTCTTGAACTACACCTTCATACATTATTTGTCACCGTCAACTGGCTCTGCACCAAGGATATCTCTAAGCACTGATTCGCCAACCTGGCTGTCTTCGTCGATGAGTTTATTTCTGTTCTCATTAATAACAGCTTCAGGTGCCTTAGCAATTGGCTCAGTTGGTGCCGACGATGCAGTAGTTGAAACCTGAACTACAGGTTCACCTTCAGATTTAGTTAGCGCACGATACTTCACACGCACACCTAAAACTTCAAAGATTGCTTTACGCAACTGCTCACTCGGTGAACTAGTTCCACCATCTTTGAAGACAGTCTTGTCATGTTCATTGGCAAATGCGATATCTAAAACTTCACCATCGAAGCCAACTGGAGTCTGAGGAAGCACAACCTGCCAAGCAGATCTAGAAATCTCAGCAAGCTTGGTTTTGATATCTGGCCAAGAAGCCTGGAATGTTTCCCAGGTCACTGCAGTGTTTGGAACTGCCTGAGGTGCAGCAGCCTGTGGCTGACCAGCAACTGGAGTAACTACCGGAGCGTTACCTCCCAAGCCCATTCTTCTTTCAAGACGATCAATTCGTGCAAGTGATCCGGTTTCTGTGTTGTCCTGAGCTGGAACCAAGACTTTAGCGAGCATTAGTTCTAGCTGCAACTTCGGGCTGGTTGCGCCGTTCATGCGGGTCAACCCTTCAGCAATTACTTCAGCTGCGTAGTTCAACTCAGCCTTACCAAATCTCTCAACCTGTAATCTCATGCGGTCAAGCTGATCCTGTGGAATGTCACGAAGAACATTCTTTGCAGCTAGACCGACAGAACCAACAACGATTAGATCTCTGATTCTCTCCAACAGGTCTTCAACAAAACGATGTGGGTCTTGGCCAGATTGAATTACTCTGTCTACGCTTGCAAATACTTCCGCAGCATCCCCTAAACCAAATGCATCAATCACTGAGTCAAGTAGTGCTGCATCGGTATAACCAAGTAATCCGATTGCACGCTCATAAGTCACATGGTTCTTATCTGAACCAGCAATTAGTTGATCAAGTAGAGAAAGTGAATCTCTAACTGAACCACCACCTGATCTAACTACCAGGCTCAGAACACCTTCATCAATCTTGACTTTCTCCGAAGCTGCCATCTGACCTAAATACTCAAGCATCTGCGCAGGTGGAACTAACCGGAATGGGTAGTGGTGAGTTCTAGATCTAATAGTTGATATGACTTTTTCTGGTTCGGTCGTTGCAAAGATGAATTTAACGTGGGCAGGTGGCTCTTCAACAACCTTGAGCAGGGCATTGAAGCCATCCTTAGTAACCATGTGAGCTTCATCAAGGATGAAGATCTTGTATCGGTCACGAGAAGGTGCGAAAGCAATTCTTTCTCTAAGCTCTCTAGCGTCTTCAACCTTGTTGTGACTAGCAGCGTCAATCTCAATAACATCTAGAGAACCAGAACCATCTCTAGACAGTTCAATACATGAAGCACACTTACCGCAAGGAGTATCAGTTGGGCCTTCAGCACAGTTCAAACAACGAGCAAGAATTCTTGCAGAGGTAGTCTTACCGCAACCACGAGGACCACTAAACAAATAGGCATGGTTTACTCGGTCGCTCTTGAGAGCCGCCATAAGTGGCACTGTCACCTGGGATTGACCGATTAGCTCGGCAAAGGATTCAGGTCGATAGCGACGATAGAGGGCGGTGGACACTCTAAGAGTTTAAGGCCAAATTGGCACTCGGAAAAACTTCTGAATGGAATTGTTGATGCGTGTGCTAGTGTCTAGCCCTAAGGGGGCACGCTGTCTCCGTTGGAGGCTATTTAATGAATATTCGTACTTTTGGCATCGCAACGGTAGCCGCACTCTTAATTTCTCAACTAACTGAGCCTCTTCCAAACAACACCTCAGCGACTAGTAACTACAGGTTGGACCAAGCTACCTTCACCCTAGTCCAAACTAATTCGCTGCTCGCTTTCGAGATTGAGGATCGAGACCCTCTCGCAGTAGATAGCATCTTGGTCGATGGCCGTGAATTAACGCCCGACCAAAACGGCATCTATGTGTACAACATGCAACAACAACTGGAAGCAGAGGTAGTTATATCGAGTGATTCAGCTCACAGTGATGCCTCAAATCCCATGCGTCACATTGCCAGTAGAACATTTCCCGTCAGAAATATCGGGTTGACAAATACAGCAGTGGCTCAATCTACAGATGCAACTCGAACTCGAATACGTTACCAGACGTTTATTGGCAGAGAATTCGTGAAGGCGGAGATTATTTGTGGTGGCTTTTACATAAATGTTCCAAAAATTACTTACTTCAACGGAAATAATAGGACTTGGGATGCGAACTCTGACTCTTATAAGACTCGGTTCGATACCGTAATCTCTTGGGGAGCAAGCCCCTCTGTCGTCAAAGAGGTCTCTGTCGGCCTAACGACGGTGTACTTAGGGTTTCCGCCTTTTGTCGTTCCGGAGACTTCACAAAGAGCATCCACTGACAGCATGCAGCTCAGCGCAACTGTGCTATCTCCTGATTATGTTAGCTTTGGAATCAAGCAAAATGTGTCCAACCCATTTTGCTTCGGTGCAGATGGGATAAATTTCGACCTCCACTTTTATGTTCGGAGAGATGGAATTTACACATTAAGTGGAAATTACCTTCCAGTTCCTTTTCATGAAGTTTATGCTCGAGACAACCTAGACCCATCCTGGAGGCAAATTATAAGAAGTGGTTTCGAGGTATTTGAATGTTTTACACCAATCCTTGGAAACATTTGTGACGTGAACAATCTGAGTCAAAGATCGGCTTTTTGATGAAAAGGGTTAAGGTCTTCATTTTTGCCTTCATAACAAGCTACGTTTTAGTCACTGGCATAGGGCTACTTCTTCAGTTACGCCCTTGGGAAGCCGATACTTCCAAGTGGGTCTTGCAACATCCACAAATTTACATTTTCGATTTTATAGTTTTACAGATTCCTGCGATCGGGGTGCTGCCCAGTCTGTGGTTCGGATCTGCTTGGCCAGAACTTCCCTTGCTAATTCTTTCCAGCATGATTTGTGTCTCAACCTGGAAAAATTGGTACTTGCCTGAGAGGGTGGACAGGCTTCAAAAGTTAGGCCGCTATAGTTACTATCTAGCTGTGCTTGCTGTGGCTCTGAGGTTAATGCCTGGAGTGCCATTTTTCAATAACGAGACATCTTTAGAAAACCTATTAGATATTCGGGATCCCAGAGTAACCATGGCGTGGATTAGTTTTCAAACGACACTCATCCTCACTCTTGTTTTTGTCCATCTAGCACTGCGAATTTCTTCACAAACGAAAGCCCCAGTTACAAAGTAAAGACTCCCCGCACACCCGCCAGAGCCCAGTTACCCTTGCTATCTTTCGATCCTGGGGGAGTTAGCCGAGGTGACGCCGCACGGGGAGTCCTTCACAATTCTACCCGACCCCAAATATCCCCTCAATTACAACAACCTAGAACCTTCGTCTAAACTGACTAAGTTGCAGTTCCCGGTGCAACAAGGAGAATTCGCCTAGTGGCCTATGGCGCCAGCTTGGAAAGTTGGTTGGGTGCAAGCCCTCGGGGGTTCGAATCCCCCATTCTCCGCCGCTATTTAGTTCAAAGAGTTCAATGCCTCGTTCGTCTCTTCATCTGGAGAGAACACGTGCATGTATGAGATCTTGTCGTTGATTACTTTGTAGATCCAAACAGTGTCTACTTCCTTTAGAACACCGTCAACCTTCATGTCGTGGTTAACCTCACGAACAGCAATAACTGAACCGGTGCTGAATTTATCACCAAGTTCAATCTTCATGTCGGCTTGTTCGCCGAAGATTGGCATATAGAACTGGTGCAGCTGTTCTGTGCCTTTGGCTAGAACTTCCCCATTGTCTTTCATAATGACGCAGTCATCCGATAGCAGAGCCATGAAGCCATCTAAGTCCTTGTTCTCCAACAGTGAGATTGCCTTTTCTAATACTTCAAGAGCCTTAATGGGTTTTCCTTTCAAAACAGATTATTTGGCTTAGTTTGACTTAAGAATCAGCTCTGAGCACTAGATGGGGACAAGATTCACCTAACCGTAATGCCATTTCCAAATATAGAAATAGAACTGTAATACAAGAGTCACTGGGGAACCGTGTCTAGGCCTATATAAGGGCTAGGTTCATAGATATGGCAGATGAAAATAATGAGGACAAGAAGGTCCTAATTCCAGGTCACTGGGTCGAGAGAATCGAAGAGCTATTCCACATAGTGCTCGGATTGTGCCTACTAGTTATTGCCGGTGCAGCACTTTACTTCTCAGTTCAACGTGCATTTGAAACAACGCCGTTCTTTCCAACTGGAATGATTCAAGCTATCAACGACATTCTGTTCATAATCATCATTCTTGAGATCTTGAGAACAGTTGTTGCTAGATACACAGATGGTGTATTCCAACTCCAGA
>JBBAML010000022.1:0-12764 GCA_040402515.1 Rhodoluna sp.
CAAAGAAGCCTGTAGCTAAGAAGGCTGCACCAAAGGCTACTGCTGCAAAGAAGACTGTTGCGCGCAAGCCAGCAGTGAAGAAGGCTGCACCTAAGAAGGCAGTTGCAAAGAAGCCTGTAGCTAAGAAGACTGTTGCGCGCAAGCCAGCAGTGAAGAAGGCTGCAGTTGCAAAGAAGCCTGTAGCTAAGAAGGCTGTTGCTAAGAAGACTGTTGCGCGCAAGCCAGCAGTAAAGAAGGCAGCTCCTAAGAAGGCTGTTGCAAAGAAGACTGTTGCACGTAAGCCTGCTGCAAAGAAGGTTGTTGCAAAGAAGAAGTAATTTCTTTTCTGCACTATGGCCCTGGTCGAAAGATCAGGGCCTTTTCTTTTGGTTAGGCTATGAAGGTGCAAAGAAGCGAAGAGAAGATAAGTCTCGGCGTTACCTTTAACAAAATTTGGTCGGCAGCCATGTTCAGCAAATTTGCTGATGGTCTTTTTGGTGCTGCAATTCCGCTTCTAGCCGCTTCACTCACAAGAGACCCAATCCTCATCGCTATCCAAGCGAACCTATTTCTTCTGCCTTGGCTAATCTTTGCCATTCCTATTGGAGCTCTTGTAGATCGGCTCAATAGAAGAGCTGCCATGTTGATGGTCCAAACAAGCAGAGTGCTGATTGGGGTTTCACTTGCTGGGCTAATAGTGTCGGGCCAGATGAACCTAGCTTGGTTAGCAACATTGACATTTGTCTTCGGCATTTCAGAAGTGGTCTATGACACAGCAACCCAGTCGACTATCCCAACACTGCTTTCCGAAAGCCAGTTGGAAAAGGGTAACTCTAGGCTTCAAATAGCAGACACCGTCATGCAGGGGTTTGTTGGAGTCCCTCTAGGCGGCTTTATCTTTGCGACAGCCGCCTTCATTCCATTTCTAGGTGTCTCAGCTTGCTATCTGGTAGCAGTGCTCCTAGTCCTTAGCATCGCAAGAGATGCCTTGCAACCAAAGGTGGAGATCAAGGCAGCGGATAGACAGAAACTAAAGCACGAGATCAGGGAGGGTCTCCAGTATTTATGGAGCAACAAGGTTTTGTTCCGTTTGGTCGTTACCACTGGCTTTATCGGTTTCTGCTACGCAATGGGTTCTGCTACCCAGGTGCTGTTCATTCTGGATCACTTAGAGGTAGCTGAAGCGCATTATGGTTGGGTGCTCGTCCCATTAGGCATCGGTGCACTCATTGGAGCTGTATCAACCTCAAGGTTCTCAGCCAAAGTTGGTCGAAGCAAAGCTTTGGCAATTACCCTTCCTGCATCTGCAGCCTGCCTCCTTGCCGGTGGGCTGTCTTCCAATGTCTATTGGTATATGTTCACCCTTTTGTTCCAGGGTTTGTTTATGGCTTATTGGAACATTCTCCTCATGTCGACGTATCACACCATGATTCCAAACGAAATATTTGGACGAATTCACGGTGCTAGAAGAACAATCGTCTGGGGGCTTATGCCTATCGGTGGTTTGATTGGCGGTTTACTGGCGAAAATAGATTTGACCGTCCCACTTATTGCTGGTGGAGCAATCGCAACCGTCTTCGCGCTAAGTGCATACCGGTTTATCAGATCTATTTAGATCTAGTCTTTTCCGGCAACCCAATCGCAGGCAGATTTTAGAGTTGGGTGCTTGAAGACAAAACCGGTTGCTTCCAATCTTGCTGAACTCATCTTCTGACTGCAGAGCAGAAGCTCCTGAGCTCCTTCTCTAAATGCGATCTTTAGAGCAAAAGCTGGAACTGGAATCAGTGTTGGTTTGCCCAAAGCTTTACCAAGTGCCTTTACCAGTTGCTTGCATGTTGCAGGTTCTGGTGCGGTGAGGTTGTATGGGCCTGAAGCAGAGGGAGTGTTGATCAAATGAATAATTGCTCTGGCTTCATCTGGAAGGGAAATCCACGCCCACCACTGCTTACCGTTACCAAGCTTGCCACCAACTCCTGCGCGAAGGATTGGAAGCAATCTGCCCAGAGCGCCTTTAGTCCTAGAGAGAACCATGGTGGTTCTGACCTGGACCACTCGAACTCCTGATGGAGATTTCAGTGCTTCACGTTCCCACTGGCTAGCGAGGTCAGCTAAGAATCCTTCACCCTTCGGCGCTGTTTCGACTAACAAGGTGTCACCAGTATCTCCATAGATACCCGAGGCAGAACCAGAGACCAGGACCTTAGGTTTGTTGGTGCATTTCTGCATAGCCTGAACGATAGTTTTAGTGGAATCTACTCGGGACTGGATGAGTTCCTTTTTGTATTCCTTAGTCCAAGGCAGTTTCCCAGTTGTTGCGCCAGCTAGGTTCACGATGGCATCTATCGAATCCATCACAGCTGGATCCAGGGTAAGCGTGGTTGGGTCCCAGAAGACTTCATTCTCGTTTTGGACTTCTCGTCGAACAAGAACAACCGGAGTGTGGCCAAGTTGCTTCAATTGAGCTTGAAGTTCAGTCCCTACTAATCCGCTTGCTCCAGAGATAAGAACTCTCACTTAGCGGCCTCACTGAAAGGGCCAAATACTGGATTCCAGGCTTCGATAGTTCTCTCACCAATCATCCCAGCGAGTTCGAATGGATCGCTGTCAAGTAGGGTGTTGACCTCTTCAATTGAGTTTGCCTTGAAGACTAAAAGTGCCGCTGGCCTATCAACCATAGGTCCAGAGGCGAGAAGCGTCCCATCTGCAAGCAACTGAGTTAACCACTCACGGTGAGTAGGTCTAACCTGGTTCAGTTCAATAGGGTCTGCGTCATAACCGTAGGTCACTACAAAAACACTCATTACTCTTTATCCTTTTCATGTTCACTTGCTAAGAAACTTGGGGTTATTGAAACGGCGGCTATCGCGACAAACAAAGCAACCATGTCTAGTCCGGCAGCAAATGCAAAAGAAGTTGTGCTGTTGATGGTGTCAACGACGATTCCGGCAATGGCAGCGCCTGCCCCGTAACCAATGTTCTGACCGCTTCCAATCCAACCGTAGACCTCAGTTGAATCATCTAATGAAACTGCTTTACCAATGATTGAAGCCATTGTTGCAAACGCTGTGGCAACACCAATGCCTGAAATAAATAGGCAAACACCTAACCAAATTGGATCTGTTGCATTGAAGAAGATTAGTAAGTCTCCGAGGAGCACAACTGCCAGCTGCTTTGATAGGGCAAGCGGTGAGCGAGCTCGGTGTCCGAATGCCAAACCACCGAGAACAGAACCAATGGAAAGCATCGCAATAACAAAGCCTGCCTCGGCTTGACCAACAGCTGCAACTGCACCAATTTCAAGCGCTGAGAATGACCCAACAAAGAGCAGGTTGATGGCAATCATTACCTTCACCAACTTGGAACGAAGTACTGAACCCATTCGTTTGGTAGACCTAGGGATTGGAGCTCCATGAACCATTGGAAGTAATGCAAACCAGAGGCCACCGACTAATTGAACAACGGCCATTACTGCCATCGGGACAAGAGTGTTTGTGGTGGCGATAAGAACAGTTGCCAGCACTGGACCTAAGATCCAAATGATTTCCTGCAAAATAGCGTCCACTGAGAACAAAGTGTTTCGCTGCGCTTCTTCTTTGACCAAAGTTGGATAAACAGTTCGAGCTGCTGGTTGGATTGGCGGCATTGCCAAACCTAGAACCAGAGAGACTCCGATAGCGAAGCTTGAACTGATTGGAACAAAACCGATGAGGATGTAACAAACGGAAGCGATTAGGGAAGTGAAAACTACCACCGGTCTAATTCCGACCAAGGCCATCCAACGCCCAAGAATTGGTGATGACAAAGCTCCACCAAGAGTTGCAGCCCCAATCGCCAATCCCGCAACCGTGTAGTTGTGATAGATGTGTTCTAGGTGAATAGCAAAAGTGATGGTTTGCATGCCAAATGCGAATCGGGCTAGCAGCTGCGACCAAACCACCACGGCTACGCCGCGGACCTTAAATAGCTCGATATAGGTGCGCATTTGTCTTAAGCCTAACCGAGGCCAAAGACAATCAAATCAGGGCTAAATCCAAGACGGAAGCCACATTCGCCAGTGCCAGTGCTCATAACTAATCCACTGACCCACCCAGACAGGGTAGAAGAATGCCGAAGCAGCTAAAACTAGGAATACAAAGCCAACAATCAGATTTGCCGTCTTGTCCTTAGATTCGGTATTCCTGAACCAAGATCGAAGTCCTGCCACCAGCAGCAGAATCAGCCAAGGTTCAAAAGCAATCACATAAAACTCAAAAACAGTTCTATTGGTAAGGGCTAACCAAGGAACATAACCTGCAATAAGACCAAGACTTATCAAAGTCGTTACTTTGTCTCTAGTTCTAAACCAAGCCGCCAGCAAAACTCCAATGGCAAGAACAGCGGCCCACCAGATTAAGGGATTACCCAACGGAGTAATTGCTGACACACATTGTGACTTTGCGTCATCTCCAAAACAATCGGTTGCTCGCTGATCCCAGAAGAATGAAGTTGGTCTTAGCATGAAAGGCCAAGTCAGGGGATTAGATGCATATGGATGTGAGGCATGGAGGTTGACGTGGAACTGGTAGATGTCCACGTGATAGTGCCAGAAGGATTGCAAAGACTTTGGAATCCAAGCTAACCAACCTATTAGAGAATTTCCACTTTCCCAAGCCCACTTTCTGCCCCAACCGTTACTGGTTAGGAACCAGCCTGACCAACTCAATATGTATGACATAAGCATTGGAATTAAAACTAGAACTGATGTACGAACACCTTGGCTAACCGATGGAAGCAACCAGAACTTAGCTGAGAGTTTCGTTTCTGCCTGCTTTTGGATTCTCTGGTGAATCTTGTAGTTCTGGTTTGCTTCACTGAGGATGATGTATGCCAGGAACACAACAACGAAATAGAGCCCAGACCATTTCACTGCGGTTGCCAAGCCAAGTGACACAGCCATGGCTAGCAGCCAAGGTCTCCTGTATTTATTGAGACGGTCATCCTCTTTATCTCTGAGCAAGAAGTAGAAAGCCAGAATTACAAAGAAACCAAGAATTTGATCTAGGAGTGCGGTTCTAGAAAGAACTATGCCAACCCCATCAACTGCAAAGAACAAACCAGCTAGAACAGCCCAGATTGTGGATCTAAATATCAACTTAGCGCTTGCCATGGTCAGCCACACTGCAGCAACTCCAGCGAGGGCAACCATGATGCGCCAACCAAATGGATTACCTGCTCCAAAGATGAGCATGCCCAAACCAATGATCCATTTACCAAGGGGTGGGTGAACCACGAATGAAGGGTCACCTGTTAAACCTT
This sequence comes from Rhodoluna sp., assembly GCA_040402515.1. GTDB lineage: Bacteria > Actinomycetota > Actinomycetes > Actinomycetales > Microbacteriaceae > Rhodoluna. The sequence continues at coordinate 5,275 of JBBAML010000022.1, forward strand.
TAGGGTTACCGTTGGCAAAGGAAAGATCTGCGCCACTGGACCATGAACCTTCGTAGCCTGAATGGATTAGTGAGTAAGCATCTTTGACGTAGTAAGTCTCATCAAAGACCAAGCTTTGCGGGTAAGCAAGGTCATAAAGCCTGAGTATGGCGGCTAACACCAACACGATGATTGGTGCCCAGCGGTTGAATAAGGCGAATCTAGCTGGGTTAGCTTTGAGCCTTAGAAAGAGGGTTAGCACTTCTTCTATGTTAGTTTGCGAGAATAGAGCATGCTCATTTTGGCGGCAACACCTATAGGTAATCTCTCAGATGCCTCAGCAAGGCTTATTGAGCATCTGGGCTCAGTCAAATACATTGCCGCTGAAGACACCAGAACCCTCCTCAAGTTAGCAAGAGGGCTAGGGGTGAAGCTAGATGCCAAACTCTTTAGCCTTCACGAACACAACGAAGCAGAGCGGGTTGCCCAACTACTTGAAATTGCTGAGACCGAGGATGTCTTGGTGGTTAGCGATGCTGGCATGCCAACTGTTTCTGATCCAGGCTTTGTTTTAGTAAGAGCTGCAATCGAAGCAGGTGTTGAGGTCACTGTTATTCCAGGACCTTCAGCTGTTCTTTCTGCATTGGCTGTTTCAGGTTTACCAACCGATCGATTCAGTTTTGAAGGATTCCTCCCTAGAAAAGCAGGAGACCGCAAGCGTCTATTCCAAGAACTGCTAACTGACCCTAGAACGCTAATCTTCTTTGAATCCCCGCATCGCATCGAACAGAGCCTCAGAGATGCGATTACGGTCTTTGGTTCCGACAGGAAAGCAACAGTATCCAGAGAGCTGACAAAGAAGTTTGAACAAACTGTCAGGGGAACTCTCGCAGAACTTGCCATCTGGGCTGAAACAGAACCTCGAGGAGAAATTGTCCTAGTTATCGCAGGAGCTGACCCATCAGAGCCAGCAGATGTCCATGACACTGATCTGCTGTCTGAAGTCGAATCGGTTAGAGCAAGCGGGCTATCTCTGAAACAATCCGTAGCCGAGGTTGCTGCCAAGCACTCAGTGAGCAAGAGTGAGCTGTATCAAGCTGTGCTTGATGCTAGAGCCAAGGATTGAAAGCCCAAGCGTTAAGATTGTAAAGATGTCTACCAACACCTCAGGTCAGTCGTTTTATGTGACGACACCCATCTTCTATGTGAACGATGCCCCGCACATTGGACATGCCTATACCGAGGTTGCTGCTGATGTATTAGCCAGATGGCACCGTCAACGAGGTGAGGACAGCTTCCTTTTAACCGGAACCGATGAGCACGGTGAAAAGGTTCTAAGAACTGCAGCTGCCAATAAGAGCACTCCTCAGGACTGGACTGACAAGCTTGTTCACGATGCTTGGCTACCACTACTTGAAACCATTGACATCGACAACCAAGATTTCATTAGAACAACAGAGCCTAGACATGAGGCTAACGTTCAGAAGTTCATGCAGAAGCTCTATGACACTGGTTTCATTTACCAAGGCTCATTCAAAGGCGCATACTGCGTTGGCTGTGAGGAATACAAGAACAAAGCCGACCTAGTCGATGGCACCGGAGAATTCGAAGGCCAGGATGTTTGTGCCATTCACTCAAAGCCGGTCGAACAACTAGAAGAAAACAACTACTTCTTTAGATTGAGCCAGTTCGAACAACCACTGCTTGATTTCTTTGAGCAGAACCCTAACTTCATTCAACCTGAATCAGCTAAGAACGAAGTCATAGCTTTTGTTAGACGTGGACTAGAAGACCTTTCTATCTCTAGATCTAAAGAAAAGTTCGATTGGGGAATCGATATCCCTTGGGATGACTCACACATTACCTACGTTTGGTTTGATGCACTTCTGAACTACATCACTGCAATCGGTTATGGCCAGAACGATGTTGAGTTCAACAAGAGATGGCCAGCAACAGTTCAAATTGTTGGTAAGGACATCCTGCGTTTTCACGCAGTCATTTGGCCTGCCATGTTGATGGCAGCAGATATCAAACCCCCACAGCAGATCTTTGGTCACGGCTGGTTACTAGTCGGTGGCGAGAAGATGTCAAAATCTAAGCTCACCGGTATTGCACCTAATCAAATCACCGACATCTTTGGTTCAGATGCTTTCCGCTACTACTTCATGAAAGCTATTGCTTTTGGTCAAGATGGATCATTTAGCTGGGAAGACCTATCTGCTAGATACCAAGCAGAACTTGCTAACGGTTTCGGAAACCTAGCTTCAAGAACTCTTGCTATGGTCAGAAGATACTTCGATGGTGTTCTCCAAACCCCCGGCCAATACACCGATGCAGATAGCCAGGTAATTGAAGTTGCTAGAACTGCTGTTCTGAATGCAGATAGAGCAATTGATGACGTTGCTATTCAAGATGCCATTACTGCTACCTGGAGATTGGTTGATGAACTAAATAACTACATCACCGTCCAAGAGCCTTGGGTGCTAGCTAAAGACGAAGCTAACCGTGAGCGTCTTGGCACTGTCCTATACGTTGCCTGTGAAGGGCTTAGAGTGCTTTCAGTTCTGCTCGCCCCAATCACACCTAAGGCAACTGCAAAGCTTTGGGCTGCACTAACAGAAGGCAAGCTAGGTGATCTCTCAGAGCAGAGGCTTACCGAAGCGGCTAATTGGGATCAACTACCAGCAGGTATCAACATTGGTGAACTAGAAGTTCTCTTCCCAAGAATCGAAACTGAGAGCGCACAGTAATCAGATGGGCGACGCTCAAGCAGATCTACCTAGCGAAAACTACATCAGAGTTCGCAACCGTAAGTCTGAAGACGGTGGCTCTAGAGACCTAAGCTACCCAGAGGTACCAGAACCGTTAGAAGTTGGTGTCTACGATAACCACACTCACCTAGAAATAGCTGATGGTGAAAACCCAATGGATTACCGTGAGCATCTAGAACTAGCCAACCAAGCAGGAATTCTAGGTGGAGTTCAAGTTGGTGGTTCTGTTGAAACCTCTGCTTGGTCAGCAAGAACTGCAGCAATTGAACCAAGACTCCTAGCAGCCGTTGCACTTCACCCAAACGTTGCTGCCGAATATGAATCGCTTCAAGAACTAGATTCAGCAATTGCAGAAATAGCAAAACTTGCAAAGGAACCTAGGGTTCGAGCAGTCGGTGAAACTGGACTTGACTACTTCAGAACAACTGAGGACAGACTATTCCTTCAACAACACAGCTTCGAAGCACACATCGAGATTGCTAAAGAAAACAATATTGCACTACAGATTCACGATCGTGATGCTCACGCAGACGTTGTTGATACTCTGCTTAGAGTTGGAGCTCCAGAGAAGACAGTGTTTCACTGTTTCAGCGGAGATGTTGAACTAGCAGAAATCCTAAAAGTGAATGGCTGGTATGCCTCATTCTCTGGAACTGTCACTTTCAAAAAGAATCAGTATCTAAGAGATGCACTGGCACTAATGCCGAGAGAACTCATCCTTGTCGAAACAGATGCACCTTTTCTAACTCCAGAACCATTTAGAGGAAGACCTAACTCTCCTTATCTCATCGGACTAACCGTTAGAAGAATGGCTGAAGTTTTAGAACTGGATGTTAATGACCTCGCTACTCAACTAACCAAGAACACAGAAGATGTTTATGGTCTTTGGTCTGAAGGTCTAAATGGTTGAGTTACTCGGTGGATCAGATGTTAGAGCTCTTGCTGACGAGTTAGGTGTTGTTCCAACCAAGAAGCTTGGACAGAACTTCGTAACTGACCCAAACACAATTAGAAGAATCGTTGCAGCAGCGAAACTAAGATCTAGTGACGTAGTGGTTGAGATCGGCCCAGGTCTAGGTTCCCTAACTTTGGGTCTTCTAGAAGAAGCTAAGACTGTGATCGCAGTTGAGATTGATCAGAAGATGGCTCAGGCAATCGAGAAGACAGTTAGCAAAAGAGCTAAAGACAAAGACTTTAGGTTAGTAACCGCTGATGCAATGAAAGTAACAGAGTTACCGTTGGCTCCAGACGCATTGGTAGCAAACCTCCCATACAACATCTCAGTTCCAGTGCTACTGCACTTCCTTGAGACCTTCCCTTCCATCCAGTCAGGCTTAGTTTTAGTCCAGGCAGAGGTAGCTCACAGACTAGCTGCAGCACCAGGTTCTAAGGTCTACGGAGTGCCTAGTGCGAAGTTAGCTTGGTATGCCGACTCAAACCTTGCCGGAAACGTTGGTAGAAGCATCTTCTGGCCCATTCCAAATGTTGATTCAGCTCTTGTTTACTTCACAAAACGAAGCACTCCACTGGGTGATGAAGCACTTAGGCTAAAGACTTTTGCTGTCATTGATGAGGCTTTCTCACAAAGAAGAAAGACTCTAAGACAGGCTTTAGCTAACTGGGCAGGTTCACCTGCGCTCGCAGAACAGCATCTGGTTGCTGCTGGAATTGATCCTTCTAAACGAGGAGAGGCACTCAACATTAACGACTTCGTCGCAATAGCAAAGGCAGCTAATGCTATTTAGAAGAAAGAAAAAAGAAGCAAGCGGCATCTTTGACGATCTGCCTGTTTTCGAAGGTCATCCAAGCACCCAGCGAGTTGAACAGAAAAAGCGTGGCAGAAGAGCCATGCTTGTCCCAACTGTTGCAGCAAATCCTGATGTCAGTGCTGATCAACTCTTAGCTAATACCGGCAAGACACGTGAGCAGTGGCTAGAGCTAATCTTTGCAAGCACGGTTCGAGAAGGTAAGCAACGAGAGATCTCACTGTGGCTTCAGCAGAACTATCGAGTGCAGAAATGGTGGGCCAATTCAATCTCACTTGGTTATCTCCAGTGGAGAGAAGCCCCTAAGACAAACTCTGCACAGGAGAGCGTTCTACGTTTAACCCTGATTGTTCCAACCACAGTCTCACTGACTTTCAATATTTTCAGGTCAGAGTCTTTCTACGGTGATGGTTTCAAACGTTTTCTAAAGCAAGTCCAATCCGAGCGGCTAACTATCGCTTTCAACGATGAGACCAGGGCAACCCTGTCTTTCAGATCTCATGATGAAGGTTGTGAGATTTTGATTGAACATGAGTTCATTGAGAACCCCGTAATGCTCAAAGCTAGAACTAAGTATTGGAATGACCTTCATGCAAAAGTTAGAGCGCAGGTGAGCCGATGAATTCAATAACTGCATCAGCCCCAGCCAAAGTGAACCTAGTTTTTGAAGTTGGTCCGCTTAAGCCAAATGGTTTCCACGATGTGAATTCACTTTTTCTAGCTCTAAACCTCAGAGAAGAAGTAACAGTATCTGAAGCACTTCCCGGAACCGGCATTTCTATTTTTGTTAGTGGGGAGGGACTACCAGCTAGACATGTTGCTGCGGTTCCAACGGACGGTTCAAATCTTGTCGCCAAGGTGGCCGTTTTACTTTCTCAGAAACTAGCAATTGAGACACCTGACATCCAGATCGATATCTTGAAGAGAATCCCAGTCGCTGGAGGCATGGCTGGAGGCTCTGCCGACGCAGCAGCGATGCTCATTGCCTTCAATCAATATGCCAATCAAGAGTTCGGAACAACAAAGCTTTCAAATGAAGAGCTGATGGCAGTAGCAGCTGAGCTAGGTTCAGATATTTCTTTCTGTGTACTAGGGGAGTTGGCTCTCGGGACTGGAAGGGGAGAGCAACTCCAACCGATTGCACCATTCGCATTTGAAACTCACTGGGTCCTTGCCATTAGCCAACAGGGCCTCTCGACTCCTTCGGTCTATGCAAAATTCGATGAATTAGGTCAATCTGCAGAGTTCAGTGACCTCAGTCAACTGGTCGACTCTGTTCACACGGTAGAGCAGTTAGCTCTAAAGCTGAGCAATGGTCTCCAACCCGCTGCGATAGCGCTTATCCCTCAGCTGGAGTCTCTCATTGGCGAGATTGAGGGTCTTGGAGCATTGAAGGCAATTGTGTCCGGTTCTGGACCGACAATTGCAGCGCTATGTTCTTCAAGGGATCAGGCTAATCAGATTGCAGAGAGCCTAAATGAACGGGGAATCTTTGCCTTGACCGCTGCTTCTCCAGCTCTAGGTGCAAATCTAGAAGCCTAAGGGCTGAACATCTGGCAGACTTAGAGGGTGCTAAAGCCTTCTGGCCTAACACAATGCTCCCTAGTGTAACGGCAGCACGGCACCCTTTGGAGGTGTTCGGTCCAGGTTCGAATCCTGGGGGAGCAGCGTAAGACAATGGAGGTTAAATGACTGAAGCGCACTTGGCCGTTGTCGTATTGGCAGCTGGTAATGGCACCAGGATGAAATCAGCAACACCCAAGGTGATGCATGAGATCGCTGGCCTGCCTATGCTCGGTCACACTCTAGCTACCGCTAGTTCCTTGGGTGCTTCTTACGTCATTCCTGTGGTTAGACATGAAAAAGAGATTCTCGAGTCATACATCCACGCTTTTTACCCAAATACCCACATCGCACATCAGGATGAGATTCCAGGCACTGGACGAGCTGTTGAGTGTGCTCTAGGTGTTCTCCCTGATGGTTTCTCAGGAGCAGTTGTTGTCACCTCGGGAGATGTTCCACTTCTGGATGTGAACACCATCGAAGCCATGCTTGATGTTCATCTGTCTTCTGGAGCAGGAGCCACCCTGCTAACTGCAGTTTTCTCTGATCCTTCAGGTTATGGCCGTATCGTAAGAGATGATTCCGGATCTTTCTCTTCAATTGTTGAACACCGTGATGCAACAGAAGAAGAACTTGAGATTACCGAAGTTAATGCCGGAGTTTATGTCTTTGACTTCGATGCTCTAAAGAAAGCGCTGAGTTCAATCGGAACTCACAATGCCGTTGGTGAAAAGTATTTGACCGATGCGGCAACAGAAATCTTGAAGTCAGGTAGAGCTGTTCAAGCCCTACAAGTTTCCGATAACTGGTTGGTAGCTGGAGTAAACAACAGAGTTCAACTTCAGGAAGTCAGTGCAGAGCTAAACAGAAGAATCTGTGAAGGCTGGATGCTCTCAGGGGTTACCATCGCTGATCCTCAAACCACATTCATCGACATCACGGTTTCTCTTGGTGAAGATGTCACTCTGCTACCTGGCACTCATCTAAAAGGCATAACCAGTATCGGAAGAGGCTCGACCATCGGTCCAGAAGTATCCATCGAAGATACTCAGATTGGTGAAGATGTCAGCATCATCAAGGCTCACATCTCTGGTTCAGTAATCGAATCAGAAGCTACCGTTGGCCCTTACTCATACATCAGACCAGGCACTCACCTAGGTGCAGGTGGCAAGATCGGCACTTTTGTTGAAACCAAGAACGCCAAGATCGGCGCTGGCTCAAAGATTCCTCACCTGTCCTATGTTGGAGACGCCACCATCGGAGAGCACAGCAACATCGGTGCCGGCACCATCTTTGCTAACTACGACGGTGTTGAGAAGCATCACAGCAAGATCGGTTCCCACGTTAGAACCGGTGCGCACAACGTCTTTGTTTCTCCAATTACGATAGGTGATGGTGCATACACTGCAGC
>JBBAML010000022.1:12864-14349 GCA_040402515.1 Rhodoluna sp.
TTTGCCAATGGTGAAATCTTTGTTCGTTTCGAAGAGAGCGTCCGCGGTGTTGATGCTTTCGTCCTGCAGTCTCACTCAGCTCCTATCAACGATCAGTTGATGGAGCAGCTAATCATGATTGATGCTCTAAAGCGAGCAAGCGCTAAGCGCATCACAGTTGTCTCACCTTTCTTCCCATACGCAAGACAAGACAAGAAGCACAAGGGACGTGAGCCTATCTCAGCTCGCCTGGTTGCTGATCTATACAAAGCAGCTGGTGCTGACCGTCTAATGTCTGTTGATCTCCACTCACCTCAGATTCAAGGTTTCTTTGATGGTCCGGTAGATCACCTTTGGGCTCTGCCACTTCTAGCTGACTATGTGAAGCAAACCTTTGGTGCGGATAACCTAACTGTGGTTTCTCCTGACTCAGGACGTGTTCGCGTTGCAGATATCTGGGCAGACCGCCTAGGTGCACCACTAGCCATCATTCACAAGCGTCGTGACCCAAACAAGCCAAACCAGGTTCAGGTTAATGAGCTTGTTGGTGAAGTTGAAGGTCGCGTATGTATTTTGGTTGACGACATGATTGACACGGCTGGAACCATCGTTGCAGCAGCTAAAGCACTTCGTGACAACGGTGCAGGTCGAATCATTGTTGCAGCAACTCACGCTGTCTTCAGCGACCCAGCTGTTGAAAGACTCTCAGGTCCTGATGTTGACAATGTCATCGTTACTAACACTCTGCCAATCGATGCCTCTAAGCAGTTTGAGAAACTAACAGTCCTTTCAATTGCTCCACTAATTGCTAGAGCTATCTCATCTGTGTTTAACGACGACAGCGTTACCAGCCTGTTTGATGGCCACGTCTAAACCACAACAACTTTCTCTATTTGGAGCAGTTGCTATTGGTTTAGCATCAATGCTCGGAGCCGGCGTTTTCTTTGTTTGGTCAACGGCTTGGGAAAAAGTAAATGACCAGATCTTCTTTGCTTTAGCTATTGCTGCGTTGGTCGCAAGCCTCAATGCCGCTTCTGTTTATCAATTGGCAAGCCAAGTCTCTAGAGCTGGTGGTGTCTATAGTTACGCAAGGGTTTATCTACCCAAAGACTTCAGCTTTATTGCCGGCTTCTCATTTGTCTTTGGCAAAATCGCATCTATTGCGGCAATAGCAATCATTATCGAAACCTATCTGTTCCCTGGCTACCCAGGATGGCCAGCAGCTGTTGCCTCAATTCTGTTGATGACAGCACTGAATCTTCTAGGTATCAACCGAACAGCACAGATGGCAGCAGCGCTAGCTACCATCACCATTGGTTTCATCGTCTTTAGTATCACCACTGGTTTTGCTCATGGACTAAGTTCGCAAAGCTTTAGCACTGGCATGCTCATGCCTGAAGCAAACCTCTCTACTCTTTCAGCAGCATCGATCATCTTTTTTGCCTTCGCAGGTTATGCCAGAGTGGCAACACTTGGAGATGAAGTTAGAGATCCAAAGAAGAACAT
>JBBAML010000023.1:0-1837 GCA_040402515.1 Rhodoluna sp.
GAGATCTTGAGAACAGTTGTTGCTAGATACACAGATGGTGTATTCCAACTCCAGAACTTCCTAATCATTGGTGTTATCGCAGCAGTTAGACACATCCTGACTGTTGGTGCCTCGATGACCCTAGCTGATGGAAAGTCTCAGGTTGATTTCGATCGAGCAGTTATTGAACTTGGCATCAGCTCTGGAATTGTTGTCGCTTTAGTGTTCGCTATCTTCTTATCCAAAGCTTCTTTGAGTTTCCCAGCTAAGGAAACCAGGCGACCTCGTTCTTAGGCAGCTAACTCTTCTAGCTCAATTGGCTAGAAGTTAGACTTGAATCATGTCCAAAGATTTCATTCTCCTAGACGGTGGCCTTGCAACAGCTCTTGAAGATTTAGGAAACTCTTTCAAGTCAGAGCTTTGGACTGGTGAATTACTAAAGAGTGCTCCAGATCAGATTCGTGAGGCACACAAGGCTTTCGTTGAAGCTGGTGCTGAAATCGTAATCACCTCCACATATCAGGTATCTTTTCCAGGCTGTATTGCCAAAGGCTGGACTCACGCTGAAGTTGTTGATGCCCTCAAACTTTCAGTCCAACTTGCTAGGGATGCTGGAGCACCCAAAGTCGCAGCATCTATTGGACCATACGGTGCATACCTGGCCGATGGCTCTGAGTATCGAGGAAACTACGAGGTAACTGAAGAAGAATTGGTTGATTTCCACAAAGAGCGACTAGAGATTCTTATTGGCTGTAAACCTGACTACCTGGCTTTTGAGACTATTCCCGAACTGAGAGAGGCAAGAGTCATACTCAATCTCCTCAAGGAACTAAATAACAGCATTCCGATTTGGATTGCTTTTTCATGTAAAGATGGTTTGCACTTGAGTTCAGGTGAACTTTTTTCTGAGGCTGCCAAACTATCCAAAGAGTTGGGTGCAGACTATGTTGGCATCAACTGCACCAGCCCTGAGCTTGTTACATCTCTCCTGGAGTCAGCTTCAGAGTATGGGCCATTTGTTGTTTACCCGAATGCAGGCAAAACTTGGAATGAGAAACTGAAGCAGCTCGAGGGTTCAGCTGTAAAACTCTCAGATAAACACATTGAAGAATGGGTTGACTGTGGTGCAACCATTATTGGTGGTTGCTGCGGTATTGGCCCTAAAGAAATCTCTGAGGTCAAGAGCTCTAGCTAATTGGAGCTGCTATAACAACTCTTGGCGGTAGCTGTGGATCTTCACTCTCGTGGTAGATCTCCAGATCAATTCCCACTCTTCTCTCAAGATTGCTCTCAGGAAGCAGATTGGAATAGAAATTGGTAATCGTGGCTGGTAACTCAGACATCGCACCCTGATGCTCAACCATGGCATAGTTCGAAGGCTCTAAAGCCAGAACCTCTAGCCCACCTAGGTCTTCGGGGACTTCATGCACTTCATATCCTGCAAAATAGATCATCGAGCCATCTTCTTCAAAGCCTTGATCGCGCCACATCGCGCCTACGCCAACAGGGTTAACCTCTCGGGACAGTGAGAGTTGGAAGAAAACCTTAGACATCTCACCCCAGAGCGGACCTATTACTTGAGGGGCATTGGAGTTTGGGCTGGTAGCTGAAATAAAAGGGCGACTTAGGCCAAGCAAGGTTCTTCTCGGTAGTTCAACGACTTCTAGCATGGAAACATCTTATAAGCCAGCTTCGAGGTGGAGGGGGCCTAGCGCTCTCAGCAATTTGGCAGGTAAACCTTACTTGCCCTAATCTCCTGGGGGACCTAGCCTAAAGATATGAGAGCAAAGCTTGTAGGACTTATAGCTCCACTACTAGTGGTGTCTCTATTTAGCCCTGCTTCAGCACAAGCAGCCAC
>JBBAML010000023.1:1937-4296 GCA_040402515.1 Rhodoluna sp.
AACCTCTTTGATGACGTTTTCGGTTTCTATGTAAATGGTGTTAACTGCGCAACCGTGCCGGGGTTTGGTTCAGGAACTGTTTCAGTTTCAATTGACACTGTTAACTCAACGATCAACAGCAATCTTTACCGCGACAACTCATACATCAATCCCCCAAAAAATCCTCTGAACATTGAATCTGATGGACTGAGCGTAGAGCTAATCTGTTCAGCTAGCGTTACTCCTAATCAGGTCAACCACATCAAACTGGCCATCGCCGATACCAGCGATCAAGTTCTTGATTCAATTGTCATGATTAAATCTGGCAGTTTCTCAACAACTAAGCCTGAATCCTGCAATAACAAAGTCGATGACGATGCAGATTTGAAAGTTGACGGAGCAGATCCACAATGCTCAAGTTCCATTACCCCTGCACCAGTCGGTCAATCAGGTATTGGTAAGGCTGGAGATCCCCCAGCCTTCACGGGTATCGCTAACTCCCCCATCAAGCTTGATGCAGGAGCACTCGGTTGGACACCAACAGCGAATACCATCAGCACTTCTTGGGAAGTCCACGGTATCAATGGCAACACCTCTGTCTGCCAAGTATTACCGGGAGGCAAACAAGGTTTGCAGCAAGGCAACTCCATCGCTCTAGCAGCGGCGGTTTGCCCAACTGCTGGTGAGTATGTTGCACGTATTGATGGTTGGGATTCCGAAGGAAGTTCAGATTTCGATTACGACGTGGACTTCTTTGTTCAGGCTGCAGCCCCAGCCGTTCACATTAACCCTCTTCCTGAAGATCTCTTCCCTGCGCCAGGTGACACAGTCACGATAACTGCTGAAGTAACAGACATCGGTAATGGTGAAGACGTTACCTGCAAATACAACTGGGGAGATGGAACTAAAACTGAGGTTACTTCAGATCAGGGAAGCTGCTCTGACACTCACGTATACACAACTCAACTGAGTACTGTAGTCTCCATAATCGCTGACGCCGGCTCTGGCGTCACAGCAGCTGACCTCATTCCGATTACCATTGGCGAAACCATAAAACCTAATGACCCAGTATTTGAGATCACTTCGCTTCCTGCCATCACAGGAACTGCAAAAGTTGGCACCACTCTCTTAGCAACCGCTGGTACCTGGGTTCCACAGGCCTCAAATACTTACCAGTGGTTCAAATACAAGAGCCTTTCAGATACTCCTGTCTCAGCTGGAACAGGCTCTAGCTATGTGGTAAAGGCTGCGGACCTTGGCTATACATTCATCGTGAAAGTTGCCGGAACTAAGACTGGCTACAAACAGGGTGAGGCTGTAAGTGCTGCAAAGAAAATTGTTATTGGAACCTTTACTAAAACTCCGACACCTAAGGCCACTGGGACATTGAAAGTCGGGGGAACGCTGAAGGCAGTTCCAGGAGTCTGGGACTCGGGCGTAACACTTAGTTACCAGTGGTTGAAAGATGGAGTCGCTATTTCCAAAGCAACTGCTTCAACATACAAGATTCCAGATAAAGACAAAGGTCACAAAATCTCCGTGAAGGTTACTGCTAAGAAAACCGGATACACAATAGTTACTAAAAATAGCGCTGCTGGCAAAGTTGGCTAGTCGCCAATTAGTGACTGAGCTGGGATACCAAGTTTTTTATTGAGATTCCGAATCATCCTCAGAGTCAATGGTCTTTTACCGTTCAGTACCTCATAAACCCGGTTTGTGGTTCCTATAAGTGGAGCTAAATCCTTTACTGTCAGACCACTCTGGTCCATGCGAAAGAGTATGGCAGCTATCGGATCTGGCTTGCCGGTATCCATGTGCCTCAATTCATAAGCTTCAATCAGAGTAACCAGCACGTCCAACCGATCACCATCAGGAGTATTCAGTTCAGGGTCCAATTTCATAAGACGTGCAACTTCTTTGAGTGCCGCTTCGTGGTCTAATTTATTTCTTATTGGTTTGATTCTCATCACTGGCATTTCACTCTCCAAACTCAATAGTCTGAGCATCTATTCGGTCATAGTCCTTATGTGTTCCGGCAAATTTGATAAAGATCACCTGATGTTTATACGAGATTGCTGCTACTAGACGGTACTTGTTACCAGCTATGTTGAACACAACTCTCCCGTTCTTCAAGACACTTGCAGTCTTGTATTGACTCTTCAGCTGAGCGGGATTCTCCCATTCAGCTAGCTTTGCTTCTAAATACCAAGCCCTTAGCGCTTGTTCGGCATCCGGATGATTTGCCCAAAAGTCCCGTATTGTTGCTAAGGCAATCACACGCATAAAAGCAATTTAGTCCCAATATGGGACTAGCACAAGACTAATTCATTTTTGAGGATAAAGTGCCTGGAGTTATTGATTTTGTAAATGTTTCAACTAA
>JBBAML010000023.1:4396-7899 GCA_040402515.1 Rhodoluna sp.
ACCTCACCTTAAGCAACACTACTCATCGTCTTTACTTGGAATTAACTCTCCTAACAAAACTTTAAAGTGTGGGAAAAGCTATTAGAAGTTACGTAGCTCTCGGAGATTCACTCTCCGAGGGGTTAGGTGACTTCTCATTCGATGAACGCCGTGTCCACTCCGGTTGGACTGATCGCTTTGCCACCCTCCTAGCCAGAGAAGCCGAACTAGCAGGACATGAATTTCAGTATGCAAACCTTGCAATTAGAGGCGCAAAAATATCAGACATCATGGGTCACCAACTAAATAGGGCACTGCTACTAAAGCCCGATCTAGTAACAGTGATGGCTGGCCAGAATGACCTGCTGAGCAAGGCTGAGAACTACCCTCTACTTGAACAACAACTTCGTGATGGTATTCAGAAACTCCTTGACGCCGGCTGCCAGGTCATCGTTTCAAACACCATTAATCCAATTCACCTGATGGTGTTTAGGCCATTATCAAAGCTAGCTGTCACAATGACAGAAATGATTGAACGGGTTGCCAAGGACCTGAATGTTCCGATTCACGATGTTCACCGCATTCAGTCGCTAGCCGATGTTTCATACTGGGCTGAGGACATGGTCCATTTCTCAGGGCCAGGGCATATCAAAGTTGCCAATGAAGCTGCGGCACTATTGGAGCTTCGTTATCGACTAAGTGAATTAGACGACTGCGAAATAGCAGTTCCTGCGCGTGGGCTCTATGGAACAACACGTTGGTTACTAAAACACGTGGTCCCGTTCTTCTGGAGAAGAATTAGAAGAGTCTCCTCAGGAGATGGTTTAGAGCCAAAACTACCTGAGCTAACTAATTTCTCGGGTCTTGCACTAGATCTTGAAACTGCCGATGAGTTCCTGCCGGCTAACTTTGGGAAGTTTGACTACTCTCGAGCTTCTTAGCGTTTTTGCGCTTTAGGTAATCTCTAAGGATCTCAATCGGAAATGGCAGCGAGCTAACTACTACGAAGCCGATAACCCACAGCTCTAAGTTCGCCTTCACTATAGGAACGTTACCTAAGCCCCAGCCAAGCAAAAGTAAGCAACCTCCCCAAAGGATTGCCCCTAGGACGTTGTATTTGAAGTACTTCTTTCCTTCCATCCCCATGATGCCAACCAGCATCGGTACGAGGGCTCTAAGGATCGGGATGAAGCGTGCCAAAACTATAGCCCTAGGACCATATCTCTCAATAATGGCGTGCGACTTCGTGATGGTGTCTTCGTTGAAGAAAAAGGTCTTCTTACGATTCTTGAAAAGCGCTGGCCCCACCCTGGTTCCCACCCAATAACCCACCTGGCTTCCCGCAATTGCTGAAGCGATAATTATTGGCACAGCAGCCCAGATTGGGAAGTTCAGAGTAGAACTAAGCGCAATACCCAGAATGAATATGAGAGAGTCGCCAGGTAGGAATGAGCCAAAAATGGTTGCAGTCTCAATAAACAGTATTAGCGCAACACCTAGGACTGCTAGCGTGCCAAAGGATTCAATTAGCGCTTGTGGATCAAGCAACTAGAAGCTCGCTCAAGATGCTCTGCTTGGACATTTCCATAGCACTAGCATAGAACTCCAAAAGCTTGGCGTTGTTCGCCGCCCAAGACTTATCTAAGACTTTACGTCTTCCGCCCTCACCAATCCTTGAAAGAAGATCTTCACTATCAAGTAGTTCTGAAAGGACTGTAGTGAACCCATTCTTGATTGTTGGATCAACCAGGTATCCAGAGACTCCGGACTCAATCAAAAACTTTGGGCCGCCGGAAGCAGGTGCGATGACAGGAACTCCAGCGGACTGGGCTTCCTGAATAGTTTGACCAAATGTCTCTTCAGTGCCGAAGTGAACAAAAGCATCAAAGCTGGCGTAGTGATTAGCTAGCTCTTCACCGCTCTGTTTCCCGACGAAGTGAACATTAGCTCCCTGGAACTTTTGTTCTAGGTTCAAACGTTCAGGACCATCACCAACAATTACAAAGGTGGTGTTTGGGATTTCAAATAGTTCACTAAATCGATCCACCTGCTTCTCGGCAGCTAGGCGACCAACGAAACCAACGATCTTCTGTCCGTTGGGTGCAAATTTAGACCTGAGTTCTCCAACTGCTTCAGAATTCTTCCGATTTGGGTGGAATAGCTCTAAGTCAACTCCTCGACCCCAGACCTCAACATTGGATAGACCTAAACCTAGAAGATAGTCTCTAACCTCGGTTGTTGGAGCAAGGTTAATTGTTGCTCCAGCGTGGAAGTTGGCCATTGCTCTATCCACTAGAGGTCTCAGTAATTTGAAACCGTAGCGCTCAGTGTATGCGGCTATATCGGTTTGAAAGATAGCAACTGCTGGAACATTATTTCTATCTGCCCAGGCAACAGCCTGCGCCCCTAGTAATACCGGAGAGGCCGCATGAACCACATCCGGCTTGAAGTCATCAAGGATCTTGCTGACCATCGGGTTTGGCAGTCCTAGCTGGAATTGGAAAAGAGGAAGTGAAGGAACTCGGTAGGTTCTGAAGCCGTTGAAGTATTTACCAGGAGTTGTTGGAGCAATCACAATAGCCTCGTGGCCTTCGGCCTTTAGGGTCTCGAGTACCCTGACCACAGAGTTAGCTACTCCATTAAACACCGGTGGAAAGCTCTCAGTTACTATTGCAACTCTCATGCTCGAAGACTAATTAATTGAGTGAACAGCGACGTATTTACTAGGTTAAGGTCATCTAAACCTCAGGTTACGACTTATACGAATCTGGTTTATAGACTTGTGGTCGGAAAGGCAAAGAAGTGGCAGATAAGAAAACGACATTCTCAGCAGCCGAACGCGAAGCAATGAGAGAGCGCGCTAGAGAACTAAAAGTAGCAAAGAGTGCAGACTCGGTTGCGGCGAATCTTGCTGATTGCCTTTCCAAGATCAAAGCCATGCCTGAACCAGATAGGGCGATAGCAACCCGCATTCACGAGATAGTTCTTAAGGTTGCACCAGAACTGGTTGCAAAGACCTGGTATGGAATGCCTGCTTATGCCACCCCAGGTAAAGAAGGCAAAGTTATTTGCTTCTTCCAAAATGCAGCTAAGTTCAAGGTTCGCTTTCACACACTTGGCTTCTCTGAGTGGGCAAAGCTAGATGACGGAGCGATGTGGCCAACATCATATGCACTAACTAAGTTGACTCCAAAGATTGAAGCTCAAATCAAAGCCTTGGTAAAGCAAGCAGTTAGTAACTAGCTAACTTTTCCAATTGTGCTCTTGCTCAAACTCAGTGTCGATCCAGCTGAGTTAGTTGCTGTGAGGAGCACTCTGATGTATTTGCCCTTATCAGCCTTAGTCAGTTTGTAACTGGCTGACTTCTGACCGGCAATTAGAGCACACTTGCTTGCGCTGGTTGGCTTAGCGGTGGTTGCGGTAACTGCCTTAGTTGAACAGCGGTACCAAGAGACCTTGTATGAAATGCTTCCTGAACCAGTCCAAGTACCACGCCCAGCTGAAATCACAGAACCAACTTTTAG
>JBBAML010000023.1:7999-12473 GCA_040402515.1 Rhodoluna sp.
AATAGCTGAACTGCTGTTGGGCTATTTGCTTTCGGTGAGTAGAAGTTGAAAGACACTTTGGTGTTCACATCGTCTGTGTAACGGATTGAACCTGAAAGATCAACGATTGCGTTCACACCGGTCCACTGCTCACCAGACTTAGTAATAGATAAGGCACTACCGTGGTTGCTGTCCTTAGGGGAATCAACAATCTGACCAATTCCGCCACCGAATACACCTTCTGGATGTCCCGGGTTAGCTTCAGCAGCTGTTAGTGCACCTAGCTCATCGTCAGACTCGAAAGTAAGCAGAGTTGAAGGTGCGGTGTATGAACCAAGGTCGATGGTTCCACCGCCGCCTCCTCCGCCACCGCCGTTGTCGCCACCTACTATAGAAGCACCAACAGCACCGTTGAAAGTGATGTCGTCAATGTACCAAGGGTCAGATGTCTTGTTCTGACTGTCAAAGTCAAAGTAGATCGATGCCATTGGGTAGTCCTGCTCAAGGTTTCCACCAACTGTGAAGTCGAAGGTGTATCTCTTCCAACCAGCAACGCTGGTCTGACGGACTTCAACTATCTGAGAAGGGTGAACAAGGCTTTCAATTCTGATCATTAGGATTTTGCCTGCAACAGGTGAATAAATGTTTGCCTTTATTCCCATGGCACCTTGGGAGATTAGGGAAGCCAAACGTGACTTCTTGATCAAGGTTGTCCCAGACCAAGCTGGTGAAGCTGTGACAACTTTTAGAGCCTTAGTTGAATCGATTGATCCACCTTCCGGAGCATCGGTAACTTCTGAAGAGAGGTTTCCACCAAAGTCAACCACTGAGTAACCAGATGAGTCATTAGCCTCGAAGTTGATTAGTGTCTGCGGGTTGCTGCGTTCCTCCGGAACAATAACTTCTGCAGCGTCTCTAGCTCCTGGGAATGAAATATTGTCGACATACCAAGTGGTTAGCGCTTTACCTGCGGCGAAGGTTGCACAGCCAACAGATGCGAAGTTAGGCATCAGAGCAATTACGTTGTAATTCTTAGTTTGGTCGTAGTCTGCGGCGTAAGTGATGTTGAGTGTTTGCCACCCCTGGGATACATGCACTTTTCTCTCAATAGCCGCCCCAGCACCCTCAAGCTTGAGCATGAAACAACGATCTAGAGCATCAGGTGAATAAACCGAGATAGATGCAGTTGCGTTTGCATTAGAAATAGCACTTGAGGTTGATGGCAGGATGAACTTAGTTCCTGCCCATGCAGCACCTTGGTTATCTAGTTTTATAGCTTGCCCTGACGTGAAACCTTCCCCTGCAGGTTGATCTGATACCAATTCTGTGGCGTTACCGTCAAAGTCAGTGCCGGTATAGGTCTGCATAGACTCGAAGTCTTCTGACCAAGGTGATGAAGCGGCTTCGGCTACTGAGAGACCGATTGAGAAGAGTGGGAGAGCCAGAGATATGGCTACTAATTTGCGAAGCATATTGACCTTTCAAGGCAAGACGCTTCGCACAAAACGTATGTAGTTCAAGACTATTGGACTTGTTTATGTCCCCGCCAAGATACAAGCGCCATTTAGGTAACGATTTATCCAATTTCCCTGTTCAATTTCAATAAAATATTGGCTAGAAATGCTTTAGAGGGGGAAATAATGGAAAACTGCTCCAAATGTGGCTCGAGACTAAATAAAGATACTGTCCTGTGTTCCAACTGCACTCAAGCCAAACTCAATTTTTGGAAGCGCTTCGGCGTTGCGGGCTCTTCGGCACTGATAGCCATCGGGCTGTATCTTACTTTCTGTGCCATTAATGTGTATTCATATTTCACCTGTGGAGCAGCTCAATGCGTAAATGAAAGCGTAGGAGATATTTCCGGATTCTTTAGCGCTGTCGGTGACGGCATAAATGCATTCATTACAGTTTTACTTCTGCAAGGAATAGGCATTCTTCTCGCGATGGCGGGTATTACCGGTCTAATCATCTCACTAGTGAAAATTTATAAAAGTGGCCAAGCTCAGTTAGCTAAGTCTGAATAAAAGACCCACAATAACTAGGGCACTAGCATTTATTAATGGAAACTTTGCTCATTGAAACCGCACCTGGCGTAATCACACAAACCTACTGGCACCCAGGTGGCGACAGGTTAATCATTTGGCATCACGGAATGCCCTCCCCGAGACCCCTCTCGCCAGAAATGGCGGCACTCTTCAATTCTTACGGATACTCGGTAGCTGTTCCAATTAGACAGGGTTATGCCCAATCCACTGTTGTTGGCACAAGACCAATAGCCGAAGATGCCAAGGTCACCAAAGCAGTTGTTGAACATCTTGGTTTCAACGAATTCATCACTACCGGTTTCTCAGCAGGAGGGGCAAGAGCATTAGCTGATCTAGCGATACTGGATAACGTGACCCAGGGAATCGACTTCGCAGGGCTAGTGCCAAGGACAGAAGAATTCAACCCTTTTGCTAATGCTCCTGAAGATGAACTTGAATTCTTTGATGCCATTAGAGCTTTTGGTCCAGAACTAAAGGAGCAGTTCGCTCAATGGGCTCCAGGGTTCCTTGCCAATGACCCAATGGCTGAATATGCCAATGCAGATGAAGAAACCAAGGCTTGGGCTAACTCCCCTGATGCTCAATTTAGATTTGCTCAACGAGCAATCGCATTTGAATCTGGAGTGGATGGTTGGATGCTCGATGAGTATTCAGCACTGGTTGAGTACGGTTTTGATGTTTCAACCATTAAAAAGCCGTTGCAGATTTTTCACGGTGATGCTGACACCAACGTTGATCTTTCCTGCAGTGTTTGGTTGAACTCAAAAGTTGAGAGCTCAACACTGAAGATTGTTCCTGGCTTTGGTCACTCTAGAATCTTTAGCCTAGAGATTATTGAAGAAGCGCTAAAGAACCTTTAGTAGTAAACGGTCTTTAGTGCGACTCTGATGATTCGGTCGTCTTTAGGGTTCTCTCCACCCTTGGACCAACCGCCTCGACCATCTTTGTTGCTGGTGATAATCCAAAGGCTTCCATCTGGCGCGAGAGTTGCCTTACGAATTCGACCAAACATACCGGTAAAGAATTCTTGAGGTTCGCCTAGCTTTTTATCTCCTAGGACTGGCATTACCCAGAGCTTTCCGCCTCGAAGACAAGCTGAGATCAGTGACCCCTTCACAAATGCAATACCGCTGCAAGCAGCATCCTCTGGATGCCAAGTGAAGTATGGGTTCGTATATCTAGAATCGTTGAACTCTTCTTGGTCGGAAGGCATGGTTGGAATCACTGGAGTTGGCGCAGGTGACTCTGCAGTTCCCTGACCATTTGATCCAGGATTGCCTTCTGGAAGCGGAGTTTCTTCAAACTTATATTTACCTTCAGCGATAGGCCAACCATAGTTCTTACCTTTTTCCATCAGGTTCAGTTCATCCCAAGTGTCCTGACCAAATTCGGTGGTCCACATATTCCCGTAGTTATCCCAAGCCATACCCTGGGTATCTCTTAG
The DNA here is from genome assembly GCA_040402515.1 of Rhodoluna sp. Taxonomy (GTDB): domain Bacteria; phylum Actinomycetota; class Actinomycetes; order Actinomycetales; family Microbacteriaceae; genus Rhodoluna. The sequence goes on from JBBAML010000023.1 coordinate 11,468, forward strand.
ACCCTTAGCCCAGACGTATGAATCTTTTCGCGGGTTATCCTCTGGAACACTGCCATCAAGGTTAAACCTCAAAACAGATCCAGCTAAACGATTCCAATTCTGCGAAGTTGAACCTCGCATACCAGCATCACCCAAACTTACCCAGAGCTTTCCATCAGGACCAATAGCTAAACGACCACCGTTGTGTGTAGTGGATAAACCACTTCTGTCGATACCGCTGAAAAACACTCTCTTGTTAGAAAGTGACCAGCTACCGTCCACCTTGTCCAAGTCATACTTCAAGATTCTGTTGTCATTCGTAGTGGTGAGGAAAACAAATAGCGATAGCTTGCCTTCAGGTCTATCGGCAACATATGCCATTCCTAGAGTTCCACCTTCACAGAACTTCTCACAGGGAGGAGTAGTGCTAGTGAAGGCGACCTTAGTGACATTACGTTCTTTATCAATCTGCAGAATAGTTCCGGTGTCACGCTCATCAACAAGAGCTTGCCCATCCGGTAAGAACAACAACTCCCAAGGAGCTCTTAGACCTGTAACAATAGTCTTGAATGATCCAGCTGGAACTACGTAACTTGGTTTAACTTCTTCAATTGTTGGTTCAGGGGTCGGAGTAACGGTTGGCTGGGTGACAGGCTTCTCCACCTTGCTTGAGGGAGCTGAAGCAAATACCGCTCCAGTTATTAGCGCTCCAACAATAACGAATTCGAAGAGTGGATCTCTTCTCTTATTACTTTGCGCCTTCAAGTTTTTCTTCCGATTGGTTGCCTTTTGCGAACCAAGGAATCATCATGCTCACACGTTCTTGGTAGCTCGCATAATCAGGATACTTGCTGAGAGAAATCTGCTCGGTGAACCGAGCCGAACCAATAAAGAGTGCTGTTAGCACAACAGCTCCGAGGATGTATTCCCAATTGGAGCTACCTGACACAGCAAAGCACCAGAAGGCTAGAACCCACCACTGTGCCTGTTCGGCAAAGAAATTAGGGTGTCTAGAAATACTGAATAG
>JBBAML010000024.1:0-12325 GCA_040402515.1 Rhodoluna sp.
GGTTATCTCCACATTGTTAGTCTAGGAGTATGGCAAACAAGGTTTCTGAGCTCTTTGATGAGTCAATCTGGCAAGAAGTATCTGGTTTTGAGGGTTTGACTGACATTACCTACCACCAGCATGTTTCTTTAGGGGTGGTGCGTATCGCATTTAATCGTCCAGAAGTTAGAAATGCCTTTAGACCGCAGACCGTTGATGAGCTAGCAAAAGCGCTTACTCATGCTCAGTCAAACACCAAGGTTGGTGTTGTTTTGCTTACCGGAAATGGTCCTTCTCCTAAGGATGGTGGTTGGGCTTTCTCTTCTGGCGGAGACCAGAGAGTTCGTGGCCGTGAAGGTTATGAGTATGGGGATTCTGGAACAACTGCACGCTTGCACATCCTTGAGGTTCAAAGACTAATTAGGTTCATGCCAAAGGTTGTTATTGCCCTAGTGCCTGGTTGGGCTGCTGGTGGTGGGCACTCACTAAACGTTGTTGCTGATCTTTCTCTAGCTTCTAGTGAGCACGCAAGATTTAAGCAGACTGACGCTGATGTTGGTTCTTTTGATGCAGGTTATGGTTCTGCTTATCTTGCTCGTCAGGTTGGACAGAAGTTTGCTCGAGAGATCTTCTTCCTAGGGCAAGAGTATTCAGCTCAACGTGCCTATGAGATGGGTGTTGTCAACGCTGTTGTTCCTCATAAAGATCTAGAAGTTGAAGGTGTTCGTTGGGCTAAAGAGATTTTAGGTAAATCTCCGCAGTCGATTCGTTTATTGAAATATGGAATGAACATGGTTGACGATGGTCTAGTTGGACAACAACTCTTCGCAGGTGAAGCAACTCGTATGGCTTATGGCACTGATGAAGCAGTTGAAGGTAAAGAAGCTTTCTTAGAAAAGCGTGAACCTAACTGGTCGCCTTTCCCTTGGCATTTCTAAATCTATGACTCTAAAAGTAATTCCTGCTAATGATGTTGTTGGTGCAACCATTGCGTTAGGGGAAGCGCTTGCCGGTAATGGAACTGTGTTTATTTGCGGCCCTGAGATCGCTGGAGTGAAACCAGAAATACAAGAACTTCCAGAAGGTGTAACCAACACTGCACTGATCATTGAATCTAGTGGTTCAACTGGAACCCCTAAGAGAATTTATCTAAGTAAAGAAGCGCTGCTTGCTTCTGCAAAAGCAACTGAAGAATATTTTGGAACTTCAGGTCAATGGCTTCTAGCATTACCAATCAACTACATTGCTGGAGCTCAGGTTCTGGTTCGTTCACTGGTTGCAGAAACACAACCGGTTGTAATGAACACTTTGGTTTCCTTTACCCCTGAAGCATTTGCAAGATCAGCACAACTGATGACAGCCGAGAATCGCTTTACATCTCTCGTCCCAACACAGTTGAAACGTTTAGCTGATGCAGCTTCTGTTGATGAGTTTGTGCTTAGAGCGTTGAAGTCCTTCACAGCAATTCTGGTAGGTGGTCAGGCTGTTGATCCTGGCATTGTTTCTTCGCTTAGGGATAACGGTGTGAGTGTTGTCTTGAGTTATGGGATGGCTGAGACAGCTGGTGGTGTGGTCTATGACGGTAAGGCTTTAGCTGGGGTAGATATTGAGATTCAGGATGGGTTGATTGCCATCAAGAGCCGTAGTTTGGCTAACGGTGTTGCGGATGCTTCTGGGTTCTTGGTGACCCAGGATGCAGGTGAAATAGCGGCTGATGGCAGGCTCAAGGTGCTGGGTAGAGCAGACCGAGTACTTATCTCAGGGGCTCTAAAGGTGAGCTTAGACAGCGTTGAGGCTGTTGCTGGGTCTATTGGTGGAGTGGTTGAGGTTGCTGCAACAGCTCTTGATTCCTCAGAGTGGGGGCAACGGGTTGGTCTTGTTTACGTGGGTTCTCCAGAGGTTGCCGACTATGTCGCAGGAGCTGTGTTTGAGCAGTTGGGGTTAGCTGCTAAACCTATTCGAGTGATTAGGGTTGATAAGTTACCTAGGTTGGTAAACGGTAAGACAGATTTGATTAGCGTAAGAAGGCTCTTTGATGTTTAAGTTGTGGGTAAAAGGAGCAAGGCTACGCACTCTGCCATTAGCAGTTGCACCAATCCTGATTGGTTCTGGAACTGCTTCACTGTTTGGTTCATTTAACTTAGGCCTTGCTCTGCATGCACTTCTTGTTGCACTGTTTCTTCAGATCGGCGTGAATTATGCCAACGATTACTCAGATGGCATTCGTGGAACAGACAAGAACAGAGTTGGTCCTGCTCGTCTCACCGGTGGTGGTTTAGTCGAACCTAAATTAGTTCGTAATGCTGCTTTTGTTTCTTTTGCGTTAGCTGGAGCTTTTGGTTTAGCAATCACCTATCTCACTGGTCACTGGTGGTTTGTTCTTGTTGGTTTGGTCTGCATCATCACAGCCTGGTTCTATACCGGCGGTAAGAAGCCTTACGGTTACTTAGGTTTAGGTGAAGTAGTTGTATTTGTATTCTTTGGGTTGGTAGCAGTTATCGGAACTGATTACATTCAAACTAATGAGTTGAACCCATTGGCTGTTCTTGGTGGCTGTATTGCTGGTTGCTTTGCAACCGCAGTGTTATTGGTAAATAACATTAGAGATATCGAGACTGATCGCAAGAGTGGGAAGAAGACACTTTCCACCAGGATTGGTAAAACAGCTTCGCTGGTTTTGTTTGTGCTGTTTATTTGGGCACCTTTTGCTTTAGCTATTCCACTTTGGTTTATTGCACCAGCAGTGTTTGTTGTGAACCTTTTGTCGATTCCGGTTTTGATGATTACCATCATTGCCTTGAGTGCAAAAACTCCTAAAGAACTTATTCTTGCTCTTCAGCTAACTAGCTTTACGAGCTTGCTATTCGCTCTTGGGCTTTGCTGGGGACTTTTTAGCATTACCTTCTAGAGCGTCTAGCTCCGCATTCTCAATATCACTTTCAGGGTCACCTGAACCAAAGGTTCGCTGTCTCTTCTCAAAGATCTGTTTACTGATTTCGTCTCTGAGCTTGCTTAGGAAAAGCATTGAAATGGCGAAAGAGAGCATTCCCGCTACTAAGACGGCAAACAGGATAGGCATTCCCAAAAGGGACAGCCCGATAGTGAAGAGGGCAAACATCCCCAGACGGTAGATGGTGTATTTGAGCCAAGCGTTCTTCACCCGATAAGTCTATGTTTGTCTCTTGGCTTAGAGTTAATCCATGAACCGAATTGAATTGGCCATTATTATTGCCTTAGTAATTCTGCACATCTTCTCGACTGTCTACGCAGCTAGCGCTAACGCTAGACAGGTAAGGGTATTGCCTAAGCCACTCTGGGTATTACTTTGTCTAGCACTCCCTTTACTAGGCCCAATCCTATACATCACCATTGGTAGACCAATTGATGGTGATTCAGGCCAAGGAGCAAAAAGAAGTGCCCCTAGAGCTCCAGATGATGACCCTCAGTTCCTAAGAGATTTAGATGATCGTTTGAGAAACGATAAAGACAATAAAGATGGTTGATTCTCCAGCACAGGTCTTTGCGTCTCACCTGATGGCTAACTTTGCTGCTTGGGGTAGACCAGTTTGGTTAGCACCAGGTGCTAGATCACAAGCCTTAGCAATTGCTTCAGCTCAGTTGGCAGATGCAGGCGAACTAGATCTTTTCGTCCGTTTAGATGAAAGATCTCTAGGCTTCTCGGCTCTAGGTGCTTCAGTCTATGGTGGGCCTCAGGTAATCATTACAACATCAGGAACTGCAGTTGCAAACCTTCACCCAGCAGTTCTAGAAGCACATCACTCAGGTCTTCCACTTATTCTTCTGACAGCGGATAGACCTGTTGAGTTACGCGGTAAAGGTTCAAACCAAACTACTAACCAAATTGGAATCTTTAACGATGCAGCTCGCTGCATCGATGTTGAAGCCCCAGTTGCTGGTGAACCTCTAGCAGAAAAAGCTAAAGCTCTTGTTGAAGAAGCAATACTTGAAGCATGGGCTGGAAAAGTAGTTCAGCTAAATCTTCAGTTCCGTGAACCTCTCTCCGCTAGCACACCTAATGCAGTTGAGATTCTGCAGAGCTTAGACACCCAGGTTTCTGAAACTAAAGAGACAATTGCAGATACTGAATCCGAAGTTGTTGATCTAAGCATTCCAACGGTTGTTGTTGCTGGAGCTAATTCTGGAGCTTTTGAAGAAGAGATCAGTGCTCTTGGAATTCCAGTTCTAGCGGAACCTACTTCTGGAGTCAGGCATCTTGATAATTCAGTTCTTGGCTATCGATTTGTTTTAGACCAAGACAGCGAATTAGTTTCTAAGATTCAGCAGGTAGTTGTTTACGGTAAACCAACTCTCTCAAGACCAGTGATTGCATTACTGAAGCGTGAAGATGTTCAAGTAATTGTGAGGCCAAGCCAGATGGGGCACTTTGGTATCGGTACAAACATCAAACAGGTTGAAAAGACTCTCAACGGAGAAGGTGTTGATGGCTCTTGGTTAGAGTCTTGGCAGAACAGTTCTCAGAAACTAACCCCAGCACCAAGTGGTTCTTTAGACCGCAGAGCAATAATTGAAAAGATCTGGGGATCAGATAGAGATCTAGTACTTGGTGCATCTCAACTAATTCGTGAAGCAGACTTTTACGCTCCTGGTAACAAGGTGCGTGCTTGGGCTAACCGAGGGCTAGCTGGCATTGATGGAACTATCGCTACCGCTACCGGTATTGCTCTGCAGACAGGCACTCCCGTTACAGCTCTGATGGGAGATCTAACCTTCTTCCACGATGCTTCTTCACTTGTCATTGATGAACTAGATGGCACTGTTGATCTTCAGATTGTTGTCGTGAACGACAAGGGCGGAAAGATCTTTAGCAAGCTAGAAGTGGCTCAGAGTGTTAGCCCTGAGATCTTTACTAGAGTGTTCGCTACCCCTCAGTCTGGAAGCATCGAAGGATTAGCTAAGGCCTATGGTTGGCAATATCTGAGTGTTAGTTCCGAAGCAGAGCTAGCTGCTGCACTAACTACTTCTGGCCGGGTGGTTATTGAAATAGCACTTAGCTAAGCGCATCAAGAATTGGTTTGAACTTTAGATTAGTTTCAGCAAGTTCTGCTTCTGGTGTTGAACCAGCAACAATTCCACAGCCAGCGAATGCTCTGATGAGGTTGTTGGCTTTATCCAGTTGAGCACCACGCAATGCAATCGCCCAAGCACCATCACCATCTGCCCCTATCCAGCCAACTGGACCTGCGTAGCGGCCACGATCTAGCTGTTCGATAGCTTGAATTAGTTCTAGTGCTTTATCTCTAGGTGTTCCTGCAACAGCTGCTGAAGGGTGCAGAGCTTTGACAACCTGTAGTGAAGAACTATCTGCTTTGAGCACAGCGTGAACATCGCTGGCCAGATGCCAGAGGTTTGGTAGGGCGAGGCTAAAAGGTATTTCGTCAGCGTCTATGTTTACAGCTAGTTCAGTGAGGGAAGCAACCAACGAGTCAATCGCATATTTGTGTTCATCAAGATTCTTCTGAGAAGAAGTCAGAGCTTGGCCAATAGCTTCATCAACACCTGGGTCTGTTCCACGGCCAGCAGTTCCAGCAAGCACTCGGGCTGAGACCTGTGAGTGTGAAACCTTCACCAACAATTCAGGGCTTGCTCCAAAAAGACCATCGACACTGTATGTGAAGCAACTTTCGAAATTAGTTGCAAGGTATTTAAGCGGTGCCGAGTTATCAAAGTCTTCGGGTACAGCGCTGATGATGTCTCTAGCAAGAACTACCTTCTCAACACTGTGTCCTTCAATTTTGGTAAGGGCTGAAGAAATGTTTGTTTTGAATTGTTCAGTTGAGATTTGACCTGCTTCAAAACGAAGGCGGTGAGTTTCTGATTCTTTATTTTCACCAATCAGAGTCATAGCCTCCTGCAAGGTGGTGTTCACCAAGGTAATCCAAAGCTGACCGGAGCGTTGACCGAGGATAACTTTCGGGACAATCAGAACGCTGGTGGAAGCACTGTGGTCTGAGAATGCGATTGTACCGAATGCGATAAGCCCAGAACCTGGAATGGCTAACTCATCTTCTATCTCTGCGCTCTTTACTAATTCTTGCCAAGCGTGATTTAGTTCTTCGATTCGGTTAGAGCCAGCGGCTTCTAATCTGAGTTGCTCTCCAAAACCAATGAGTCCCTCGCCTTGAGTTAGAAAAGCCGTGTCAGAGCCTGTGAGGAGTTCAAGGAAGGCAGACTTGCCTAGATCGGCAAGGCTGGTGGCCTTGGTTTGGACCCTGAGGGCTTTATCTGGCAAGGATTTCAACTCGTTCTGTATCGGCTGAGTGTTCTCTGTGAAAGGACCTAATCAGTCTATTTGGGCTTGTCTGGCTGGGATATCCTTTAGTCAAGACCCTAAAATTCTAAGCCAGCGACAGGAGGACAAAGATGCGTAAGCCAGTTATCTTGGCAGCCACAGTCGTCTTTGTTTCCCTATCGGTCTTCCCTCAAAGTGCTTTCGCTGATGATGAATCAGATCAGGGTGATTCTTGGGAGCAAATCTTCGGCAGTGACTATGAGGACCAAGGTGAATCGGTGCTAATCATGCCCGAGAAGCCAAGAGACCCGAACAAGCCTCCGAAGCCAGAAGGCGATCGAGACCACAAGCACAAAAAACTTAGCGAACACTATGGCGAAGTTGACCAGGTCGGGGTTCCACCAATTCTGATTAGACCTGGTGTTCGTCCAGACCCTGAAGTCTTTGAACTTCCCATCCTTACTCAATCTGTTGTTCCAACTCCTGAGGTCTCTGCGCTAGGTGAGATTGAGGATTTAACTTCAAATGGTGCAACTACTGAAGAGCTTCAAGAACTTGTCGCTCTAAAACTAGGTATTACCTTGCCTGATGGCAATGAGGAAATAGCTCTTTTGCCTTCAGCCGTCGCACCCTCAACAGGTGCTCCAATCCAGATCAAGGAAGTTTCACTGACTACAAAAACTCCTGCAGATGAGTTCTTGGATGTTGCGATGCTATTTGGTGCAGGCCTTGGCGCTGTTGCTGTTGGCCTCGTTGGTGTTACCGGTGTTAGTGCTCTAAAGCTTCGCCGTGAGGCCAAACAGCGCTAAATATCCCCTTGGTCTAATCGAGATTAGACTTGTCAGGTGAGTAAAGCGGATTTGGCTAAAAAGCCTCAAGAAGTCGCGGCCATGTTTGATTCGGTAGCCGAAAACTATGACCGCACTAACGACCTACTCTCCCTAGGACAAGACCGCATTTGGCGCAGAAGAGTCCTAAAAGCTGTGAACCCTCAAGCTGGTCAAACCGTGCTGGATTTAGCTGCTGGAACTGGATCTTCTTCAGTTGTCTTCGCTAAGCCTGGAGTCAAAGTAATTGCCAGCGACTTCAGCGAAGGGATGCTCGCAGTTGGTAGAAAGCGACACCCAGAACTAGAGTTTGTCTTTGCTGATGCAACCAAGTTGCCTTTTAAAGATGCATCTGTTGATGCTGTGACTATCAGCTTTGGTCTTAGAAACGTTGTTGACCCAAAGAAAGCATTGTCTGAGATGCTGCGAGTTCTAAAGCCTTCGGGTGTTGTTGTTATTTGTGAGTTTTCTCATTTGAGGACACCGGTAATTGGTTCACTTTACCGTTGGTACCTAAAGAGCATTTTGCCAACGCTGTCTAAACTGGTTGCTAGAAACAAAGGCGCATATGACTACTTAGCAGAGTCAATTGCGGCTTGGCCAAAACAGGAAGTTCTTGTTGATTGGTTGAGTGAAGCCGGATTCACTAACGCTAAATACAAAAACCTAAGCCTAGGTATCGTCGCCATTCACACAGCTCAGAAAGAAGCTAAGTGAGCAAGATCTCTCTTCCTCCGCAACTACGCAAGGTAGTTGATAAGAACCTAATCAAATCAATTCAAGCCGGTCTTGAGAATGTCGAATCAGCGCTACTAGAAGCCGTTACCCACACCGACCCAGTTGCTAATGTCACTAGCAGACACCTGCTTGAAGCAGGAGGCAAGCGACTGCGTCCAGTTTTGGTTTTGCTAGGAGCATCACTGGGGGATGCAACTAAAGAAGAAGTAGTGAAGGCGGCTGTCGTAGTTGAGTTAACTCACCTGGCGACCTTGTATCACGATGACGTGATGGACAGAGCACCAATGCGCAGAGGGGTTCCAACAGCTCACGAGGTTTGGGGCAATAGCGTTGCCATCCTTACCGGTGATCTTCTATTTGCTAGAGCGTCTCAGATTGTTAGCCGTCTGGGTGGCAAAGCGCTGACTTTGCAGGCTGATACCTTCGAAAGGCTATGTCTAGGTCAACTGCACGAGACTCTTGGTCCTCAAGATGGTGAAGATCCAATAGAGCACTACCTCCAGGTATTAGCAGATAAGACCGGTTCACTAATTGCAGCTAGCGCTGAACTAGGGGTTGTCTACGGTGATGGCCCTGATGAGTATCGTGAACCACTACGTATCTACGGTGAGAAGGTTGGAGTTGCTTTCCAGTTGATTGACGATGTCATCGATATCCTCTCTGATGAGTCTGGAAAGACTCCAGGCACTGACCTTCGCGCAGGTGTGCCAACCCTGCCAACCTTGTTACTTAGAGCCCAACAGGCCAGTGACCCAAAGGCTAAAGAACTAGTTGAGATAATTGATGCAGGGCTCGAAGAAGATGCTCAACTAGCTAAAGCAGTTGAACTGTTGAGAGCTCACCCAGCTCTTGAAGAGGCTTACCAAACTGCTAAGCAGTGGGCTGATGAAGCAGTTCTTGCTTTAGCTCCACTTCCAGATTCACCAGTCAAAGATGCTCTAAGGGTCTTTGCTGAAGCAGTTGTTGAACGACAGAAATAAGGAAAACTAGATTGACCAAAATGCGTCTAGCAATAGTTGGGGCTGGCCCTGCCGGCATCTATGCCGCTGATTTGATTATCAAAGCAGAGCGTAACTTCGATGTCAGCATCGACCTCTTTGATTTACTGCCTGCACCATACGGTCTAGTTAGATACGGTGTTGCTCCTGATCACCCAAGAATCAAAGGCATTATCAAAGCTCTCTACGAAGTTTTAGATAGAGGAGATATCAGATTCTTTGGCAATGTCAAATATGGAACAGACATCACACTCGATGAGCTGAAGTCTCACTACAACGCAGTGATCTTCGCAACCGGTGCAATCAAAGATGCAGATCTAAATATCCCAGGTGTTGATCTAGATGGTAGTTACGGTGCAGCAGACTTTGTCAACTGGTATGACGCTCATCCTGATGTTCCTAGAACTTGGCCACTAAACGCTAAAGAAGTTGCTGTCATAGGTAATGGAAACGTAGCTCTAGATGTTGCTCGTATCTTGGCTAAACATCCAGCAGATCTAATATCGACAGATATTCCAGAGAATGTCTATCAGGGATTACTAACCTCCCCGGTTACCGATGTTCACGTCTTTGGTAGAAGAGGACCTGCTCAGGTTAAGTTCACTCCACTGGAACTACGTGAGGCATGTGCGATTGAAGGTGTGGACACCATCGTCTATGACGAGGACTTCCAATATGATGCTGGATCTCAAGATGCTATCGATTCAAATAACCAGACCAGAGTTATGGTTTCAACCCTTGAAGGTATTAGAGGTAGAGAAACTACCGGTGCTTCAAGAAGGTTGCACCTGCACTTCTTCTCATCTCCTGCAGAGATCTTAGGAACAGACGGCAAAGTATCTGGATTCAGAATTGAAAGAACTCAGCTTGATGGCCATGGTGGAGTTACCGCAACTGGTGAATTCAGAGAGTATCCAGTGCAGGCTGTTTACCGTGCAGTTGGATACTTCGGCAGTGAATTAGTTGAGATTCCATTTGATGAGAAGCACGGTGTCATTAGTAACAGAGCTGGAAGAGTTATTGACTCTGAAGGCAATGTAGTTCCTGGTGTTTATGCAACCGGTTGGATCAAGAGAGGACCAGTTGGTCTTATCGGTCACACCAAGAGTGATGCCATGGAAACCATTGGTTGGGTGATTGAAGACCAAGCTTCTTGGTGGCAACCAGCTAACCCTGATGAACAATCAGTAGTTGATTTGCTTGAATCTAAGAACGTGAAGTTCCTAGGTTGGCCAGAGTGGCTAAAGGTAGATGCTGTTGAGCGTTCGCACGGTGAAGCCCAGGGACGTGAACGAATCAAGCTCGTTAATCGAGAAGACTTCTTAGAAGCAGCTTTCGAGACCAACTAATGGATCAGGTAGTTAGAGCGAAACGAGCACAGTTTGCTCTAATGGTGATGTTCTTCACCCAAGGCATGGCAGCACTTTCGTGGATGCCTCGAATCCCAGAGTTCATCAGCAACTTAGAGGTAAGCAACGAGGTGTGGGGTTCAATCATTGGTTTTGGTGGAGCGGGAGCAATAATTCCACTGGTCTTTACCAACAAGCTAGTTTTACGGTTTGGAACTACCCCGATTATCAAATACTCGGCTTATGGAATTGCACTAGTAGTTGCTTTACTTGCATTACCTAACCAGTGGTGGTTATTCCTGCTACTGCACTTCGCAATGTCTTTTCTCTTTAGCACTTTTAACATCGCACTGAACTCTCAAGCTGTTGCTTTTCAAAAGCGACAGGGCAAAGTTTTGCTTGGTAGTTTCCACGGTGCCTGGAGTATTGGGGCTGCGGTATCAGCTGCAGCCTCAGCGGCAATAGCCTCATACACTCCACTACTGTTTCACATGCTGGGACTAGCTGTCTTCTGTCTTGTGCTGTTTATCTGGTCATCGCGCAATATGCTCACACCAAGTGAAGATAACCATGAAGTTGAAAGAGAGTCTGGAAATAGAGTTTCTTGGCTAAAGACCCCTAAGTATTTGTGGTTACTATCCTTTGGAGCCTTTGCTGGAATGTGGCCAGAGCTAGTAATCATGGACTGGGCATCTGTTTATGGAAAGCAAGTTCTGTTCTTAGACGCTGGAAGTGCAGCTCTCCCATACACCTGCTTTATCCTCGCAATGATTATTGGAAGATTCTCTATCGTCAAACTCACCGAGAAATATCAGATTGCAAGACTGTCTCAAATCGGTGGAGCATTCGGATCAATTGCTTTAGCTATCTCAATCTTTAGCTCTGCTGCCTTGGCTGAAACTAACCAAGGGTTAGCTCTATTCCTGCTCTGCTTTTTCTTCGCTATTGCTGGTTACGGAATTTCTTCAATGGTGCCTGGGTTCTATAGTGCGACGGGTCACATTGAAGGCCTATCAACAGCACAAGCACTTTCTAGAATGGCCTTGTTTAACTACACAGTAATCATCTTTGCCAAGATGTTTATGGGTTCTTTGATTGACGCAAGTAGTTTGCCGTTGGCAATGATTTTCCCAATAGTGATGTTTGCCATTGCCAGCGTAATCAGTGGATTCGTAGCTAAGAAGCATTCAACCGATAAGAAGTCTGAGACTTTGGCTTATCCGCCAACATCACCTATTACTGAGATCGATGTTCCCTAGCGATAGTTGATGAACTGAATATCAATATCTAGATCACTAGATCTAAGTAGTGCCATTACTTCTTGCAAGTCATCACGACTCTTACTAGAGACTCTAAGCTCATCCCCCTGGATGTTTGCCTTTACAGACTTAGGACCCTGCTCGCGGATGATTGCAGAAATCTTCTTAGCTTCTTTTTGTTCGATGCCCTCTTTGAGAGTTGATTCGATACGGTATTCCTTACCTGAAGGGAAAGGCTCACCTGAATCTAAAGACTTTAGTGAAATACCACGCTTGATTAGCTTGCTCTGGAAGACGTCTAGAACTGCCTTTACGCGTTCTTCGCTGTTTGCTTTCATCAGGATCTTCTCCCCTGAGAATTCAATAGATGCGCCTACGCCTTTGAAGTCGTAGCGCTGTTCAATCTCTTTTTCAGCTTGATTGAGTGCGTTAGCCGCTTCTTGCTTATCTACTTTAGAAACGATGTCGAATGAGGAATCTGCCATGTCTTGAATTCTAATCGAGTAGTTAGGAAACTAGGCGAGCGGTGCTGCTTCTAACAATGAGTTCAACTGGCCATTCAATCTCATCCTCGACGTGTTGGTCAGGATCATCAAGTATTTGCAGCATGGTTTTTACCAGCAATCCTGCCTGCCCATGAATATTTTGGTTGATGGTAGTTATCCCAAAGAATTCTGCTAACTCGTGGTTATCGACCCCAACAATAGATAAGTCATTAGGAACTGAGAGACCCATGTCTTTAGCAGCCAACATGGCACCAACTGCCAGCTCATCAGAAGAAGCAAATATTGCCGTTGGTGCATTGTGGGGATCCCCGAGAAGCTGCTTGGCCGCTGAATATCCCTCACTGATTGCGTATTTAGAAACTGATTTATACCAAGCATCCCGTGCAGTAATGCCGGCG
>JBBAML010000025.1:0-4599 GCA_040402515.1 Rhodoluna sp.
CTGGAAATCGCCTGCAATAACCTTGGTCAAAGTAGTTTTACCAGCACCATTACGGCCGACTAGACCAACCTTGTCCCCCTTTGATACCTGAAAGGTGACCCCAGACATTAGAACCCTGGGACCAATGGTGATCTCAAGGTCACGCACGCTAATCATCGGTCTCCAATGGTTGATTGCAAAATCAAACTGAATTGCGTTTGAGTGCAGGTTCTACCCTAGTATTAATCAAAACGTTATCTTGACGAAAGGCTCGCTGTGTCAATTGCACAAACCCAAAACATCACCCTAATCGACAAATTGGTTACTAGAACCCTGATCAATAACATCATCTTGGTGGTTGCCGGTGTTGCACTCACAGCCCTTTCAGCTCAGCTGAGCATCCCTGCCCTTCCTGTTCCTTTCACCTTCCAGACTCTTGCTGTTCTAGTTATCGGTTCAACTTTCGGTGCTGCTAGAGGCGCAATCACTATGGGAACCTACGCACTTGTAGGTGCACTTGGTCTACCTGTTTTTGCAGATGCAAGCTCCGGGTTCAACGTTCTTTTTGGATATTCAGGCGGATTCATTATTGGATTCATCTTCGCTGCTGCTCTTGCAGGACGTCTTGCTGAACTGCAGTGGTCATCAAATGCTTTGAAGGCACTCGTTGGTTTCGTAATGAGCACAGTGGTTATTTATGGTCTTGGTATTCCAGTGCTTGCTATGAACGCATACAACTCTGATCTGCTAGCAGCAACCCAAGGCATGTTGCCTTATCTTGGTTGGGACTTTGTTAAGGCAGTTATCGCTGCAGGTCTTATCCCAAGTGCTTGGTTGCTTGTAAAGAAGTTCGATAAGTAAAACTAGATAGCAAAGCCGATTGCGCGCATTTGCTCTTTGCCGTCATCGGTAATCTTCTCTGGACCCCATGGTGGCATCCAAACCCAGTTGATTCTGAAAGCTTCAACGACACCATCTAGTGCCATACCCATTTGCTCTTCAATGACGTCAGTCAACGGGCAACCCGCTGAAGTCAGAGTCATGTGAATTAGCAGTGAACCATCTTCAGATAGCTTCAAGTCATAGATAAGACCAAGGTCAACAATGTTGACACCAATTTCAGGGTCAATAACTTCCTTGATGGCCTCTAAAACCTGGTCATACTTTTCTGGGGTTAGATCTATTTCAGTCAAAGACTAAGCCTTTACGTAACGGTCGTAGCCTTCAGCTTCTAGACGGTCAGCTAGTTCTGGGCCACCTTCTTCAGCTACTTTTCCAGCAACAAAAACGTGAACAAAGTCAGGTTTGATGTATCGAAGGATTCTGGTGTAGTGAGTGATGAGCAAGACACCAAGGTCAGATGCTGCATGTGCTCGGTTAACACCTTCAGAGACAATCTTCAGTGCATCAACGTCAAGACCTGAGTCAGTCTCATCAAGAATGGCAAAGCGAGGCTTTAGAAGCTCTAGCTGAAGAATCTCGTGACGCTTCTTCTCACCACCAGAGAAACCTTCATTCACGTTTCTCTCAGAGAAAGCTGCATCGATCTTTAGGTTGTCCATTGCTTCACGAACATCCTTAATCCAAGTTCTGAGCGCAGGCGCTTCACCGGTAACTGCAGTCTTAGCTGTTCTCAAGAAGTTTGAAACTGAAACGCCCGGAATCTCAACTGGATACTGCATGGCTAGGAACAGACCTGCACGAGCACGCTCATCAACGCTCATCTCTAAAACATTCTCACCGTCGAGAAGTATCTCACCATCGGTGACATTGTATTTAGGGTGACCTGCGATTGAGTATGCAAGTGTTGATTTACCTGAACCGTTAGGGCCCATTACAGCGTGAATCTCTCCACTTCTAATGGTTAGGTCAACACCTCTGAGGATCTCTTTGGCACCTTGATCAGTGTCAACAGATACGTGCAGGTTCTTTACTTGAAGAATGGACATGTTCTCTTTCCTTGTGGCCTAAGCCTGATCGTATTCAATAAAAATTTCATCGTTTTCTACCAAGACTTCATAAACCTTCACTGGTTCATATGCTGGCAAAGATAGTGGAGCACCAGTCTCCAATGAGAACTTAGCTCCGTGAGCCCAGCACTCAATAGTTTCGTTGTCAACGAAACCTTCGCTTAGAGAAATCTCACCGTGTGAGCACTTGTCATCAATTGCGTGGAATGAACCATCAGGGCTGTGCACGATTGCTAGAGCGTGATTGCCTATCTTCACTCTGATAGCGCGACCAGGCTTGATGTCGCTAACATTACAAATTCGAAGTGCCATAACTAACCTCTGTTCAATTTCTCTTCTAGAAGAGCTGTCAAATTCTCAATGAGTTCAGGAATTCCTGTCTTCTGAATTACTTCAACTAGGAATCCAAGCACAACCAAACGTCTGGCCTCATCAGGAGTGATTCCTCTAGCTTGCAGGTAGAAAAGGTGCTCATCATCGAAACGTCCAGATGCACTGGCGTGACCTGCTCCTTCGATCTCACCGGTTTCAATCTCAAGGTTAGGAACTGAGTCGGCTCTCGTGCCATCAGTTAGCAGAAGGTTTCTGTTCAGTTCGTAAGTGTCAGTTCCTTCAGCGATCGCACGAATAAGGACGTCACCAATCCAAACAGTGTGTGCCTTATCGCCCTGTAATGCACCTTTGTATGTAACGCGAGATTTACAGTTCGGTGCAGCGTGGTCTACGAAAGGTCTGTTCTCTAGATGTTGACCTGCTTCAGCGAAATAAACACCGTTGAGTTCAACTTCAGATCCAGGACCTGTGAAGGTTGCAATCGGAGTTACACGAACTAAATCTCCTCCAAAGGATGCGACAGTGTGCTTTAGGAATGAGTTTCTTCCCAACTTCGCATACTGAGCTGAAACGTGAGCAGAGCCACTCTCCCAGTTCTGCAGTGAGACAAAGTTTAGCTTTGCTTCATCGGCAACTGAGATTTCAACGTTTTCGGCAAGAACACCTAAACCTGAGTGCTCTAGAACAAGTGTGGTGCTACTGAACTTCCCTGCCTCAACGAAAATGTGCAGAGCTGATGTAGTTGAAGAGACACCCTTTACAGAAATGGTGATTTTCTCTTCACTAACTAATTCATCTGCAATCTTCACTAAAAGTGTTTTACTTGCATTGGTGTAACCGGCAGCACTAACTCTGTCTTCTGGGACACCAATTGAACCCACTGGTGCGGCTGAACTCAAAATCCATTCGAAACTCACTCCTTGAGGACCTGAGTAGCTAACCTGCTCTGAGTACTCAGCAAGAACATCTGAATCAAGACCCTTGAGTTGATCTGCGTTTAGATATCTCCAAAGATCTTGCTGCTGTGTAATCGCAGGAAAGTCTGCAACTGAAGTTGAACGTGGACGATCACTTCTAATCTGCAGTGGAACACCAGCGCCATGGCTGTGCTCGGATAAACTGTGTTGAACTGGAGCGCTCATTAACCGACAGCGCCTTCCATTTGCATTTCAATCAACTTGTTAAGTTCAAGCGCATATTCCATTGGTAGTTCTTTAGCAATCGGCTCAATGAAACCACGAACAATCATTGCCATTGCTTCGTCTTCTGCCATACCTCGTGACTGGAGGTAGAACAGCTGCTCATCGCTTACGCGAGAGACAGTAGCCTCGTGACCCATTGTCACATCATCTTCACGAACATCAACAGCAGGGTAAGTATCGCTTCTTGAGATTGTGTCAATCAACAAAGCATCACAGCGAACTGTGTTGGCTGAGTGGTGTGCACCAGGATTTACTCGGATCTCTCCACGGTAAGAAGTTCTTCCGCCACCACGAGCAATTGACTTAGAAACAATTGATGATGAAGTGTATGGAGCTAGGTGAATCATCTTGGCACCAGCATCCTGGTGCTGTCCTTCACCTGCAAAAGCAACAGACAGTGTCTCTCCCCTTGCGTGCTCTCCAGCCAAGATAACTGCTGGATACTTCATGGTTACCTTTGAACCGATGTTGCCATCAATCCACTCCATGGTTGCACCTTCGTGCGCGACTGCGCGCTTGGTAACTAAGTTGTATACGTTGTTAGACCAGTTCTGGATGGTTGTGTAGCGAACGCGAGCATTCTTCTTCACAATAATTTCAACTACAGCTGAGTGCAATGAATCACTCTTGTAGATAGGTGCAGTACATCCTTCAATGTAGTGAACGTAAGAACCTTCGTCAGCAATGATCAGAGTTCTCTCGAACTGGCCCATGTTTTCAGTGTTGATGCGGAAGTAAGCCTGAAGTGGAATCTCTACGTGAACACCCTTAGGAACATAAACGAATGAACCACCTGACCAAACTGCAGTGTTTAGGGAAGCAAACTTGTTATCTCCCGCAGGGATTACGGTTCCGAAGTATTCCTGGAATAGTTCAGGGTGCTCCTTTAGAGCTGTATCGGTGTCTAGGAAGATAACTCCCTGTTTCTCAAGTTCTTCGTTGATCTGGTGGTAAACCACTTCTGATTCATACTGAGCTGCAACACCAGAAACCAGTCTTTGACGCTCCGCCTCAGGAATACCTAGCTTCTCGTAGGTGTTCTTGATGTCTTCGGGTAGTTCATCCCAAGTATTTGCTTGCTTCTCGGTTGAACGAACGAAGTACTTGATGTTGTC
>JBBAML010000025.1:4699-11741 GCA_040402515.1 Rhodoluna sp.
AAATCTGAGTGCCAGTTAAGCGATTTCTGGCTTCGCGAGTAGTCTAAGTTTATCTAAACGTTACCCAATGTGTAACCCCCGAAATGCCACGAAAGGCAATGTTTTTGTTGAATGCTATTCTCGGTCCAGCCAGATTAAAGCTCTATGTCTGGGCTTCCCTAGTCAGCCAGATTCTTATTGTTGTAACTGGTGGTGCTGTCCGTCTAACTGGTTCAGGTCTTGGCTGCCCAACTTGGCCCGAATGTGAACCTGGTTCATACACCAATGTTCCAGAATTAGGCATTCACGGAGTAATCGAATTCGCTAACCGCCTCCTTACCTTTGTGCTTCTTCTAGTTGCGATTCTCACCTACCTAACCATCATCAGATTGCCAAAGGCTGAGAAGTTCGGTCTGGTCTGGCCTGCTTTTGCACTTGGGCTTGGCATTGTTGCTCAGGCGATTATTGGTGGCATCACCGTGCTAGCTGGCTTGAACTCTTGGATCGTTGGAGCACACTTCTTAGTTTCAGGAGTTCTGATCTGCATTGCAGTCGTATTGGTATGGCGTTTCTATGCCGAATGGACATTTGAAGCTACCAAGACCACAAAACTTCTAAACTCCATCACTTTCCCTATTGGAGTATTAGCGATTGTGATCGGTGTCATAGTTACAGGCTCTGGCCCTCATGCAGGAGACGCTGAAACACCTAGAAACGGCCTCAACTCGGATCTTCTGGTGCACATTCACTCCTATCCTGCATACATCCTTCTGGGACTAGTTCTTATTCAACTCTTAGTCCTCCACCGAACATCAGCACCTCGCTTTGCTCTCAAAGCTGGTTACGTATTCCTAGGACTTCTTGCCATGCAGGCAGCAATTGGAATCCTTCAGGTAAGAATCGGATTACCTATTGCTCTCGTTGCTCTTCACATGTTTGGTGCTTGCCTGATTATGAGTTCTCTCACTCTGCAAATGCTTATCTCTAGAAACTGGCTAGCAAAGAAATGAGCGTTATCTTTTGGTTTCGCAAGGATCTAAGACTTCAGGACAACGAAGCCTTAGTTGCTGCGAGTAAAGAATCGAAAGATATTTACCCGGTTGTTTTAGTTAATCTCGCAAACTACGAAACTTTAGAAGGCATCAGACAGCACAGCCTGACCGAATCCTTCAAAGCGCTGGATGCCTCTATTGGAAACAAGCTAAGCATCAAGACACTCCAAGGTTCAGAGGATGCAGGCAAAGAGCTTGTTGCTGCAGCGAATACTGCATCAGCAAATTTTGTATTTGCAATGAAGCGATTTGATCCTGAAGGCGTTGCGGAGCAGAGCGCTGTGGGTTCGGCTCTATCTAGTGCTGGTGTTCAACTCAAGTTAATTGGGTCTGCCTATGCAGTTGAGCCGGGCACTGTGAGAAAACCAGATGGCACTAATTACCGTGTATACACACCGTTTTTCAACAACTGGAACCCGCTAAGCAATCAAGCTCCTTTTGAACTTAATGTCAAGGCCATCAACTGGTTGAAGCTTTTAGATTCTGACTCAATTCCAACTCCTTCCAAGGAATCTCCTATCAAGGTGATTGCTGGTGAGGCTTTTGCTCTTAGAACCTTTGAGAGATTCCGCAAGCGAGCACTTGTTAGCTACAGCGATGACCGTAATCGCGCGGATCTAAGCGGAACTTCGCACCTCTCGCACGCTCTAGCTCATGGTGAGGTTCACCCTAGGACTCTCTTAGCTGATCTTGGAAGTGACGAAGGTGCTTGGGTGTTCCGTAAGGAAATTGCCTGGCGTGAGTTCTATGCTGATGTTCTCCACCATTACCCTCATACTCTCGATGACTACTACGAACCTAAGTTCAAGAAACTCAGGTATGACACTGGTGCACAAGCTGAGGAACGCTTCCAAGCTTGGTGTGAAGGTAAAACTGGTTATCCGATGGTTGACGCTGGTATGAGGCAATTGCTTTCCGAAGGTTGGATGCACAACAGAGTGCGCATGATTGTTGCCTCGTTCTTGGTCAAAGACCTGCATATCGAATGGACTAGAGGTGCTGAGTTCTTCGAGAGGCATCTCAGCGACTTTGATCCTGCTTCAAACTCACACGGCTGGCAGTGGACTGCGGGCTGTGGAACTGATGCCTCCCCTTATTACAGAATCTTTAATCCGGTAATGCAGGGATTGAAATTTGATCCTGCTGGCAACTATGTTCGCAAGTATATTCCAGAGCTTAGACATCTAACCGGTGCTGATGTTCATGAACCTTGGGAAAGATTTGATGGATATAACCTTGGTTATCCAGACCAGATCGTTGATCATTCCGCCGAGAGAAATGATTCTCTAGCCAGATTAGAAGAACTGAAACAGGCTTAGAACAACTTGACGAAGAGCAACGGGTCAACGCCGATTGCTATGAACAGAACTGTTAGGTATGAAATAGAAATGTGGAATAACCGCATTGGGTTGTTCTCAGTTCCAGACTTGGTCTTCTTCTGCAAAAGATGTGCTTCGAAAATAAACCAAGCGCCACCTAGCACTGCAGTTGCTGAGTATATGAGCCCCATAGGTGCAATTGGAATCAGCACAAAGGTGCTTAGAACCATCGCGTAGCTGTAGATAACTATTTCAAGGGCAACTCTGTTTGGGTTGGCTACCACTGGAAGCATTGGGACACCTGCAGCCTGATAGTCATCCTTGTATTTGATAGACAATGGCCAGTAGTGCGGAGGTGTCCAGAGGAAGATGATCAGGAACAGGGCTGCCGCAGACCAGCCGAGGCTGTTTGTGACCGCGCTAAAGCCAATTAGCACTGGCATTGCGCCAGCGGCACCGCCCCATACGATGTTTTGAGAGGTTCTTCGCTTTAGGAGCAGGGTGTAAATGAAGATATAAAAGAGTTCCGCCGCCAGTGCTAGACCAGCGCTGAGCCAGTTAACGAAGAAACCTAGCCAAAGCACTGAAACTATGCCCAGAACAGTGGCAAACACTTTGGCTTGGAGGCTTGAAAGCTGACCTGTGACCAGTGGGCGGTTCTTGGTTCGGCCCATGATCTTGTCAATATCGGTGTCAATAATGCAGTTGAAGGCATTTGCTGATCCTGCGCTCATCGCACCACCAATGAAGGTAGCCAGCACTAACCAGAGCTCGGGAATCCCCCGTTGAGCCAAAATCATGACTGGAATAGTGGTAATCAGCAGTAATTCAATGACCCTGGGCTTGGTTAGCGCCAAATAAGCCTTAGCCAAAGACAAGCCTTTTGCCCGCGGCAAGGCTATTACAGAGGTTTTGGCTTGGGGAATCATTCCCTCAAGTCTAAGCCAAATTGCGACAACCGTTACATGTCCGTAATCAAATGTCTATGCGGGTATAGACTTCATTTGCACCAATTCGAGTCCAGAAATCATCATTTCTGGCCATTTCTAGAGCAATACTCACAGAGCGATGAAGCTGACCTGTGTTTGATTTTGCAAATTGATATAAGGAGAACCCAGTGTCGCTAATTTGGGATGAAGTTGATTCACGAGCAGTAGATACTGCAAGAGTTCTAGCAGCAGATGCAGTTGAAAAGGTTGGCAATGGTCACCCAGGTACTGCGATTTCACTAGCTCCGGTTGCCTACCTACTCTTTCAGAAGGTTATGAATCATGACCCTAAAGATGAGCACTGGATCGGAAGAGACCGCTTCATCCTCAGCGTTGGTCACTCCTCACTAACTCTCTACAACCAGGTTTATCTTGCCGGCTTTGGTCTTGAACTCGACGATCTAAAGGCTCTAAGAACCTGGGGATCTCTAACACCTGGCCACCCAGAATATGGTCACACCAAGGGTGTTGAAATTACGACCGGTCCCCTAGGTCAAGGTTTAGCATCAGCCACCGGTTTTGCTTACGCATCTAGATTTGAACGTGGACTATTCGATCCAGCAACAGAGCAGGGACAGAGCGCTTTCGATCACTTTGTATATGTAATCGCAGGTGACGGTGACATGCAGGAAGGTGTTACCAGCGAAGCAGCTTCTCTTGCAGGACATCAGGAACTTGGCAACCTCGTTGTGATCTACGACAGCAACCAGATTTCAATCGAAGATGACACCAACATCGCTTTCACAGAAGACCTAACCGCTCGCTACGAGTCCTACGGTTGGCACACTCAGACTGTTGACTGGAAGAAAACCGGCAACTACAAAGAGGATCTAGTTGAGCTCTATGACGCAATTCAGAAAGCAAAGGCTGTAACTAACAAGCCTTCTCTGATCACTCTTAGAACCATCATTGGTTGGCCTTCACCTAAGAAGCAGAACACCGGAAAGATTCACGGTTCAGCTCTTGGTGCAGAAGAACTTGCTGGTCTAAAGACTGCTCTTGGATTCAACCCAGAACTAACTTTCGAAGTTACCGATGAAGTAATCGGCCACACTCGTTCAAATGCCGCAAAGCGTGCAGAAGATGCTCGCTCAGTTTGGCAGGCAAAGTTTGATGCTTGGGCTGCAGCTAACCCAGAACACAAGGCACTCTTTGATCGCGTTGAAAGCGGCAGCACTCCTAAAGAACTAGTTTCAGCTCTTCCTAACTTCGAATCAGGTACTGAAATCTCAACTAGATCTGCCAGCGGAAAAGTTATCAACGCGATTGCGAAGGTAATGCCTGAGCTTTGGGGTGGTTCAGCTGACCTAGCCGAATCTAACAACACCACAATCGAAGGTGCGAAGTCATTCGTCCCAGCGAAGTGGTCAACCCACGAGTGGACCGGTGACCAGTATGGTCGAGTGCTTCACTTCGGTATTCGTGAGCATGCAATGGCGGCAATTCTGAACGGAATTGTGCTGCACGGAAAGACTCGTGCTTTTGGTGGAACTTTCCTAATCTTCAGCGATTACATGCGTCCTGCTGTGCGTCTAGCAGCTCTAATGGGTGTTCCTTCGATCTTTGTATGGACTCACGACAGCGTGGCTCTTGGTGAAGACGGTCCAACACATCAGCCAATCGAACAGCTGGCAACCCTTCGCGCTATCCCTGGACTGGACATTGTTCGTCCTGGTGATGCCAACGAGGTTGCTCAGGCTTGGAAGACAATGTTGGAAAGACGTCAAGGTCCAGCTGGTATCGCGCTAACTCGTCAGAACATCCCAGTATTCCCTCGTGGTGCTCAGGATGAAACTGGTGCAACCTTCGCATCTGCAGACCTAACATCTAAGGGTGCATATACCTTGGTGGACGCTTCAAACTCCAAGCCAGCAGTAATTCTGATTGCCTCTGGTTCGGAAGTTCAACTTGCCGTCAACGCAAGAATTGCACTTGAAGCTAAAGGTGTTCCAACCAGAGTTGTTTCCGCTCCGTGTTTGGAATGGTTCGAAGAGCAGTCAGCAGAATACAAAGAGTCTGTATTACCTGCTGAAGTCACAGCGAGAGTTTCAGTCGAAGCTGGTCTTTCACTTGGTTGGCAGAAGTATGTCGGAGGCAAGGGTGAGAGTGTCTCAATCGAACACTTCGGAGCTTCAGCTGACTACAAGACGCTCTTCAGAGAATTTGGCATCACCACCGAAGCAGTTATCGCAGCTGCTGAGAAATCTTTAAGTAACTAGAAGAAGGAAACACATGAACAGCCCATTAGCACAACTAGCAGCAAACGGCGTCAGCATCTGGCTTGATGACCTGTCACGCACCAGAATCAACTCAGGTGCACTAGCTGCACTTATTGAGTCGAGAAGCGTCTCAGGTGTTACTACTAACCCAACCATCTTCGCCGGATCAATTGGTAAAGGTGATGGATATTCAGAGCAGGTAGCAGATCTTGCGAAGGCTGGTGCTTCAGCTGCTGAGGCAATCTTCGAGATCACAACTAAAGATGTTGCAGATGCCTGTGACATCTTTGCTGGTGTTTACTCAGCAAGTCATGGTTTTGATGGTCGCGTGTCAATTGAAGTTGAGCCTGGTCTTGCTAATGACACTGCCAACACTGTTACACAGGCAAAAGAACTGTTTGCAAAAGTTAACAAAGAGAACGTCATGATCAAGATTCCTGCTACCAAGGCCGGTCTTGCTGCGATTACCGAGGTTATTTCAAATGGAATCAGCGTAAACGTTACTCTCATCTTCTCTCTGCAGAGATACAAGGAAGTTATTGCTGCTTACCAAGCAGGTATTGCTCTGGCTAAAGCAAACGGCCACGACCTAAGCAAAATCCACTCGGTAGCGTCTTTCTTCGTTTCTAGAGTTGACACAGAAATTGACAAGAGGCTAGTTGCTATTGGATCTGATGAAGCTCTAGCACTAAAGAGCAAAGCAGCGTTGGCTAACGCTCGTCTTGCCTACGAAGTTTATGAACAGGAATTTGCAACTGAAGGTTGGTCAGCGCTTACTGCGGCCGGAGCAAACAAGCAGCGGCCACTAATGGCCTCAACTGGTGTCAAGGACCCAGCACTGAGTGACACTCTGTATGTCACAGAGTTGGTTGCTCCTGAGCTTGTAAACACCATGCCAGAGAAGACGATGGAAGCTGTCTTCGATCACGGAGTTGTTCCAGCAAACAGTATTCAGGGTCACTACGAAGATTCGCGCAGCATCTTGGCTGAACTAGCTGCAGTTGGCATTAGCTACGACGATGTGACTGAGCTTTTGGAGACCGAAGGCGTTGATAAGTTCATCATCTCTTGGAACGAATTAGTTGCATCAGTTGAGGCTGCACTGGAGGCTGCAAAGTAATGTCACTTAAAGTAAACGTTCAGGGTCTTGCAGATGATGCTGTAAAGAACACCATTGACGAGTTGGTTTCACAACGCATTGCAAGTCGAATCGCAAACAAGGACTTCACTGTTTGGGGTAAGGAAGCAGAATCTGAATCAGCAATCCGTCTCGGCTGGGTTAATTCAGCAAGCGACTCCGCTCCCCTGATTCCAGAAATTCTTGCTCTACGCGAATCATTTCTTAAGGCTGGCGTAAACCGTTTTGTTTTGTGTGGCATGGGTGGCTCATCGCTTGCTCCTGAGGTTATAACTAAGAACTACGGTGTTGAACTAGTAGTACTAGATTCAACTGAGCCTGAGCAGGTGCGCAATGTAGTTGCTAA
>JBBAML010000026.1:0-11609 GCA_040402515.1 Rhodoluna sp.
TGCCTTGAGTAAAGCCATCACGAAGCATTAGAGCGAAGGTAACAGCAGGGTTAGCCTGAGCCCCGGTGAGTGTGAATGTGCTAGCTGCAAGAACCCAGAAGCCGACGGCTAGAGGAATCAAATGTGCACTCTTGGTTGAGATAAGTCTGTTGATGATGATTACCAAGACTGTAGTTGCAAACAATTCTCCGATGAAGACACCGTTGGCTGAAATACCTGCCGGTGGTGTTATAGCTCTAACTTCAGAACCACTTAGGGCAAAACCTAGGTATAGACCAAGAGCTGCACCAGATAGCTGCGCCACCCAATAAGCAACGAGTGTCTGCAGGTCGATTCCCTTACGAGCAAAGAAGAATAGCGAGACTGCTGGGTTTAGGTGTCCACCTGAGATACCAGCGGTAAGCAAGATCATTACACCAAGAGTTCCAGCTAGCGCTAGGTTATGGAAAGTTGGGTTGAAGTTGGCTGCCACAATCGAGGTGACGAATACCATCACACCGAAGAGCTCAGAGATGGACTTACGAACTAGGTTATTGATTTTCATTTGTTTCCTTTCGAGGGATATCCAGCTAATACAACTATTGCTTCATTTCTTCTGAGGAAGCCTGGCTTCCAGGGTGGATCAAAGCGTGCATAGTATGGATCGCCAACCGCCTTTAGGCCAGCGCTTTGAACATCAACAAGTAGTTGATCTCCAAAAGATTTAAAGTGCTCCCAGCTAGCTAGTCCTCTGAATGAAACTGCAGCAGCATAGTGAGGCTTTACCTCAACCGTTGTCACCTTGGCATCTAGGGGGACAGGTAAGTCCTTGAGGTTAACCCCTTCTGGAAGAACAAAACTAACTGTGTGAGTTTCAGCTACCGGAGCTTGAATTACTGGAGCGGTCATTGCGAATTTCTCTCGGGAAGCATTTGCCCCTGAGATGTAATTTACGAGCGGGCGAAAGGCTTGACTACCGGCAGCGTTGAATTCACCTTTAACTACCACCTGGACTAGTACGTGCTTAGGGTAGTGCCTAACCTCAAAGCCACGCTCTTTGGCCATTAGTTCGAACGGCAATTGTTCAGTCATCGAGGTTGAGTTTATGGCCGAATGAGGCTAACTCAGGGGAGGTTAGGCTCTGGGGTTTGGCTCTCTTGAGGTCGGCTAGAATAAAACGAACCGAACACCCAAGGGGTTCGGATCTGTTTACTAAATTAAAAGAGGTCTTTGTGGGTTCAGTTGTAAAGAAGCGCCGTAAGCGTATGTCTAAGAAGAAGCACCGTAAATTGCTTCGTAAGACCCGCCACCAACGCCGCAATAAGAAGTAGTTCTAAATAGAGAACCCCGTTTGAGATCACTCAGACGGGGTTTTTGTTTAACAAGTTAATTTATCCTCGTTTACCGATTTTGATTTCATTCTTGGCATGCTTCTTGGCTGCACGAAGCTCTCTGCGCTTGAAGTCGTAAATCTTCCAGCCAGCAGCCTTTGCATAAATCTTGAGTAACTTATCTGGGTTCACAGCAACTGCGTGACCGACGAGGGTGAGCATCGGTAGATCGTTGTGTGAATCTGAGTATGCAAATGACTTTCTCAAACTAAAACCACGATCTTTAGCCAGCTTCTTGATAGCTTTGGCTTTCTCTTTACCGTGCAGAGGTTTACCAATGATTTCACCGGTAAGAATTCCATCGACTTTGCCTAGTCTTGTCCCAAGAGCTCCAGTTAGACCTAGCTGCTTAGCAATCTCTTCACCCATCTCCTGAGGTGCAGCAGTGATGAGCCATACTTCTCTACCAGCTTCAATATGTTGCTTCGCTAGCTTTGCAGTTTCTGGCCAAAGCCTTTGCTTGATTTCTTGCTTATAGACGACTGAGACCAGTTCGATCATCTCGTCGTATTTTCTACCCTTAACAAGTTCCAGTGCTCTGTCTTTGATTGCAGAGAGCATGTGCTCTGTCTCACCTTTGGTGAGGAACATGATCTGACCCCAGGCGAACGCAATGAAGTCCTTCCTAGGGAAGAACTTGCGTCGATACGCTTCTTTGCCGAACTGGTAACTAGTTGATCCACGAACAAGGGTGTTGTCGACATCAAAGAAAGCAGCTGCGGGCTTTTTAGGGGATTTAGCCACGAGATAAGTTTAGGTTGCTAACTGGAATAATCTGGACGTATGACCACAACGATTGACCTCACCTTGATAGGTAAGTCTGGCTGTCACCTATGTGATGAAGCTAGGGTGACCGTCAATGCTGTCGTTGGGGCCTTTAGAGCCGAATACACCGGAGTTGCCAGACACATTCAAGTGAACCTAGTCGAACACGACATCCTGGTCGATGAAGAGCTTTGGAACAAATACTCAGAGGAAGTTCCAGTACTTCTAATCAACGGAAAGATCCACAACTACTGGCGAATCGATCCAGTAAGGCTCAGAGGGGCTCTAGACGAATTCGTTCGATAAGTAACTCTTGACATCGCAGAATATATCTATACGATATGTCTATACAAAGATTTAGGGGTGAAAGTTGAGTAAAAGATTGATTCGTAAAGCTCTGGATACCGTACCCGAGAGTGTGGTTGGCAAAGTGTTCATGAATGGCGGAAGCCAAGCTATTCGGATACCAGCATCTATGAGAGTTCCGACAGAACAGGTAAGAATTTCTTTTGACCCAGTCTCCGGAATTATTATCCTCGAACCGATGGATAGAGACGCGCTGAAGGCAGCTTTCATAGCTCAGATCAGATCGATTACAAAGGCAGAACGAGACGAAATCAAAGCCATGGAATTCAAGAGAGATAACGCGCTCATAAGAATCAATCCAGCAGTCGCTGAGTTTTTCAAGGGTGCCGAATGAAGTATCACCTCGATGCCAGCACAATTATCGACGTCATGAGATTTCATCGAGAAAGTCTTCTAAATTTTGAATTAGCCAACATTGAAGATTTAGCAATGTCTTCGATTGTCGCTCACGAACTCTGGGCAGGGGCAAACAACGCAAACGTTGGACCCAGGGCACTGGCTACCCTCCGTTTATTTACTTCGATGATTGAAGTAATACCTTTTGACAAGCAAGCTGCTGAATCTTCTGGCGCCCTGGTCGCAAAGTTGACTCGCGATGGAATAGGGATAGGGAACATAGATCCAATGATTGCCGGTCACGCGCTATCTCAGAAAGCGGTTCTGGTGACCCGTAACATAAAGCACTTCAAGAGAGTTACTGATTTGCAGGTTCTTGATTGGTCGAAACACGACGGCTAGCGTGTTGCATTATTACTACATAGCAATTATGCTACATACATGGGACGTAAACCTAAAGCAGATGAAGAGCTCGTATTCAACCGGCTCGAAGCACTAAGGTCTAAGGCTGGAATTACCAGGCAACAGTTAGCTGATGCCGTTGATGTCCACTATCAGACCATCGGCTATATCGAGAGAAACGAATATAGCCCGAGCCTTGTGCTCGCCTTGCGCATAGCCAAAGCGCTTAATAAGAAAGTAGAACAGATCTTTAGCTTGGAGGAAAACTAATGACAATCAAGAAACAATCTCTTGAGGAGAAAATGGATCAGGCTGCAGACCGCTTTGAGTCGTCCGCCGACACTTGGGCCAGTTTTGCCGAACGTAAAGTAGTGACTTGGCTACGAACAAGTCAGTTCTTTGATGGACTAGTTAACACGCCAGCGCGAATCATCATCAACGTGTTGAGCATCTTGGCTCTATATGTTTGGACGATAGATGTTGCAAACAAGGAGCACAACATACTTGCTTGGGCATTCTCCTTGCTAGCACTGCTATTTATGCAGGCAGCTTCTGTGCGTTTTGTTTTCAATACACATGGAATCTCTGACGAGCTCCAAATAGGAAGACGTGACCTCGCGTACCGCAGAGCTTATAAAACCATCAGGAGATTAGCCCTTATACCGGTTGGGCTATTCGCCTTCCTAGTTGTTGCCGGTCCTAATAACGATGCAGGACTACTTTGGGATTTTGTTGCCTATCGCCTAGACAACTACAGATCTCTTACCCTGGCTATCTTCTTATTCGCGGTTTCTTCATTCCAGAAGTATCTCTCATACGGCTGGAAAGGCGAGCCATTTATGTCAAGGGCCGAAATAAACAAGATGCGTAATAGCTAGTCAAGATTCTGGTCAGCCCAAATCTCTATTGCACTCTTTATGTATTTAGCTAGGCCCGGCTCGAACGACTCATAGGTTGCTTCGAAAGCCGGGTCTAGCACATATGTCAGGGCTAGAGATTTGTATGCCTGTTTGCTTGGGGTCCAGAACTGCTTTACGAATGCATAGTGATCAGCGATTAGTTTCTGAACATCAACATCGCTAAAGAGTGACCCTTTACGCTTCTGAACGGCTATCGCTTCAGCAATGGCATCGTGCTGGGCTTTGTAATTAGCTTGCTGTTCTTCCGTATACGCGGCATTAACACCTTGTATTTGGGCAGAACGTTCAAACATGGTTTACGGCTCTAGGCGGTTAGGTCCACGGAATAGGTAACCAACTTCACGAATGTTTGTTTCGTGAAGCAAGAGCATTACAACTCTTAGAAGACCCAT
The DNA here is from genome assembly GCA_040402515.1 of Rhodoluna sp. Lineage (GTDB taxonomy): Bacteria > Actinomycetota > Actinomycetes > Actinomycetales > Microbacteriaceae > Rhodoluna. The sequence continues at coordinate 4,552 of JBBAML010000026.1, forward strand.
ACCGAAACCACCGTGCGGTGGAGCACCGAACTTGAAGAAGTCCATGTATGACTGAAGCCCTGCAGGATCTAGTCCCTTACTCTTAGCTTGTTCGATTAGAACCTCTAGACGGTGTTCACGTTGAGCACCGGTAGTGATTTCAGTTCCACGCCAAATGAGGTCGTAGCTGTTAGTTAGAGCATCGTTGTCAGCATGTCTCATGTGATAGAACGGTCTAACTGTCGATGGGTAGTCGGTTAGGAAGACAAACTCGTGGTTTAGAGTTTCTGCAACGTGAGCTGCAATCTGTCTTTCACCTTCTGGGTCCATATCTCCCCCACGAGTAATCTCGTGACCACGCTTAGCAACAATGTCGATAGCTTCAGCTAGAGGGATTCTTGGGAATGGAGTAGTTGGAACCACAACATCAACATCGAATAGACGCTTGATCTCATCGCCGTGCTTTTCCTTAACAGCAGATAAAGCGGCAACCATTAGGTCTTCTTGCATTTTCATGATGTCTTCATGAGATTCGATGTATGAGACTTCCATATCAACTGAGGTGAACTCAGTTGCGTGTCTTGAAGTAAATGAAGGGTCAGCTCTAAACACTGGACCAATTTCGAAGATGCGACCAAAGCCAGCCATCATCGCCATCTGCTTATAGAACTGAGGAGACTGAGCTAGGTATGCAACTGTCTCGAAGTATTCCATCTTGAATAACTCTGCGTGAGATTCAGAAGGGGAAGACATTAGCTTTGGTGAGTGAATCTCAATGAAGCCGTTGTCTACCCAGTATGTTCGCCAGGCATGCTCGATAGTGGTTTGGATTCTGAAGGCTAGATTCATCTCTGGTCTGCGTAGGTCGATGTATCTCCAGTCAAGACGCTTATCGATACCTGAGTCTTCAGCAATAGGAGTCTCAGGGTCTGCCAGGGTAATGATCTCTAGGTCATCTAGCTGTAATTCAATACCGCCGAGCTTTACGCGCTCGTCGTGGACTAGGCGGCCCTTTACCCAGACAAATGAGCCTGTAGTCAAGGTTGAAACTGAGTCAGCTAGGGCATCAACCTCAGCTGGTCTTGGGTAGGTAACCTGAACGGAACCTGTCTCATCCCTGAGAACGATGAACTGAATACGCTTCTGATCTCTAAGGGTCTCAACCCAGCCACCAATAAGGACTGGACCATCTTCTCTTGCTGCTAAATCTTTTACCAGGATGCGTTCGCGCATTTTGTTTTCTTTCGTCTAAATCACGCCTAAACCCCAAGTTTAGTCGGCGATAGACTTGACCTATGCCTGCCAATCGTGTTCATCTAGTTCGCCACGGTGAGGTCTATAACCCAGAAGGTGTGCTCTACGAGCAGTTACCTAACTTCCACCTTTCCGATAAGGGCAAGTTGATGGCATTGGCTGCAGCTCAGGAACTAAAGAGCCTAAAGGCACCTGTCGTTTCCCTATTTAGCTCTCCTTTAGACAGAGCCCAAGAATCAGCTCAACCATTTGTAGAGCTCTTCAAACTAGAACTACAAACCGATCAGAGATTGATTGAACCCACCAATGCCTTTAGAGGTAGAAAGATGGGGGTCAAGAACCTGGCTCTCAAGCCTCACCTCTGGTGGCACTTCAGAAATCCAGCAAGACCTAGTTGGGGAGAACCATTTGTCAGCATCGTGGCAAGGATGCAGAAAGCAATGGTTGAAGCAGCAGAGTCTGTGACCAGTGGTGATGTCGTAATAGTCACCCATCAACTTCCAATCTGGATTACTCACCTCTCACTAAAGGGCGAGAAGTTAGCTCACGACCCTAGAAAGCGTCGTTGCTCGCTTTCTAGCATCACAACATTTGAATACGTAAACGGCAAGTTCAGTGAAGTCAATTACTCTGAACCAGCTAAGGAAATCAAAGCAATAGACAGCGGTGCAGTGTGAAGAAACTAATTGCTGCGCTAGTTATTTTGTCTTCACTCTCACTCGGTGCTTGCACTGAGACGCCAAGTTTGAACAACACCTACCAATCGGGCGATGGCACTGTTACAGAATTCAAGATTCCAGCTAGAGCAGAAGCAGTTAGCTGGTCAGGTGTTGACACTAATAACCAGGTCATAAGTTCATCCAACCTAGCAGGTGTTGTTACTGTCTTGAACTTTTGGTACGCATCGTGCCCACCGTGCAGAGTTGAAACTCCTGATCTTGTTGCGCTCTCAGAAGAGTTCAACGGTCAAGCGCAGTTTGTTGGTGTGAATGTTAGAGACACCGCAGACACTGCAATGTCTTTCAACAGAAATTTCAAAGTTACCTACCCAACTCTGATTGATGCCAACACAGGAAGTATCGTTCTAGCTTTTACCGGAGTTGTGACTCCAAGTGCAGTTCCAACAACGTTGGTTATAGATCGACAGGGAAGAGTTGCAGCCAGAGTATTAGGTCTTGCAGAGAAGGCAACTCTAAAAGCACTAATTAAGTCAGTTATTGCAGAGGACTTAGCAGATTGAATTTTGAAGCAATAACTAACGGATCACTTTTGGTGGCAACACCAATTGCATTTCTTGCTGGTTTGATTTCATTCTTTAGCCCTTGTGTTCTTCCACTCCTACCTGGTTACTTAGGTTTTGTTTCAGGGTCAACCAGCACAAAGTCCAGAGTAATTCTGGGTTCAGTGTTATTTGTTCTTGGATTCACAGTTGTCTTTGTATTACTAGGTGCAGGCTTTGGTGGTTTCGGTTCTTTCCTTCACGGTGAAACTAAGAACTGGATTATTCGAGGATCTGGATTACTGGTTATCCTGTTTGGAATTGTTCTAGTCGGTGGTTTTGACTTTGCTCAGAGAACTATAAAGTTCAATCTGAAACCAACCGCAGGGCTTATCGGAGCACCACTACTGGGCCTTGTCTTCGGTCTAGGCTGGACCCCTTGTATTGGCCCAACACTGGGAGCAGTTTTGAATCTTGCTCTAGATTCAGGTTCAGCTAATCGAGGTGCTTTCCTAGCGGTTATTTACTCTCTAGGCTTAGGCCTTCCCTTTGTAGTGGCTGCTGCTGGCTTTAGTTGGGCAACCAAGTCCATCTCCTTTATCAAAAAGCACATCAGAGCAATCAACCTCTTCGGTGGGGCACTGCTCATCGTTCTGGGCTTACTACTCGTTACCGGCTTATGGCAAATCTTCATGGAATACATTGCGGAGGTGACCCTTGTCTTCACCCCAACCATCTGAGAAATATGTAGTTCGTAAGGAATACAACGAACCGATTGAAGCACCAGATCTGTCCTTCAAGTCTTGGTTGCGCTGGATCTGGAGACAGCTCACCAGCATGCGCATCGCCCTCATTCTTCTTTTGCTTTTAGCGCTAGCTTCAGTTCCTGGTTCTCTTTACCCACAACGTTCTGCAGATCCAAACGGTGTCATCATCTACTTCAAGAACAATCCAGATATTGCACCTTGGTTGGATAACCTGCAACTCTTTGACGTTTACTCTTCCTCTTGGTTCTCAAGTATTTATTTACTGCTCTTCATATCTCTAATCGGTTGTGTAATACCTAGAGTAGATGTTCATTACAAAGCACTGATGGCTCCACCACCACAACCACCAACATCGCTATCTCGTCTACCTGCATACAAACTTCTAGCCAATACAGATAAGAAATACAAGCTCAGCAAAGCTGAAAAGTATTTGAAGTCAAAGCGTTTCAGAGTTGTCTCTGAAAAAGGATCAATCAGAGCCGAAAAGGGTTACCTGAGAGAAACAGGAAACCTGCTGTTTCACACTTCACTAATCGGTGTTCTGATCTCTGTCGGTTTAGGTGGAGCACTTAGCTATTCAGCGCAAAGAGTTTTAGTTGAAGGTGAAACCTTCGTAAATAACGAAGCTGGCTATGACTCCTATACACCAGGCCTTCTCTTTGACTCAAAGAACCTAACTCCGTTCAGCATCACACTTGATAAGTTCGAAACTACCTACGACTACGTCAACCCAAATAACTACGGCAGGCCACTAGATTTCATCGCATCAGTGACAAGCAAGCTCGCTAACCAGGATCCAACCACTGAAGTAATCAGAGTGAACAATCCACTTCAGTTACCTAACTCAAAGGTTTATCTAACCGGTAATGGTTTTGCACCTGTCATTGTGCTTAGAGATGCAGATGGAAAAGTCTCATTCAGTGGACCGGTTGTCTTCCTGCCGCAGGATTCCAATCTGACCTCACTGGGTGTCATTAAGAACCCTGACGCTAAGCCTCAGCAGTATGGAATGATGGCTTTCTTCTATCCGACTGTTGCAAAGCTAAAAACTGGGGCCCTTACCTCAGCTCACCCTGAAATCATCAACCCGCTGCTAACCCTGAATGTCTATGTTGGAAATCTAGGTTTGGATAACGGCATTGCCTCGAACGCATTCGACTTGCAAACCCACGGACTAAAGCAGGTTGCCGGCGGTAAGAGTGGAGTTAAGGGAATTAAGCTTGAAAGAGGTCAAACCGCTGAATTACCTGCAGGGCTAGGAACAATCGAATTCAAAGGTATTAAGAGATTTGCATCTCTAGATATCACCTATAACCCTGGTGAGCTTTATGTTCTGTTCTTCTCTATCCTGACTTTCTTTGGGCTAATCATGATGTTGATTACACCTAGAAGAAGAGTTTGGATCAGAAAGACTCCCGAAGGTATCGAGGTTGGAGCTCTGGCTAAATCTAGAGATGAGTCTTTGCCTAAACTTGTTAAAGAAATCACTAAAGCAATGAAGAAAAAGGACTGATGAACAGCACTGTTGTATTGAACCCAGAACTAGCAACTCTTTCTAGGATCGTAGTTCTTGCTGCTCTCACCCTTTACTCCGTTGCCTTCCTTGTTCTAGCCTGGGCACTAACCAGAAGAGCAGGAGCTAAGAAAGCCAAAGACAGTTTCGCTAACAAGTTAGAACTTGTCGGTATCTCGCTGATGACACTTGGTGCTGTTGTTCATGGTGTTGGAGTGCTAACCAGAGGTATTGCTGCTCAAAGAGTGCCTTGGGCGAATATGTATGAATTCTCAATTACCGGAGCATTCATCGTCACAGCAATCTATTTACTTGCCCTAATCTGGCGAGACATCAGATTCATCTCCACCTTTGTTTCAGGATTTGTAGTTCTGATTATTGGCTCTGCAAACACTTTGTTCTACGTCCAAGTTGAATCATTAATGCCAGCCCTTCAGGACTATTGGTTGGTAATCCACGTGAGCGTTGCCATTCTGGCAACAGCATTCTTCATGATTGGCGCAGCTTTAGCTGCCACCTTACTTTTGAAAGAGTCAAAGTTCATCAACAACTCAAAGCTCAAAGGCGTAAAGATCATCAAGAACGTCCTTAACGTCTTCCCTAAGTCAGAGAAGTTAGAACGCCAGTCTTACCAATTCAACATCATTGGTTTTATCCTCTGGACCTTTACCCTGATTGCAGGAGCAATCTGGGCAGATAAGGCTTGGCACAGGTTCTGGGGTTGGGACACCAAAGAAGTCTGGACCTTCATCATCTGGACTATCTACGCTGCATACCTCCACGCAACCGCAACCAGAGGCTGGGACGGCAAGAGAGCAGCCTGGCTCACCATGATCGGCTTCACAGCCATCCTCTTCAACTTCACCATCGTGAACCTTTACTTCAAGGGCTTACACGTTTATTCAGGTCTGTAAATACATAGATAGTTTCCATTCGGGGACTACATTTAATTCATGAATGAAAATCTGATTAATTGCCCTAACTGTACTTACATTTGCGATGTCGACAAAGTTTCGGATTGTCCATCTTGCGGCTCATCACTTTCAGAACTTGAAGAACGATACGAGACTGATCTCGGAGAGGTCCTCGACGGGGTAGATCGCACCACTCATGCGGTGCGCGCAATTGGTTTATTCCTCATTTTGGGAGCCTTAATGCCTTTGTCATGGCATTCACCTTTTTTATCTCAAGCATCTCTCAATCAAGCACACCGGGATCTGCAGCTCTAATAGCAACAGGTGTTGGAATATTTGGATTGATAATCACACTAATGACAGCTGGCAGAGAACTCTCTAAGTCAAAGCCCTAGGTATTCTTCAAACAACGCTCTAACCGTTCCATCCACCACGTAGTTCTATCTGCTGGTGCTTGGAGTTTGGTTAAGGCGTTTTTGTTTGGTGTGATTCTGGTTACTGGTATTTCACCGTTGACTGGGATTAGGGGAGTATCTGTTACATCTTCGGTTAGTAGTGCTGCTGTAGCTAGACCACTTGCGTATTCACTATCTAGAAGAGCAGCTAGGTGAACACCCATGCTTATTCCTACTGATGTCTCTAATGCACTTGATACAACAACAGGCAGTCCTGCTTCTTTAGCAATTCTGAGAGCGTTGTTTATTCCACCTAGAGGTGCTGCTTTGAGAACTAGTAGGTCTGATGCGTTAGCTTGAGCTACTGCTAGAGGGTCACTTACTTTTCTGACTGATTCATCGGCTGCAATCTTGATGTTTAGAACCTTTAGCTTTAGTTTTAGTTCAGCAAGTTCCGCGATGGTTTTTACTGGCTGCTCCAGGTATTCCAGAGGAACTCCTTCTTCATACATTGCATTAGCTAGGGCTAATGCTGTTTCTATGTCATAGCCACCGTTAGCATCAAGCCTTATTCGTGCTTCTGGGTAATACTTTCTTACCTCATGGATGCGGTCAAGATCGTCTTGAAGTGTTTGTCCTTTTTCTGCAACTTTGATCTTTACCACTTCGAAGTTGCCAAAGGGTCCAAGTGCTGCTCTTACGTCTTTGACTGCAGCTAGGGTGGCGTTGACTTTGATGGTCTTTAGTGTTGGTTCAGGGATGTCTCCGAAGGCAAACTCTATGGCTGCTTTGAGCCAGCTTCTGGCTTCTTCATCTTCGTATTCGGTGAAGGGTGACCATTCAGCCCAGCCATTAGGGCCTTCAAATAGGAGAACTTCTCTGGTGGTTATCCCTCTGAACTTGATGCGCATAGGGATACTAAGGACTCTTGCAGTTTCAAGTATTTGCTGGTGCATTTCGTTGGTTATCTCCACATTGTTAGTCTAGGAGTATGGCAAACAAGGTTTCTGAGCTCTT
>JBBAML010000027.1:0-7530 GCA_040402515.1 Rhodoluna sp.
TCATCTAGCTGCCCACCGTCGAAGTTTCCTCCGGTAGCAAGGTTCATAATCAAATAAAACTCAGCATTGAAAACCCAAGCGTCTGGCGCGATTGACTTCTTACTTTCACCAGCAACAAACTTGTTGTCTACATAGAACTTAACGCTGTCAGGCAACCAATCAACACGGTAGGTGTGGAAACCACCGGTTAGTGGAGTGTTACCAGAGAAGTAATAATTGGTTCTAGCATTTCCACCAGAGTAGTCAGGGCCGTGCAAACTGTGCACTGAGTGATACGGCTGCGATCCTCTAGCTTCCATGATGTCGATCTCTCCACATGAAGGCCAACCATCGCAACTACTTCTTGGAACACCTAGCATCCAGAATGCTGGCCACATGCCAACACCTTCTGGAACTTGCATGCGTGCGGAGATAGAACCGTACTTGAAACCAATTTTGTCCTTGGTCATTACTCTCGCGCTTGAGTAAACGCAATCAATGCACCAGTTCGAGATGTATGCAGTCTTTGGGTCATCTGGGATAACTTTGATGGCCTTGATGACCAGGCTGCCCTTACCATCGGTTGAGATGTTGGCTGCCTTGTTGGTGTAATACTGCTGCTCGTTGTTACCCCAACCACCGGCACCGATGTTGTAGCTCCAGATTTTAGGGTCAACCTTGGTACCTGCTTTTTCATTGAAGGACTGTGTCCACAGGATTCGCTCGCCAGCAGCATTAGCTGAGACTGGGGCAATAAGTAAGAAGCCAGCCATAGCTAGCGCTACAGCACTCTTCAGGATCGGGAGCTTCTTCACGGGTACCTCTTCTATTAGAGAAAGTATTACAGAGTAAATGATTACTTTTTGGTAACAGTTACTAAATCTGTGGCTTCTCAGATTGCTAAGAAACCGCTTTCACGCTTAACTTGTCTTATCTGTGAAACCGCTTTCGCAGTTTACTACAAACCTTATAACCGAGGAAGTAGGCCTCCCCAACAGGTTGTCGCACAACAACCAGATGGGGAGGCAACACCTCAAATAGGAGAACGAGATGTTGTTCAACAAGCTTTCAGCCAAGACCGCAGCTCTTATTACAGCTGGTGTTATCTCACTTGGATCTTTAGGGGCAATTACCCCAGCACAAGCAGTTGTTGACTGCACCACAGCTACTGTGGACACAGATACTTGCACCGTTCTAAAGGTAGAAACCTTCGGTGACGTTATTCAGCCAGCTCTAGTTGCTGACTACCGCAAACTTCACCCAGACATCAAACTAAGCATCAAGAAGTCAGACCTTGATGCACTAAACGGAACTAGCCTTTACACCCAGTGTGCTGCCGGTGGTGCTGGTAACCCAGATATTGCTGCTGTTGAAATCTCATACTCAGGTTTCTGGCGTTCATACCCACAGTGTTTCACTGACCTACGCACTCTTCGCACCACAGTTGGCAACAAGTCAGCTACCGAATTGAAGAAGGACTACCTAGCTTGGCGCTGGGCCCAGGGTGTTGGCTACAACGACTCTGTAATTGGTATCCCAACTGACGTTGGAGGCCTAGAAGTTGCTTACCGCTGGGATCTATTCAAAGCTAAGGGTCTCCCTTACAAGCGTGCAGATGTTTCAAAGGCTTGGAACACCTGGCCTAAGTTCATTGACTTCGGAAAGAAGTACATGGCTAAGGTTTCAGCTGCAGACAAGAAGAAGAACATTGGTTTCATGGACAACGTTGCAACTATTTACGCTGCGATGATGAACCAGGGAACCATGAAGTATTACAAGAACAACGGAACTGACGCAGGTCAGCTAGTGTTCAAGACCAACCCTCAGGTGAAACTTGCTTTCAACACAACAATTACGGCTGCTAAGGCTGGAATTGGTACTCGTGTTGGCCAGTTCTCATCTGACTGGAACGTCGGTATGTCTAAGGGAACTTTCGCAGTAATGCTTGCACCAGCTTGGATGATGGACTACATCAAGGGACAAGCCCCAACTACCAAGGGTAAGTGGGACATCGCAGACATTCCTGGTGGTGGTGGAAACCAGGGTGGTTCTCAGCTAACCATTCCTAAGGGTGCTAAGCACAAGCAAGAAGCTTGGGACTTCATCTCCTGGTACCTAGCTCCTGCTCAGCAGTTGAAGGTATTCCAGGTTTATGGTCTATTCCCATCAACCCCATCTCTATACACAGATTCTGACCTAGTTGGTTTCAAGGATCCATTCTTCAACAACGCACCTACCGGAAAGATCTACGCAGATGGCGTTAAGAAGCTAAAGCCAATCTTCGAAGGTAAGTTGCAGCGTTGTATTGATATGGCAATGGGCTCAGCAATGTCGCTTGTGATCAACGGTAAAGAGAAGGTTCCTGCTAAGGCTTACGCCAAGGGCCTATCTGACGCTGACAAGTGTAAATAAGACAGAACTGAAGAGATAATTCAATGTCACAAACTGCTGTGAAACGTAATTCAAAGCCGACCTCTCCATGGAAGCCAGCTAAGAAACTGAACAACCCAAATGCCGTTCTATCTTTGAATGGTCGTTGGGGTTACCTGTTCACCGCACCATTCTTTGTGATGTTCTTGATCTTCGGGCTAGCTCCGATTATCTACTCTGTTTACATTGCCTTCTTCAACTGGGATGCTCTAGGAACTCAGGACTTCATTGGACTAGCTAACTTCACTGAGCTAATTGCTGACACTAGATTCTGGAATGCTTTGGTTAACACCATTGACATCTGGTTGCTGTCAACAATTCCAATGTTGATCTTCTCAATTGGTTTGGCAGCGATTCTGCACAACCCACACCTACGTGGTTCAACTTTCTGGAGAACTATTCTTCTAGTTCCAAACATCACATCAGTCCTTGCAATTGCGATTGTTTTTGGACAGTTGTTTGGTAGAGACTTCGGAATGGTGAACATCATCATTGGTGCAATGGGATTCGATCACATTGACTTCATCCAGGGAACTACCTCAAGCCACGTAGCAATTGCTTCGATGATTGTTTGGCGTTGGACCGGATACAACGCTCTAATCTTCTTAGCGGCGATGCTTGCTATTCCTGGTGAGCTCTACGAGTCTGCATCTCTCGATGGTGCTAACAAGTGGAAGCAGTTCATTTATGTAACACTTCCAAGCTTGAGAAACACCATCACCTTCGTTCTAATTGTTGGAACTATCGGTGGCCTCCAGGTATTTGCTGAACCTCTGATTCTTGGTGGTTCATACAACGGTGGTGACTCAGGTCAGTTCTCAACCCTTACCTTGTTCCTCTTCGATCAAGCTTTCGTTGCGTATAAGTGGGGCTATGCAGCTGCTGTTGGAATCATGATCACTTTCATCGTTGCAATCGTTTCATTCATCAACTTCTTGATTACCCGCAAGTTAGCAGGTGATGGCAAATGAGTTCAGTAGTAAAGGAACAAACCATTCCAAAAGCAAAAGTGAACAAGCGTCCTAGATGGCAACGCATGGGTGTCGGTGGTTACATCGTCCTAGCCCTCGTTACCTTCCTTTCGATCTTCCCGTTCTACTGGATGTTTATCGTGGCATCTAATGGAACAGATGAGATCAGCAAGATTCCGCCAACACTTGTTCCAGGTCCTCGTTTCTTCACAGTAATTAGCAATGTCTACGAAGTATTGCCTTCATTCAACCAGGCACTTCTAAACACTGTTTATGTTGGAACCATCGTTGCTGTTGCCCAGGTGTTCTTCTCAGCTATCGCTGGTTTTGCTTTTGCAAAGTTGAACTTCAAGGGTCAGCGCTTCATGGTGCTCTTTGTTATCTTGACCATGATGCTTCCTAGCCAGCTGGGTATCATCCCGTTGTTCATGCTGATGGGAAACCTAGGTCTTATTGACACACTCGGTGCTTTGATTGTTCCAGCACTGGTAACTGCGTTCGGTGTGTTCTGGATGAGACAGGTTATCGACGCTCAGGTTCCTAACGAACTTCTAGAGTCTGCAAGCATCGACGGCGCTGGTGTGTTCCGCGTTTACTGGAGCTTAGTTCTTCCGATCATCGCGCAGAGCAGCTTCGTTCTTGGTTTGTTCTCATTCCTTGCAACTTGGAATGACTTCCTATGGCCACTACTTGTTCTAAATACTCCAGAGAACTTCACAGCACAGGTTGCAGTGAACCAGTTGAAGAGTAGTTACGCAATTGACTACGCATTGAACATGGGTGGAGCATTCCTATCAACAGCACCTCTAATTGTGTTGTTTATCTTTGTTGGTCGCAGACTTGTCCGCGGTGTTATGGACGGGGCAGTGAAGGGTTAGTCATGAGTTTTCCAGAAGATTTTAATTGGGGTTCAGCAACAGCCTCTTACCAAGTTGAGGGTGCTTTTGATGTTGGCGGAAGATCTGCAAGCATCTGGGATACCTTCTCTAAGACTCCGGGCAAGGTAGTTCGCGGCGACAACGGTGACGTTGCCTGTGATCACTACAACCGCTTCGAGGAAGACATTCAGATCATGAAAGATCTTGGAATGCACACCTACCGATTCTCAATTGCATGGCCACGCATCATGCCAAATGGAACTGGTGAAGTAAACCAAGAGGGCATCGATTTCTATAACCGTCTAATCGACGGTCTGCTAGCAGCCGGTATTCAACCAACAGCAACTTTGTATCACTGGGACCTACCTCAGGCTCTTCAGGACAAGGGTGGCTGGGGTAACAGAGATATCGTTAAGCAGTTTGCTGACTACGCGACTGTCTGTGCTGAAGCTTTCGGTGACCGAGTGGCTAATTGGATTACCATCAATGAGCCTTGGTGTGTCACCTGGTTGGGTAACTTCTGGGGAGTTCACGCGCCAGGTCTAAAAGATCTTGACACTGCAATTGCAGTTGCTCACCACACAGCTCTTGCACACGCAGAAGCAACTCGAGCGCTTCGTGCAGTTAGACCAGAGATTCGTAGCGGTATCACTTTGAACATGACCAACTACAGAGTTTCTGATGAGTCAAACTCTGAACTACTGCAGCTTCGTGACTACTGGGACTCAAACATCAACCGCTGGTGGTTGGACGCTCAGCTACATGGCACATATCCAGCAAACCTAGTTGAGTTCTACGGTGACAAGCTTGCCAAGGTGGTATTGCCAGGGGATATGGACAAACTGAAGGTTGACTCAGAGTTCCTAGGTGTTAACTACTACTCAGACTCTTTCCTAAACACTCCAACTCCAGAGCAGGTTGAGAAGAACGAAGGAACCTTCGTCTTCCCAATCAACTCAGATGGAACCTCACCTGGCCCACACACCGACATGGGCTGGCCTATCACTCCGGATGGTCTAGGCGATCTGTTGATTCGCATTCACAAGGACTGGCCAGAGATTACTGACATTGCGATCACTGAGAACGGTGTTGCTTACGATGACGGGCCAGATGAGAACGGTGAAGTGAACGATCAGCGCAGAGTTGATTACTTACTCGCTCACCTAAAGTCAGTTGCAAGAGCAATCGACGCTGGTTCTCCGGTTAAGAGCTACTACTACTGGTCTCTGATGGACAACTTCGAATGGGCAGAGGGTTACGCGAAACGTTTCGGTATAGTTCATATCAATTTTGAAACGTTACAGCGAACTCCGAAACTTTCAGCCAAGGTTTACAGTAAAGTCATCCAGAGTAATGGCGCAGACATAAGCGCTTTAGCTAACAACTAGTTCCAATAAGGGGAGGAGGGCAGCATGGCTCCTTTATTGCGCCCTACCTACGCTGTAATTGCTAAGACTGCTGGAGTCTCAGAAGCGACCGTATCCCGTGTTCTAAACGGTGATGAGAGCGTTCACCCAGATCGAGCACAGCGAGTTAGAGAAGCTGTTGAAGAGCTTGGTTACAAGAAGAACAGAGTTGCATCAGCTTTGGCTTCAGGTAGAACGGGTCTTATTGCCGTAGTTATTGATGACGATCTTTCTGTCTTTAGTGACCCGTTCTGGGGAACTGTTACCTCAGGTGTTAGCCGAGTATTGCAAGAAAACGGCTTACACACAGTTTTGATGGTTGCTCCAGTTGGTGCTCTAGATGGTGGTGTTGCTCACTACCTAAAATCTGGTGAAGTCGACGGTGCTATCTTCTTCGTTCTGCACAGCGATATCCTGGTAAACCACCTTAAGAAACAGGGCTTACCCCTTGTTATCACTGGAACCCCACACTCTAACGCTGACATTCCATTTGTTGACACAGATAACTTTGGTGGGGCCTATAGCGCTACCAAGCACCTGATGAACCAAGGTTGCAAGAAGGTTGCCATAATCACCGGTGACATCGGAACAACCGCTGCTAAGCAGCGTCTAGATGGCTACCTACAGGCTCACCGTGAGAGTGGAAGTCTTCCATCTAAGTCACTAATCTGCGAGGGTGATTACAGCTTTGAGAGCGGTAAAGCCCATGCTCAGAAGCTCCTAGAAACTCACCCAGATATCGATGGAATCTTTGCCAGCAATGACCTAATGGCCATGGGCGCAATCACAGTCCTTGAAGGTGCGGGAAGATCTGTTCCAAGCCAGGTTCGAGTTGTCGGGTTTGACGATGCACTCATCGCTCAGACTTCAAGACCATCTCTCACAACCGTTCGTCAGGACGTTGTCGCACTGGGTGAAGCTGCGGGATCTCTAATGATTGCTCAGTTGAACGGGCAAGACTTCGAGCCAATTATTCTGCCAACTGAACTCGTTATCCGTGAAAGTGCTTAGAAACAAATAACGAATTGGTAACTACCCGCGAAACCGCTTTCACGGAATAAAAATACGGGCTAATCTGCTTATAGGAAGTGTGTGCGCACTCCGAAAAGATCACTGAATTTTGGCGCACCCGCCTAAATTCACCTTTTCTTTCGGGCACGCCTCCCAATTACTAGAAGGAATCAAAATGACCGTAAGCATCAAGAAGCTATCAGCCATTACAGCAACCCTTATGTTGAGCCTTGTTGGCATCGGAGTTATTTCAGCTCCAGCCCAAGCAGCAGACTGCCCATATCCAGTTGAGAACCAGGCAGCTAACGATAACCCTAAGGACACCATCCGTCTGATTAGCCCAGTGCTAACCGATGAGAACTCAATTCGTCGCTACGACTTCGAATCACAGTTCACCATTGACTGTGACTGGTTCGGTGTTGGTATGCGTTTCAACCAGGTCTATGTTCCTTTTGGTCTAACCACCAACCTAACTTTCCACGCGGCTAAGCCAAACGGAGACCCACTAGCTTTCACTAAGGTAACCCTTCGCGCTAACAAGGGTTACTCAAACTCAAACGCTGCTGTTCGAGTTAACGGAATTAAGGCAAGACCTGCTCCGTCAAACGCGTCAGATGGTGCAAACGTAATTGGAACAACAGATGTGAACGGTAACGTCACCTTTGTAGTTCAGTCACCCGCTGACTGTGAAGCTTACGGTGGTATTTTGCCTGCAGCTCCAGCTAACCCAGGTGCTGATACTCCTAACGACACCAACGCAGATCCAAGCACTGACTGCTTTAGCCAGTTCCTACCAAGCATCACCGGTGAGAAGACTGACTCAGCAGACTTCATTGAACTTCACTACTTCAACCC
>JBBAML010000027.1:7630-9101 GCA_040402515.1 Rhodoluna sp.
TGCATCAGGTAGAAAGATCACAGTAACAATCAACAACGCAATTGGTAAGACTTCAACTATTTCCATCACAGGAAAGCCGAAGGTAACCCTAAAGCCAACCGTTTCAAAGAAGGTCTTAACATACACAGTCACAAAGGGAACTAAGAAGGTTGTTATTACAGCTAACGGAAAGACCCTGACAAAGACTTTCATTATCAAGTAACTCTCCTAGTTAGAAATAACGGCTGTCCAGAAATGGACAGCCGTTATTTGTTTAAAGAGTTATTAGTTGAGTAGATCTGCGATTGAGTTCAAGATCTCATTTGGTCTAAATGGATACTTGTTAATCTCAGCATCATCAGCAATACCGGTTAGCACTAGAACGGTGTGTAGACCTGCTTCGATACCAGCAACAATGTCGGTGTCCATGCGGTCACCGATCATGCCTGTGGTCTCTGAGTGAGCATTGATCTTGTTCATAGCTGAACGGAACATCATTGGGTTTGGCTTACCTACGATGTATGGGTCTTTACCAGTTGCTTTAGTGATCAAAGCTGCAACAGAACCTGTTGCCGGTAGGACACCTTCGGCACTAGGACCGGTTGCATCTGGGTTAGTGGCAATAAATCTTGAACCGTTGTTGATTAGACGGATTGCTTTGGTAAGTGAATCAAAGTTGAAGTTACGAGTTTCACCTAGAACTACATAGTCAGGGTTCACATCGGTCATTACATAACCGATCTCGTGCATGGCTGTGGTTAGTCCTGCTTCACCTAGAACAAAGGCTGTTCCCTTTGGCTTCTGAGAATGTAGGAAGTCTGCTGTAGCTAGGGCTGAAGTCCAGATAGCCTCTTCTGGAATAGCAAGACCAGTGGCCTTAAGCCTTGCAGCAAGGTCTCTAGGTGTGTAGATGGAGTTATTGGTTAGAACTAGGAACCTAAGGCCCTCTTCCTTCCACTGCTTAACAACATCAGCAGCTCCAGGGAGTGCTCTACCTTCGTGGACTAGCACACCGTCCATGTCGGTGAGCCAACATTCAATTTTTCTTCTTTCAGCCATGGTTCTACTTTACCTTTAGCAAAGTTAGGCTTGAGTAGATGTCAGATAAAGAGCAGACAAATAACCCAAGTCACGAACTAACCACTTGGGGTGTTGGACCTTGGCAAGGGGAATGGCCTGAAGGCTCTGAACTACCTGAATCTATCTACGACACTGAACTGTTGACCAATGGGGATACCAGGAACGTAGTTGATAAGTATCGTTACTGGAAGATGGAAGCCATTGTTGCTGACCTAGACCTAAAAAGACATCCTTTCCATGTTGCCATTGAGAACTGGCAACATGATCTAAACATCGGCTCAATAGTTAGAAATGCCAATGCCTTCCTAGCTCAAGAGGTTCACATCATCGGTAACAAGCGCTGGAATAGACGCGGAGCAATGGTTACCGACAGATACCAACACATCAGACACCATGAAACAGTTGAAGAGTT
>JBBAML010000028.1:0-8256 GCA_040402515.1 Rhodoluna sp.
CTAAATGCTATTGCTATGTATGCCGATGTGAAAGGCGATGTCTCGCTGACATACAAATACACAAACGCAGCGGGTGCAGCAATCACCAACGCAACTGTTTATTTGGTTGTCAACAAGCGAGCTTCATGTTCAAAAACTACTTTCTCAACCACAATGAGCACTAACTACCCAGGTAGCAACCGTCCAAACACCAGCGCAATCGTTCGTGACTGGTGTGGAGATCAGCCTCAGATGGGTGCTGGAGAAACAGCAATTATTGGTAGAACCGATTCATTCGGTAAGGCTACTTTCACAATGAAGAACTGGAACATCTCAGGGGAGCAGTTCCCAGCTGCTATCAACAAGCTAAATCAGTATTCAAAGGGAATTGACTGTGGCGATGACACCATGTGTCTGCAGACTACTATCGCTCCGAGCATGCAAGCTCACCCAAGCGACTCCGCTGAGCGAGGAGAAGACAAAGACCTTCTGTTCCTTCACTTCGTAAACCCTAAGCTAACCGCTCTGGTGCCTAGTCAAAAGGTTAAGGCCGGAACATCAAAGGCAATCAGTTTCAAGTTGACCAACCTATCGGGAGCACTTGTTAAGGGAACTACTGTTACCTTCGAGTCCTTCGGAGAAGGTGACGATGTTGAAGAGTGGTCAGAGGTATCAGATGCCACTGGCAAGGTCACTACAACAGTCAAAGCTCCTAAGGGAACTCTTGGACTCCAAGTAATTAGAGCCAAAGTCTATGGTGCTAACAAGGGCACTGACGCAAAGATCTACTGGACTAAGTAACTAGAAAGCGTCAAAGGCCAGGTAGGGGAAACCCCGCCTGGCCTTTACCTTTGCTGGCTTGCCTAAGTGGCAATGTCTGTGTTGCTAGGTAGGCTTAAGGTATGACTAGACTCAGCGAATCTGGCGACATGCTCAAATGCAACTTCTGTTCAAAGACACAGAAGCAGGTCGTCAAACTTATCGCAGGCCCGGGCGTTTACATCTGTAATGAATGTATTGACCTGTGTAATGAGATCATTCTTGAAGAAATGGGCAAGGTAGAGAAGCCTGTTGAGGACTTTGAGCTACCAAGACCAAAAGAGATCTTTAAGTTCCTAGACGAATACGTCATCGGTCAAACTCAGGCTAAGAAGGCTCTTTCAGTGGCTGTTTACAACCACTACAAGCGCATTCGCTCACGTGGCACTCTAACTGCGTCAGGTAAAGAGCACGATGCGATTGAGATTGCTAAGTCAAACATCTTGATGGTTGGACCTACCGGTTGCGGTAAGACCTACCTAGCTCAGACACTGGCAAAGAAACTGAATGTTCCTTTCGCAGTTGCCGATGCAACAACTTTGACTGAAGCTGGATATGTCGGTGAAGACGTTGAAAACATCCTGCTAAAGCTTTACCAGGCTGCTGATGGCGATGTTAAGCGTGCAGAGCACGGGATCATCTACATTGACGAGATCGACAAGATCTCTCGCAAAGCCGAGAACCCTTCGATTACCCGAGATGTTTCAGGTGAAGGAGTTCAGCAGGCGCTACTAAAGATCCTTGAGGGCACAGTTGCTTCTATTCCTCCTCAGGGAGGACGAAAGCACCCTCAGCAGGAGTTCATCCAGATGGACACCACCAACATTCTCTTTATTGTTGCTGGAGCATTTGCTGGTCTTGAAACAATCGTTCAAGGACGTATCGGTAAGAAGGGTATTGGCTTCGGTGCCGAGATCCGTAACAAAGATGAAGAAACAGACATCTTTACTCAAGTCCAACCTGAAGACCTTCGTAAGTTTGGTTTGATTCCAGAATTCATTGGAAGACTTCCAGTCCTCGCTTCTGTTACTCCATTGGATAAGCCAGCACTGATTCAGATCTTGACGGAGCCTAAGAATGCTTTGGTCAAGCAGTATCAGAGAATGTTTGAGCTTGATGGTTTCGAACTTGAGTTTGATGCAGATGCACTAGATGCCATTGCTGAAGAAGCAATCAAGCGTGAAACCGGCGCTCGAGGGCTTAGAGCAATCATGGAAGAAACGCTGGCTGCAATCATGTTTGAAATCCCTGGAAGCGCAGCTCAAGGAATTGTAAAGATCACTGCCGGAGTAGTAGCCGGTACCGAGCAGCCAGAAATAGCTCCTTTCAAATCAACCAGGCAAGAGAAGTCGGCTTAGTAATTGAGTTCTAGCTCAGCTTTACGAGCACCCGTAGTTGCAGGTTTTGTAGCCAGCGTTACCGGAACAGCTGCAACCACCGCGATCTTTCTGAGCGCTTTTGTTGCACTAGGCGCAACCAAAGAGCAAACCATTGGCATGGTTGCACTCATGTTGGTCGCCTACGGCTTACTTTCAATCTTTCTCAGTTGGCGTCACAAGATGCCGTTATCTGTTGTGTGGTCAACACCAGGAGCTGCGTTATTGGCAAGCTCTGCTGTTAGCGGTGTTGGCTTCAGCAATGCCATGGGAGGAATCCTGCTTACAGGTTTATTGCTTTCTCTAACTGGACTCTGGCCAAAGCTCGGTGAGTTAGTTTCGATGATCCCTAAGTCAATTGCGAGCGCAATGTTGGCAGGTGTTATCTTCAGTTTCTGTGTTGCACCGTTTGCAGCAAGCGCTTCTTATCCAGCACTAGTTTTGCCGGTGATAGCTGTGTGGCTCCTGCTCTATTGGTTAACCCCAATCTGGGCTTCCCCGGTCGCTATCTTTCTAGCCTTCACTCTGATTGGACTTAATCAGGGACTTAGCGTTACAGCAACCGACTGGGCAATTAACATCTCATACCTGCAGCCAACCTTTAGCCCAGCAAGCATATTCACTATTGCCTTGCCGCTGTATTTGGTTGCTATGGCATCGCAGAACATTCCAGGTATCGCGATTATGAAAACTTACGGTTACGAAGTTCCGTTTAGGTCTTCGCTTCTAACAACAGGTCTTGGAACGGTTCTAGTTTCATTCTTCGGCGGTTTTGTAATGAACTTAGCGGCAATCACTGCAGCACTGAATGCGAATGAGCATGCACATAAAGATCCCAAGAAGCGTTGGCTTGCATCCGTAAGCGGAGGAGTGGTTTACCTCATCTTCGCAATCTTTGCAGGTGTGGCAATTGCCTTTGTCTATCAGACTCCAAGAGAGCTTTTGTTAGCTGCAAGCGGGCTTGCACTGTTACCAACTATCGTTAACTCATTTGCCTCAATGACTGAAAATGTTGAGCAACGAATTCCTGCGGTGATAACGTTCCTGGTTGCA
Organism: Rhodoluna sp.; assembly: GCA_040402515.1. Classification (GTDB taxonomy): domain Bacteria; phylum Actinomycetota; class Actinomycetes; order Actinomycetales; family Microbacteriaceae; genus Rhodoluna. The sequence continues at coordinate 3,228 of JBBAML010000028.1, forward strand.
TCAAGCGCTGTTACCTTCTTCTCGGTAGGGGCAGCGTTCTGGGCAATCCTGACTGGATTAGCAGTGCTTGGCCTATTGAAACTAAAGAAACCTAATTTTCTAAAGTAATCCGCGACGCTTCAGCAGTGGTTCGATGGTTGCATCTTGACCACGGAAGTTTCTAAACATCTGCATTGAGTTCAATGATCCACCGCGGCTAAGTAGGCTCTGACGGAAGTGCTCACCGTTTTCGCGAGTCATTCCACCGTTCTCCTTGAACCAGTTCACAGTGTCAGCATCTAGAACTTCTGACCAGATGTATCCGTAGTATCCCGCTGAGTAACCACCAGCAAAGATGTGAGAGAAGTATGTTGAGCGATAGCGAGTAGGGACTGGGGCGTAGTCCAGACCGTAGTCAGCAATTGCCTTAGCTTCGAACTCTTCAACATCTGCAACTGTTGCATCGGCTGGTAGTGAATGCCAAGCAAGGTCAAGGATTGCTGCAGCTAGGTAAGAAGTGGTTGCGTGACCTTCGTTGAATGCTGAAGCGGCCTTTAGGTTATCTACCCATTCCTGAGGAAGCTTTTCACCTGTTACATAGTGTCTTGCGTAGTTATCAAGAACTTCTGGCCAGGTGATCCACATTTCGTTTACTTGAGAAGGGAACTCAACGAAGTCTCTTTCAACGCTCGTTCCTGAGAATCTCGGATACTTCACATCTGAAAGGAAGCCGTGAAGTGCGTGACCAAACTCGTGGAACAGGGTCGTGGTCTCGTCATAGGTCAATAGTGCTGGCTGACCCTCAGGAGGCTTAGGAATGTTTAGGTTGTTCACAACAACAGGCAGTTGACCTAACAGGTGGTTCTGATCAACTAAGTTGTTCATCCACGCTCCACCGCGCTTTGAATCGCGAGTGAAGAAGTCACCGATAAACAGTGCAAGCTTCGAGCCATCTTCGTTGAACACTTCGAAGGCACGAGCTTCTGGGTGATAGGTCTTGATGTCCTTGCGTTCCTTGAAGGTAATTCCAAAGAGTTTGTTGGCTGCAAAGAAGACACCATCGTGTAGCACTCGCTCTAATTCGAAGTATGGCTTCATAGCTGAGGTGTCTAGATTGTATTTAGCTAGACGTACCTTTTCGGTGTATAGATCCCAGTCCCATGAAGCTAGTTCGAAGCTCTCGCCGCTTTCATTGATTGCCTTCTGTAGTTCTGCCCCTTCTGCTCTAGCGTTTCTAACTGCTGCTGGAGCAATCTGCTTGAGCATGTTGTGGACGTTGGTTGGGTTCTGAGCGTTTCTGTCCTGAAGTACATGTTCAGCGTGGGTCTTCACACCGAATAGCTCTGCACGCTGTGCACGTAGTTTTACGATCTCAAGAAGAACTGGACGGTTGTCGTTCTCGTTATCACGTGCACCCTTTAGAAGAGATGCTTTCATGATCTTTTCGCGAAGACCTCGGTGAGTGAGGTTAGCAAGTAGTGGGTTACCGGTGAAGTTCACCATTGCCACAAAATACTTACCCTCTTGGTCACGGTCCTTGGCTGCTGCTGCACAAGCAGCAATCTGGTTTTCATCTAGTCCAGCTAGCTCTGCCACATCATCAACAAAGACACCTAAGTCGTTGGTGTCGTTCAGGAGGTTAGTTCCGAACTTAGTTTCAAGACCCGAGAGCTTCTCGTTTAGAACCATTAATTCTTCACGCTGTGCATCGGTTAGGTGAGCACCAGCGTGTGTGAAGTCAAGGTAGTAACGCTCAAGAAGCCAGGCTTCTTCGGTGCCTAGTTCTAATGAGTCGCGGTTCTCGTGTAGGTGCTTAATTCTTGAGAAGAGTTTCTGGTTGAGTCTTACCTCGTCCATGTGGGCGGCTAGCTTAGGTGCTAGCTCTGCTTCGATCTCATCGAGCTTGTCGTTGGTGTCGCTAGAAGATTTGTTATAGAACACCATCAGCATGCGAATCAGCATTTGGCCACTTCGTTCCATCGATACGATGGTGTTTTCGAATGTAACTTCAGGCTGGTCGATGATGGCTTGAACTTCAGCTAGTTGTTCTTCACAGCCAGCGTAGAACGCTGGAAGGTAAGAATCGTCATTGATTCTGGAGAAGTCTGGCATCTCGTATTCGAGAGTTGAACGCAGGGCAAATGGGTTTTCGTTTTCAAAGGTCATGAGAAAAAGCCTAGACCCATCAACCGACAGTTTTAGGGGTTGATAGCGAAAAGTTATTCAGCGCTAGGAGCTAAAACCACATCTGAGACAGCGAACTCAGCACCTGCATTGAGCTTTAGGTTCTGAATTCTTCCTGCAGCCTTAAGGTCAGCCGCTATCAGTTCTAGACGTGAGATGGTCTCCTGAGGAGCAGTCAATGTTGCCTCTAGAACATCTGCTTTCATCGAAGCCTTAGCATCGCTCTTTGCTTTACGGGTTCCAAACAGTGCAGTTGAGGCAAGTGGCAATAGATCTAGGTTTGCTGAATCAAGACCTGTTTCTAATTCATTAGCCTTAGGCCATGCATTGCGGTGAATTGAACCAGTTCCGGTTTGCCACCAGGACCAGACTTCATCGGTAGTGAATGGGAGGAATGGAGCAAAGAGTCTAAGCAGGGTTAGCAGTGACGTTCTAAGTGCAACTAGAGCTGAGGCCTGTTCTGCTTCATTGAAGCCACCTTGCCCGTATGCACGTTCTTTAACAAGTTCTAGATAGTCATCGGTAAAGTTCCAGAAGAACTTCTCAGCAACCTCCAGTGCCTTGGTGTGATCGTAGGCATCAAATGCCGCAGTTGCTTCCTTGACCACCTGAGCAAGGTTAAGGAGCAGACTCTGATCAATAGGTTCTGTTGCAGTTGAACCTTGTGCAGGAGCTTCAAAACTAAGGACGAATTTTGCTGCGTTGAGAATCTTGATGGCAAGTCTTCTACCGATTTTCATCTGTCCGGTATCGAAAGCTGCATCTGTTCCTAGACGAGCACTTGCCGCCCAGTATCGAACAGCATCTGATGAGTGTTCAACAAGAAGATCGTTAGGGGTAACTACGTTGCCCTTAGATTTAGACATCTTCTTTCTATCAGGATCAAGAATCCAACCAGAGATGGCTGCATCAGACCAAGGTAGAACACCGTGTTCCTGCTGTGCTCTAAGCACAGTTGAGAACAACCAGGTTCTAATAATGTCTTGACCCTGAGGTCTTAGGTCATATGGGAATACCTTGGCGAACTTCTCCGGATCATCGAGCCAGCCACCACCTAGCTGTGGTGTTAGTGAAGATGTCGCCCAAGTGTCCATGATGTCGACTTCTCCAATGAAACCATTAGCCACACCACGTTGGTCTTCGGTGTATCCAGCAGGGACATCTGTTGAAGGGTCGATAGGCAATGATTCGGCAGATGGAATAAGTACCTTGTCGAAATCAGGGTTACCTTGAGCATCCAGTGCATACCAAACTGGAATTGGAACACCGAAGAATCTCTGACGAGAGATAAGCCAGTCACCGGTTAGACCATTGACCCAGTTCTCGTATCTAACTTTCATAAAGTCAGGGTGGAACTTAAGCTGCTTACCTAATTCAAGTAGGCGCGCACGTAGGTCTGCATCTTTTCCACCGTTCCGGATGTACCACTGACGGGTTGAAACGATTTCTAGTGGACGGTCACCCTTTTCGAAGAACTTAACCGGGTGAGTGATTGGCTTAGGTTCACCAACCATGTCACCTGATTCCATTAGGAGTTCAACAAGTCTGGTCTTTGCAGAGAAAGTAGTTTTACCGGCTAGTTCTGCATAGATCTCTAAACCTTTAGAGCTGGTGATTGCGTCAGGTGCTGATTCAAGTAATCTGCCATCCCAACCGATGATTGCTCGGTTAGGTAGATCAAGTTCTCGCCACCAGATGACGTCGGTTAGATCACCAAATGTACAGATCATCGCAATACCAGAACCCTTATCAATCTGGGCTAGGTGGTGAGACAAGACTGGAACTTCAACACCAAACAGGGGAGTGGTCACAGTCTTACCAAATAGTGGTTGGTATCTTTCGTCATCTGGATGAGCTACCAAAGCAACACAGGCAGGAATAAGTTCTGGTCTGGTTGTTTCGATAAACACTTTCCCGTTAGGGCCATCAAAACCGATGCGGTGATAAGCACCTGGTTGATCTCTGTCTTCCAGTTCTGCCTGAGCAACAGCAGTTCTAAATGTGACATCCCAAAGAGTTGGCGCCATTGACTGGTATGCCTCACCTCTGGAGAGGTTATTTAGAAAAGCCTGCTGAGAAACCTTCTGAGCAGAAGGAGAGATGGTCTGGTAGGTCTGGTCCCAGTCAACTGAGATACCTAGCTGACGCCAAAGGGCTTCGAACTGCAATTCATCTTCTGCAGTTAGCTTCTCGCAAAGCTCAATGAAGTTCTTTCTAGAAATTGGAATCTGATCTGCTGCTTTTGAAGACTTGTTATCTCCACCCTCGTAAGGGGGAGTGAAGTTCTCGACATATGGAAGTGAAGGATCGCAGCGAACACCAAAGTAGTTTTGGACTCGTCTTTCAGTTGGCAGACCATTGTCATCCCAACCCATTGGGTAATAAACCTCTTTACCCTGCATGCGCTGGTATCTAGCCACCACATCGGTGTGGGTATAGCTAAAGACGTGACCTACGTGCAGAGAGCCTGAAACTGTTGGCGGAGGGGTGTCAATCGAGTAAACCTCTGCTCTGGTGGCTTCTCTTCTGAACCGGTAGGTGCCGTCGGTTTGCCACTTTAGAGCCCATTTCTCTTCTAGGCCCTCTACCCCCACTTTTTCTGGGGTTGAGGCCGGGGCTCTAAAATCAGGGCTAGTGCTCACGCTTGAATCTCCATATTGTCGGGGTTCATTAAGATTAACATTGACTTAGATACCTTTACGACCTAAAACAAGAGAGCAGCCATGTATCCCAAAAATAATGGAGCTTCTTTTGGCCTGCGAGATGGCGTTCCAGCTAGCCCATCCTTCCCAGCCATTGAGGAGTCAATCCTTGAGTTTTGGGCTAAAGACAAGACCTTCCAGGCCTCTATTGACCAGAGAAAAGA
>JBBAML010000029.1:0-2867 GCA_040402515.1 Rhodoluna sp.
GATTGCGTATTTAGAAACTGATTTATACCAAGCATCCCGTGCAGTAATGCCGGCGCTCTTCAAAGCAACTGCATAGCCTTCACGTCTTTCATTAAAGACGTCGAAAAACTTCTCGTCACTGACTGACGAACCAATCATGGCAATCTTTGAATGCCCCATTGCAATCAGATGCTCTGTGGCTAGCTTTCCTGCGGCAGTGTCATCAATCTTGATGCACTTAGCCCCAGCGATAGGACCACCGATAGCAACGATGGGCTTATTTACTTTAGCTAAAGCCTGGATTTCAGCTTCACTCATACGAACTGAAATACACATAACCGCATCAACTCGTTTACGTGGAAGGGACTTAGTGAAGATTGACTTACGGTGATCATCACCACTGGAAAGGTTATACAAAGTTACGTCGTAACCAGCTTTAACTAGTTCACGGTCAACTGTCTCCAGTGCACTGGAGAAGAACCAGCGGTCAACATAAGGAACCACAACACCGATGTTCTTGGTGCGGCCGGTAACGAGGGTATAGGCAGACGCTGATGGAACATAACCCAGACGCTCCGCTACCTCTTCAACCAAAGCCTTGGTTGCAGGGGAGATATAGTCTTTACCGCTTAGCGCTCTAGAAACAGTTGCTGTTGAGACCCCAGCTTCTCTAGCAACATCAACAATTCCGGCCACAAGTCCTCTATCTGTAAAAGTATGGAAATCTCTATGTAATCTAGTGCCTTATCTGTAATGGGTTTCATTCATTTAGTTAAATGAAACAGATTCGTTGTCTTTAGCCAATTGGCGTAGGTGCCCTAAGTTCAGGTATTCTTTACAAGCACCCGTCCGGCTGATTACAGGCGGTCGGGAGCACTGGCTAGTTACCCAAGCGGCCAAAGGGATCTGACTGTAAATCAGCCGGCTCAGCCTTCGGGGGTTCGAATCCCTCACTAGCCACGAATGCCCCAGCCCTCCACGGCTGGGGTTTTTCACTTAAGTCGAACCCAAACAGTCTGGTTGGGTGCAATACCTTGAGTCGCTGGAGAGCTGGAGGCCAAAAGCTCACCTTCAGGTAAAACAATCGGCTTGGTTCCGAAGTTGTGAATTACAAGAATCCCTTGGTTCAAGAATCCAAGGGAACTCTCACCGCAATACTCAGGCACCCATTCAAAAGATCCTGAACCAAGGTTCAGTTCTTTACGAAGATCGAGTGCTTCCCGATACATTTCTAGCGTTGAACCTGCTACCCCAACCTGCAGGTCTCTTGAGTAGTTACGGTATTCATCTGGTTGCGGCAGCCAGGCAGCGCCGTTAGCGCTGAAGCCATTTGATGCGGAAGAGTTAGCGTCCCAAGGAAGCGGAACTCTTGCTCCATCTCTACCGACTCTCTTTCCTTCCGTTCTAAAGAAGGTTGGGTCTTGTCGGTATTGGTTATCAAGTGTTGAGTGTTCAGGGAGTCCTAGTTCCTCTCCCTGATACAAATACATCGAACCAGGTAGCGCCAGAGTGAATAGGGTAGCTCCTCTAGCTTTAGCAAGTCCTAGTTGAAGATCTGGCTGAGGATCGTTAATTGAGATTCCATCTGATGCAGTTGCTCGACCGTAATCACCACCAAACCTAGATGCATGTCTAATCACGTCGTGATTAGACAGAACCCAAGTCGAAGGTGCACCAACTGAATCAAATGCAGCAAAAGATTCGTTGACGGTTGTGAAGATTGTTTTTGCGTCCCAGTTGGAATCAAGATATCTGAAATTGAAAGTTTGGTGGAATTCATCTTCCCTTACCCAAAGAGCCATAAAGGAAAGTGGAAGAACATATGCTTCACCACACATCACTCGCTCACCTGGATAGGAATCTAGAATCTTTCGCCACTGCCTGAAGATGTCATGCACTGAATCCTGGAACCACATCGGAGGAGATTCTTCTCCTTCGATGAATCCAGCTCCTGCTCTGTCAACATAGGGATGATCTGGTAAACCTTTAGCTTTAGCCATCGCATGTGGTTGATCAACTCTGAAGCCATCAACACCCCGGTCTAACCAGATCTTAAGAATCTCTTCGAACTCTTTTTGAACCGCAGGGTTCTCCCAGTTCAAATCTGGTTGAGATGAATCAAAGAGATGGCAGTACCACTGGCCGGGTGTTCCATCTGGATTAGTAATCTGTGTCCAAGCGGGACCACCAAACATTGATACCCAATTATTAGGAGGTAGTCCAGCTTGATCATCTTTGAAGTGGTAGTAGTTACGTTCAGGAGAACCGGGCTCCGCTTTCAGTGCTCTTTGAAACCATTCGTGTTGATCACTGGTGTGATTAGGAACTAGGTCAACCAATACTTTTAGACCTAGCTCATGCGCTCTATTCACCAATAGGTCAAAATCAGCAAGTGTTCCAAACAGCGGATCAACATCAACGTAGTTGCTAACGTCATAGCCAGCATCTTTTTGCGGAGAAGACATAAAAGGAGATAGCCATATAGCGTCTACGCCAAGAGTTGAAAGCGATTCGAGCCTTGAGGTAATACCGGCTAGGTCTCCAAAGCCATCACCATTGCTGTCAGCAAATGAACGAGGGTAGATCTGGTAGATAACTGCTGAACTCCACCACTTAGCCTGAGGGTTGGCAGTGTGCTTTAGGTTAATGCCTTGATTCATCAATCCCAACTTCTCTAGTTCTAGACTCTCCCAGTATTTTAGTTCTAGGTCTTATCCTTACGTTCCTAAGCTGTGGGGGTTGATTGGAAATACCATTGGTCTAGTGAGCATCCAGAAGATTACCTATCCTGCAGACCTGCCGGTCAGCGCTCGCCGTGGCGAGATTCTGGAAGCTATCAAGAGCAACCAAGTGGTTGTTATAGCCGGCGCAACCGGTTCAGGTAAGAC
>JBBAML010000029.1:2967-6150 GCA_040402515.1 Rhodoluna sp.
ATTCAAGGAAGAATCACTTCAGGAGATTTAGGTAAAGGTATTGAAGTATTACCTCTCTATGGAAGGTTATCTTCAGCTGAACAACACCGAGTATTTGAAACAAGTAAAGTTGCAGGGCTGCGCAGAAGAGTGATTCTGGCAACCAACGTTGCAGAGACATCGCTGACTATTCCAAAAATCAAATATGTAATTGATTCAGGAACTGCTCGTATCTCTAGATACTCTCCTGCAGCTAAAGTGCAGAGATTGCCAATTGAAGCTATCTCCAAAGCAAGTGCTGACCAGAGAGCTGGTCGTGCCGGTAGAACAAGTCCCGGCGTTGTAATCAGGCTTTATTCAGAAGATGAGTATGAAGCGAAGGCAGAGTTCACTGATCCAGAGATTCTTCGAACTAACTTGGCATCAGTAATTCTGCAAGCAGCTCAGCTTGGCTTAGGAGACATAACTAAGTTCCCATTCCTGCAAGCGCCAGACCCTAGAGGAGTCAGAGATGGACTCTCACTGCTTGCTGAACTTGGTTGTCTAAAAGATCCAAAGAGTAAAGAGGTTGATCTAACCGGAGTTGGCAAGGCATTAGCTAGATTGCCAATAGAGCCACGATTTGGTCGCATGCTCTTGGAATCTAAAAAGCATGAACTAGTTCGTGAAGTAATGATCATCGTTGCAGGCCTCACCATTCAAGATCCTCGTGAGCGACCGGTAATCAAGAGAGTGCAAGCAGACGCTGCTCACGCCCGATTTGCAGATCCGACCAGTGACTTCTTATCGCTACTTAACCTCTGGAACTACATAGAACTCAACCAGAAGAAACTCTCCTCATCGGCTTTTAGGAGGTTGTGTAAAGGGGAGTATTTGAACTATCTGCGGGTTAGGGAGTGGCAAGACCTAGTTAGGCAGATCACTTCTATCGCTAAGCCATTAGAGCTGATACCAGGTCAACCAAAGGTTGATCCAGACGGTATCCACAAGAGTTTGCTGTCTGGTTTGCTATCGCAGATAGGGCTGAGACAACTCAGTGAAAAGAAGGCTGGAGATGTCGCTAAGAAGAGCGATAAGCCAGCTAAAGCAAGTAATGAATATCTAGGTTCTAATGCCAAGAAGTTTGTAATCTTCCCTGGTTCAACTTTGGCTAAGAAACCACCTGCAGCAATCATGAGCGCTGAACTAGTTGAAACCAGCAGAGTATTTGCCAGAATGAACGCTGCTATAAATCCTGAGTGGGCAGAGGCCCTAGCAGGAGATTTAGTAAAGAGAAGTTTTAGCGAACCGCACTGGGAGAAATCTCAGGGCTCGGTTGTCGCTTATGAACGAGTAATGCTATTTGGGGTTCCAATTGTGGTTTCTAGAAGAATGCAGTACTCAAGGTTGGACATGAAACTCTGTAGAGAACTGTTCATTAGACATGCTCTAGTCCAAGGTGAATGGGATTCAATCAAGGCTTTCGATAAGGCAAACAGAGAACTCTTGAAGAAATTGGAAGAGGTCGCAGCTAACTCTAAGAAGCCTCAATACACTCCAGATGAAGATGACGTTTTTCGTTTCTACGACGCGAGAGTTCCAGCAGAAGTTGTATCAACCAGAAGCTTTGAAGGCTGGTGGCGAAAAGCACAGATTGAAACTCCAGACCTTCTAACCATGACTCGTGAAGATCTACTTCCTCAAGAAACTGATAAACGCTTAGAGCTTCCAAGTCAGTGGATCTTTGGTGAACAGAATTATCACCTCGAATACAAATACCACCCAGGTGAAGTTGAAGATGGTTTAGCAGTTCTTATCCCAATTGAAGAATTACCAAATACAACAAGAGATGCTTTTGATTGGCTAGTCCCAGAACTTAGAACAGAACTAATTGCAGAACTAATCAGAACCCTTCCGAAGAACATCAGAAAGTATGTTGTTCCAGCAGCCGATTGGTCTAAGAAAGCATTGGCAACACTTCCAGATAATCCAACTGAGCCACTGCTTGAAACTCTTGCCAAGACCTTGAGAACTCTAAGCGGAACGCACATGCTTCCAACTGATTTCAACCTGGATCAACTACCCAGCTCACTTCGAATGACATACAAACTCATCTCTGAAACCAGAGAGGTCTTGGGAGTCAGCCTGAGCCTTGAGGAACTAAGGCAGAACTTCGCAAAGACAACAACCGTAGAGACGAAAACAATTGCCAGTGATTCGGACTATTTGAAAATGAGCGAACAGTTCTTATCTGAAGTCATTACTAAAGTTGTCTCGCCGCTTGCAGCTCTTAGCGATCAGTTGAGTAAAGAGGACAAACTCAACATCATTGCCGTTGGTTACCGAAACGTCCCAGACTTTGTTGACGATGTTATTAGAGCCGTCGTCGAAGCTGATATTGAAGGCAAGCCAGTTTCAACTCTTGATGCTCAGGAGATTGCAAAGGTGGCTTCTAAGAGTGTGCTGGATCAGTGTCTAGGTTGTCTGCGCCTAGCATCCGAGATTGTTGTTATATCCAGAGAGGCAAGCAAAGCTATATCTCAGCTACAAGACATCTCACTATTGTTTGTTTTAGCAAATCAGAAGAAGCACATTGCTCAGCTGATGACTAAGAAACTGATCAGTACAACAGGCCTAACCGAACTGAATAGATTGCCTGTCTATCTGAAGGCTAATCTCCTGAGAACTTCAAAGTTGCTGGAAGATCTTGAACGAGACAGAAGGCTAGAAATTGAACTCAATCAAGCCATTCTGCTCTTTGAGAATGCTGGTGGTTCAGTGCCCTTGAAGGCTGGAATGCCAGAGAACATTGTGAAGGCCCGTTGGGCTCTGGAGGAGTTCAGGGTTAGTTTGTTTGCACAGCACCTAGGCACAGTAGAGCCAGTCTCTCTTGAACGAATCAAGAAGATTCTGAATACTAAATAAAGAAAAGAGCCCAGAGAAACCTCTGGGCTCTAAACCTTTACCGCTTTCGCATTACAGTTTGATCCAAACCACCTGGTCGTGCTCTAGTTCTCCTTCGAGACGCAGGTCGTGTTGGGTTGTTACTAACAGATCACCAGCAGGGATGACTACTGGATCTCCAGAGAAATTAGCTAAGACAAGAATTCCATTATTGATATAGGCAAGGGTGTTCTCGTTCATGAACTCAGGAGCCCAACGGAATTCACCGTTACCCATATCAAATGCTTTACGTTCTTTTAGTAGACGCTTGTATAGCTCAAG
>JBBAML010000029.1:6250-7637 GCA_040402515.1 Rhodoluna sp.
GCAGCTCTTGCCCTTCTCTGGCCCTTAGCTTCATCAGGTTGAGCATACTTAGGACCAATACCGTCACCTTGTTTAGGAACTTGGTCGTAACCCATTCTGGTTGCGTGACGAATAACGTCGTGGTTTGAAAGCACCCAGGTTGAAGGTGCACCAACTGCACCAAACGCAGTTAGGGATTCTGTAACAACATCTTGTAACTTTTCTTTGTTCCAAGGTGTTTCAAGATATCCAAAGTTAAATGTTTGGTGATATTCATCTGGACGGACATAGTTAGCCATACGTCCAAGTGGTAATACCCAGGCTTCACCACACATAACTCGATCATCGTATTCGTCGAGAATTCTTCTGAATCTCCTGTTGATTTCGTGAACACCTTCTTGACCCCAGAATGGATTCTCAACCTGTAAGCGAGCAATAAGTTCTTCATCGGTTTCTTTAGTCTTGACTGCATCAGGAGAGTCTTGACCTGACATGGTGGAGTTGTTTGCAACAACATCCGGTAGACCATCAACCTTGATCATGCCGTGAGCTACGTCGATACGGAAACCAGCTGCTCCGCGGTCTAACCAGAAACGAAGTACTGAATCAAACTCTGCTCTGACTTCTTCGTTCTGCCAGTTGAAATCTGGCTGTGAGGAATCGAAGATGTGTAGATACCACTGACCTAGTGAGCCATCGGCTTCAGTAATTCTGGACCAGGCAGCTCCACCGAAAACAGATTCCCAGTTGTTCGGTGGTAGTTCTCCGTTTTCACCTTTACCGTCTCTAAACATGTATCGAGCACGCTCAGGAGAACCAGGAGCTGCTTTTAGAGCAGCTTGGAACCAAGCGTGCTGATCGCTGGAGTGGTTCGGGACTAGGTCAACAATGATCTTTAGTCCAAGTGTCTTAGCTCTAGCAACCAGTGCGTCAAAGTCAGCAAGGGTTCCGAACAGAGGGTCAATGTCCTTGTAGTCAGCGACGTCGTAGCCGGCGTCCTTCTGAGGGGACTTGAAGAAAGGGCTAAACCAGATCGCGTCAATGCCTAATTCAGCAAGCGATTCCAGCCTTGAGGTAACACCCTGTAGGTCACCCATTCCGTCGCCGTTCCCGTCTGCGAACGACCGAGGGTAGATCTGGTAAATGACGCTAGTGCGCCACCATTCGGCATCTTTACGTGCGTGGGACAGCAATTCAGTTGTTGGAATAGACATAAGGATAAAAATACGACACGAATGCAATAAAAGTCCGCGTATTTATCATTCTGTAATCGTTTTCATACAATCGTTATTTAGGAGTTCATGTCCTTGAATTAGCCTGCAATCAGTGAGGATTGAGAAATGACTAGCAAATTAGATGCTCTGCCTAGAGGCCTCTGGCCTCACCATGATGGTTCTGAACTGTATGT
>JBBAML010000030.1:0-6891 GCA_040402515.1 Rhodoluna sp.
AGGTTGATTGCCAAGCTAAACATCACAGCAGCAATAAAGATATCGAGTATCTTCCAGAACACCGGCTTTGCCATAAGCACCGCCATCTTCGATGCGGCTAATCCCAAACTGTAGAACCAAGTGAAGCTTGCAATTACTGCCCCTAGAGCGAAGAACCATTTGTTATCACCAAAATGGTTTGCCACGCTTCCAACCAGAATCACAGTGTCCAGATAAACGTGAGGGTTTAGGAAAGTAAAGCCGAGGGTTAGCAAGAGTGTTTTCTTTAGTGAAACTTGTGTTTCATCAGCAACAGTTAGCGCATTTGTTTTTAGCGCTTTGCTTACAGCGGTTGCACCAAACCAGGTTAGATAACCAACACCAAGCCAACGCATGATCTCTAAGAGATTTGGAATGGCTTGGATAAGTGCCCCCAAACCAAAAGTTCCTAGAGCTATTAGTAGAGCATCGCTCAGAGCACAGATAGTGACAATTAGAAATACATATTGTCTGGTGAGACCCTGTCTCAAGATAAAAGCGTTTTGAGCACCGATAGCCACTATTAGTGAAAATCCAGTTAGAAAGCCAGGCAATATTGCGTTCACAAGTTATCACCATACTCCTTAGAACTAATGGGTTCGGTAGGCTGAAACCATGAACGAGTTCCCAAGAATTTCTCACCGCATTGGCTCTATCGCTGAATCAGCGACTCTGAAGGTGGATGGCAAGGCTAAAGCGCTTCAAGCTTCTGGCAAGCCAGTTATTTCCTATGCAGCCGGTGAACCAGATTTCCCAACCCCAGCTCACATCGTTGAAGCTGCTGTTCTTGCAGCACGTGATCCTAAGAACCACCGATACACACCAGCAGTTGGCCTTCCAGAACTTAGAGAAGCAATTGCTCACAAAACAAAGATTGATTCAGGAACTGAAGTTAGTGCAGCGCAGGTGGTTGTTACCAACGGCGGTAAGCAAGCTGTTTACCAAGCCTTTGCAACACTTCTAGATCCAGGTGATGAAGTATTGGTGCCAACACCTTTTTGGACTACATATCCAGAAGCTATTCACTTAGCCGGTGGTGTTCCAGTTGAGATCTTCTCTGGCAGCGACCAGAACTACCTAGTAACAGTTGACCAACTAGAAGCAGCTAGAACTCCTAGAACTAAAGTTCTACTATTCGTATCTCCTTCTAACCCAACCGGTTCAGTGCACTCAAGAGATGAAGTTGAAGCAATTGGTAAGTGGGCTCATGAACACGGTCTCTGGGTTATCACTGATGAGATTTATCAGAACCTTACCTACGACGGTCTAAAAGCATATTCAATTACTGAAGTGGTTCCTGAACTTATTGATAGAACCATCATGGTCAACGGTGTTGCTAAGAGTTATGCAATGACCGGTTGGCGATTGGGATGGATGGCAGGACCGCTAGATGCAATGAAAGCAGCAGCCAATTTACAATCACACCTTTCTTCAAACGTTTCTAACATCAGTCAGCGAGCCGCGATCGCAGCGCTAACTGGACCTCAAGATGAAGTTGTTGCAATGCGTGATGCATTCAACAGAAGAAGACTTGTCGCTGTTGATGAACTGAACAAGATTCCTGGTTGGGTAGCACCAACACCTCAGGGTGCTTTCTATGTTTATTCAGACGTCACCGGACTACTTGGTAAAGAGTGGGGTGGAGTGAAGATCAACACCAGTCTCGAGCTTTGTGATTACATGCTTGATGCTGCAGAAGTTGCATTAGTGCCAGGTGAAGCTTTCGGTCCTTCAGGTTACGTAAGACTTTCTTACGCACTTGGTGACGCACAACTTCTTGAAGGCATTCAGAGACTTCAGAGACTATTTAGCTAAGTCTTTTCGATTCAGCAACAAGCTCGTCCCAGCTATTTGGAACTCTGCCCGACTCAAGCATTTTCTTGAAGACCAGGTAGGCATCTGTCTTTGATCCATAGGCACGCAAAGTCTTTGGATCATTCACCCACCCGTACACAATTATTTTTCTCATGCTGCTATATCTGAAAAAAACTCGATATTGTTGTAAAAACTTGGCCCTAAACCATAGTTTGTATTTCTGCCCAAGGGCATTCCCTAATCGAAATTCTGGAGATGATGGGTCTTCAGGAATTCGTTCAGTTATCAGACGGGTGAGGGTGAAATGGCGCTTTGCGTCCGAGTGGTGTATCCAATCAACCCCAGCTTTGGCCTTGGCATCGGCCATTTTTTGTGTGGAGATTATGAGTTGATTCATGAAAGCAGGATGAGAAAGCAGAAACCATTCCGTTGAGGGCATCTAGATCTCCTCATCCTCTGGCAGTGCCTTATCTATGTCAAACGGCAATGGTTGCGCTCTGAACTCAGCCAAAGTAGGTGGAAATCCAGGAACTCCTACTCCTCTTTCCCCGGATAACTCGAAGACCATGTCCTCGTACCACTTTTCATCGAGTGGTATCAACCGTTCGGGGTGTTCAAGCATGTCCTTCTCAAGAAAATCAAGCCATTGATCAAATATTGGGTCAAAGTGCTCTGTTTCTGCCGGCTTCTTGCTAACTCGGATACCTCCAGACTCATCGAGTATCCACTCCAGCTTGTCCCTCTTGTTTAGACCTAGAAGTTTGCGTATCCTCGCTGGAACGGTTGTTTGGTAGCGATCGGTAAGGCTTGATTCAAGTTCGTTTTCATCCATGTGGATATGGTAATGCATATGCATTACCTCCACAAGAATCAAGATCTCTCTTTGCATTTAGAGGGGTTCGGGGATAAACTCCTAGGAGGTAGTTTGACAACTGCCCCAAGCCTAATCTGGCAAATTAATCACATTAGATTTCAATCTATTAGTGTGCCCATTTGCCTCCTTAGGGCAGTGGCTCAATTGGTAGAGCAGCGGTCTCCAAAACCGCAGGTTGCAGGTTCGAGTCCTGTCTGCCCTGCAAGCATTAGCGCGTAAGCGCTAGTGAAAGAGCAACAAGAGTATTACTGAGAGAAGAGAAATGTCAGAAGAACTAGAGCAGCACTCTGAAGACCTAGTCGAGAAGTCGAAGGCTAACAAAGCAGCTGCACGCGGATTCATTGGTCGCTTCATTCTGTTTATTCAGCAAGTGATCGCAGAGCTTCGCAAAGTTAACCGTCCTACCTACCAGGAACTTCGTAACTACACCGGAGTTGTTCTTGGCTTCGTAGTTGTCGTAATGGTCATCATCTTTGGCCTTGACTACGTATTCGGCCAGGGAATCATGTGGCTTTACTCAGCTTTTGACACCACCAAATAATTTTTAGTAATACCAAACAACAAGGAAACAAGTGACCGATTTCGAATCAGAGCAGAACCAGCCAGAAGAAGAACTTCAGGTGGAGTCAAACGACTACGCCGAAACTGATCCTGCCTACATTGACGACACCAACGCTGATGAGCCATCAGCTGAGGAGCTAGCTCTACACATCGAAACCGATGTTGAAGTTGCTGCCGAATCTGAAACTGCTGCTGCAGCAGATATTCACGAAGCTGCAACAGAAGAAGCTGTTGAAGAAGACCCATACGCTGTGTTCAAGAAGGAACTTCGCGAGCAGCCAGGTAAGTGGTACATCATTCACTCTTACGCAGGTTACGAGAAGCGCGTTAAGCAGAACATTGAAAACAGAAAGCTTTCCGTTATCGGTGGCGAGTTCATTTACCAGATCGAAGTTCCAATGGAAGAGTCCATTGAAATCAAGAACGGTCAGCGCAAGCTTGTTACCAAGGTTCGTATCCCAGGTTATGTTCTAGTCCGCATGGAAATGAACGAAGACTCATGGTCACTGGTTCGTGGTACCCCTGCTGTTACCGGCTTCGTAGGTCACAGCGAATACCCAAGCCCACTTCGTCCTCAAGAAGCATTTGACATGTTGAAGACCCTATTCGTTCTACCTGAAGAGGCTGCAGCTAAGGCTTCAGTCAAGGGTGGAACAGGTAAGGCTAAGCAGAAGTCAATCCCTGTTAACGTCAACTACTCACTTGGCGAGAGCATCATGATCAAGGAAGGTTCATTCGCTGGTCTTCCTGGAACCATTAGCGAAATCAAGCCAGAAAGCGGCAAGCTAACTGTGCTAGTTTCACTATTCGAACGTGAGACACCAGTAGAGCTAGCATTCGACCAAGTTTCAGCACTCGTCTAAAGATTTACTAAACCTAACCAATAAGGAAAAGAAAATGGCACCGAAGAAAAAAGTAACCGGCATGATCAAGCTACAGATCCAAGCAGGAGCTGCTAACCCAGCCCCACCGATTGGTCCAGCTCTAGGTCAGCACGGTGTTAACATCATGGAATTCTGTACTGCATACAACAATGCAACTGCAGACCAGCGTGGAAACGTTGTCCCAGTAGAAATCACTGTCTACGAAGACCGTTCATTCACCTTCGTTCTTAAGACTCCTCCAGCAGCTGAGCTAATCAAGAAGGCAGCTGGAGTTGCTAAGGGCTCGTCAACTCCTCACACCGTGAAGGTTGCAAAGCTAACTCGCGAGCAAGTACTAAAGATCGCAGAGTCAAAGATGTCTGACCTCAACGCCAATGACGTTGAAGCAGCAGCAAAGATCATCGCCGGAACTGCCCGCAGCATGGGTATCACCGTCGAAGGTTTCTAAACAAAAATAAAGAAACACTAGTGGGAGAGTCGCGCGCGACTCGTCTAACCACGAACTGTGACCAATAAAGAAAAGGAAAAGCAGAAATGGCAAAGCGCTCAAAGGCTTATTTAGCCGCAGCAGAAAAAATCCAAGAGGGTAAGTTATACACTCCTGCAGAAGCAGTGACCCTCGTTAGAGAAACCAACACCTCAAAGTTCGATTCAACTGTTGAAGTTGCAATCAAGCTAGGTGTTGACCCTCGTAAAGCAGATCAGATGATCCGTGGAACCGTTGGACTTCCAAACGGTACCGGTAAGACTGCTCGCGTAATCGTATTCGCAACTGGTGCAGCAGCTGACGCTGCTCGTGAAGCCGGAGCCGACGAAGTCGGTGGCGACGAACTTATTGAGAAGGTAGCAGCTGGTTGGGTTGACTTCGACTCAGCAGTTTCAACACCTGAGCTCATGGGTAAGGTTGGTCGTCTAGGTAAGGTTCTAGGTCCTCGTAACCTAATGCCTAACCCTAAGACTGGAACCGTTACACCTGACACAGCAAAGGCTGTTACAGACATCAAGGGTGGAAAGATCGAGTTCCGTATCGACAAGCAGTCAAACCTGCACTTCATCATCGGTAAGGTTTCATTCACTAAGGAACAACTAGGTGAGAACCTAGCTGTTGCTCTAGATGAAATCGTTCGTCTAAAGCCTTCTTCATCAAAGGGTAAGTACTTGATCAAGGGTGCACTAGCAACAACTTTCGGTCCTGGTGTTCCACTAGACCTAAGCGTTACCAAAGTAGAGTTCTAAAAAGATTTACCTAGCATTCAGTTATGAAGGCTAGGCTGAAGGACCAGGAGAAATCCTGGTCCTTCTTCATCTGTTAGCAGTTCACTCTTTAGTGAATGTAGTTCGAAAGGTTGGGATATTGCCGACACAAGCGTTTGGTGCAGCAACTCTGCTAGATACGAAAGATCCAATGGGTTTGCGGGCAACCGCACCATTACTAGACGCGTGGATACGCGATATGGAGACAGACAGATCTCCCTTCCAAATACCCGGCCACAAAGGCCGCACTAATCTCACCGGACCAATCGTTGACGGTGACATCCCAGTTCTGCCAGGTAACCACCCTTACCGAATCTCCCCTTCACTAATTCTTGAAGCTGAAAAACTTGCAGCTGATCTTTGGGGAGCAGACCTCTGCAGATTTGGTGTTAATGGATCTTCTGGTTCTAACCACGCAGCAGTAATGGCTGTTGCAGGACCAGGAGATAAAGTAATCGTCTCTAGAACCTTGCATAAGTCAGTTCTAGTTGGAATGGTCTATGCAGGTGTAATCCCAGTTTGGGTAAGACCTGAAATCAACCCAGAAACTGGACTACCTGAATACTTACCTTCAACCAGACTCAAAGAGACCATTGAAGCAAACCCAGATGCTAAAGCAGTGTTAATTGGTGAACCTTCTTATGTTGGCACCATGTCTAACATTCCAAGACTTGCCAAAGTCTGTCACGATGCAGGAATTCCACTGGTTGTTGATGCTGCTTGGGCAGCTCACTACGGTTTCCACCCAGAATTACCAGAGCACCCGCTAGCTGAAGGTGCAGATATCGTTGTCACCTCAGCACACAAGACACTACCTGCTTGGTCACAGGCAAGCTTTGTCCTAGTTAGAAAAGGTCTAGTTGATCTAGACAGATTCAACAAAGCATTTGACTCTACTCAGACAACTTCAATGTCTGGAAGAATCCTTGCCTCTATTGACGCATCTCGTGCCCTGCTGCAGAAGCACGGCTATGACCTTATAGACCCAATCATTGATGCAACTGAAAAGGGAAGAGCGACGCTAGTTGCTAATGGCATCGATGTAATCGATGGTGAATACATTGACCCACTGAAGCTAGTAATCCTGCTCCCTAAAACAGGAGCAGATGGCAACCTAGTTGAACAAGATCTACTAAAAGCAAACATCGACGTAGAGATGGCTAACAGAGACCTAATCATTCCAATGATTACCTTTGCTGATACCCCAGAGCTAATCGAAGATCTAATCAACAGAATCATTGAATCTGTTAACAGACACAGGGGAGAACCAAGACCAATAGCAACAGCAGCTGCCTTCTCGATCATTCCTGAAGTTGTTGTGAGCCCTAGAGATGCCTTCTTCTCAAAGCATGAAGTAGTTAGAGCTAAAGATGCAGTTGGTCGAGTATCAGCAGAGATGATCTGCCCTTACCCACCAGGTGTTCCAGTGCTTTCTCCTGGAGAGAGAATAACTCAAGAAGCACTAGATGCACTATTTGAAGCAAG
>JBBAML010000031.1:0-1576 GCA_040402515.1 Rhodoluna sp.
CAGGCCTTCAGTTCTGCTGAAGAAAAATTCTATAAACAAGAACAGGCTCAGAAATTAGCTTCTGAAACTGTTGATGTCACCGCAGCTGCAAGCACTCAGGTGCTTGGTGCTAGACACCCGCTTTCCCTGCTGCAGGATGAAATCGCAGATGTATTCGTTGGTATGGGTTGGGAGATTGCTGAGGGACCAGAAGTTGAAAGCGAATGGTTTAACTTCGATGCTTTGAACTTTGACGCAGATCACCCTGCACGGGCGATGCAGGATACCTTCTTCGTTGAGCCAGTCGATGCTCACCTTGTGCTTAGAACCCACACTTCACCTGTTCAGGTTCGTTCAATGCTTGAACGTGAACTGCCGGTGTATGTGCTCTGCCCAGGACGAGTATTTAGAACAGATGAACTTGATGCCACTCACACACCTGTTTTCCACCAGGTTGAAGGTCTTGCCGTTGATAAGGGTTTGACCATGGCAGATCTCAAGGGAACCCTTGAGCATTTTGCTCGAATCATGTTTGGTCCAGACGCCAAGATTCGTTTGCGCCCATCATTCTTCCCTTTCACTGAGCCTTCAGCTGAATTAGATGTTTGGCATCCAGGTGCCAAAGGTGGTCCTCGCTGGGTTGAATGGGGAGGCTGTGGAATGGTGAACGCAAATGTTTTGCGCGCAGCTGGTATTGATCCAGAGGTCTATTCAGGTTTTGCATTCGGCATGGGCATTGAGAGAACTCTGATGTTCCGTAACGATGTCAAAGACATGCACGACATGGTAGAAGCGGATGTTCGTTTCTCTAAGCAGTTCGGGATGGTGCTGTAATGCGCGTTCCACTGTCTTGGCTAAACGAATATGTTGAACTACCTGCTGGTTCAACCGCTGAATCGGTAATGGCAGAGCTTGTCAAAGTTGGTTTGGAAGAAGAAGGTTCACACTCTTTCTCACTAATCGGCCCAATAGTTGTTGGCCAGGTACTTGAGTTTGTTGAAGAAGAACAGTCGAATGGGAAAACTATTCGTTGGTGTCAGGTCAGAGTTGCTCCAGTTGGAGTGAAAGCTGCTGACGGTGGTGAAGATGTCCGTGGCATTGTTTGTGGTGCAAGAAACTTTGAAGTCAATGACAAAGTAGTTGTCACACTTCCTGGAGCAGTATTGCCAGGAGATTTCAAGATTGCGGCTAGATCCACTTACGGTCACGTTAGTGATGGCATGATTGCTTCGGCTCGAGAACTGGGCATCAGCGATGATCACGATGGAATCTTGAGACTCTCGACTATTGGTTTAGATCCAGAAGTTGGAACAGATGCACTTGCACTTTTGCACCTTGCAGATGAAGCTGCTGAAGTTAATGTGACTCCAGATCGTGGTTACTGTTTCTCAATCAGAGGTATCGCTAGAGAGTTTTCTCATGCAGCCGGAGCTATATTCACTGACCCAATTGGTCTAGTAACACCTGTCAAGGCTGAGGGCTTCACCGTCAAGATTTCTGACGCTTCGCCAATACGAGGCAAAGTCGGTTCATCAAAGTTTGTTGTTCGTTCAGCATCTAACGTCGATGCTAAAGCGCAGACACCAGCTTGGATGGT
>JBBAML010000031.1:1676-6528 GCA_040402515.1 Rhodoluna sp.
CCACAACAAACTCAGTACTTATTGAATCTGCGAACTTCGATGGCGTTTCAATTGCCAGAAGTGCTCGTAGACATAAGCTTCCTAGCGAAGCATCGAAAAGATTTGAAAGAGGAGTTGACCCTAAGGTAGCTGAGTATGCAGCTGCGCGCGTTGTTCAACTACTTGAAGAATTTGCAGGTGCAAAGGCTGATTCTCTAGGTTCATACTTTGATGAGACTCCAGCTATTCCAGCTGTTACATTGCCTGAATCATTTGCGGCAAGCATCACTGGTGTTGAATACACCCAGGCAGAAATTGTTGATACTTTGACCGCAATAGGTTGTGTTGTTGCAACGGTTCAAGATGGCTTCGAAGTAATTCCACCTTCATGGCGACCGGATCTAAATGACAAGGCTGATCTGGTTGAAGAGATTGCCAGAATTACAGGTTATGACCGCATTCCTTCTAGGTTGCCGGTCGCACCTCCTGGAAGAGGTTTGACTAAACGCCAGAAGCTTCGTAGAGCAGTTATGAACCAGTTGGCTGGAACTGGTCATGTTGAAGTTTTGAACTACCCGTTCCTTACTACTGCTCAGAATTCTTACTTTGCAGGAGCAGAAGTTTCAAGGGTAGTTCTTGCCAATGCAATGCAGGAAGATGTGAATGAACTTCGTCTGAGCATGCTGCCTGGACTTCTAGATGCCGCTAAGCGTAATCTTTCTAGAACTCTTACAGATCTTGCAATCTATGAAGTTGGATTAGTTTTTGCACCAGGTAAGCAAGTAGCGGTTTCACTTCCAAGTGGCGTGAAGTTGCCGACCGAATCTGAACTTGCTGCTTTGCACGAAAGTGTTCCAGATCAACCACTCTCACTCGGTGCAGTTTTTGTTGGTGACCGAGTTTCTGCACAAGTTGGAAAGAAGTCAGTCAAGGCAAGCTATCTGGATGCAATTCAGGCAGCAAGAACCGCAGCTCACGCTGTCGGTGTTGAGGTTTATCTAGAGCAAGTGGTCGTTCAGGGATACCACCCAGGTAGAACAGCTGCAATCAAAGTTGTCGGTTCAGGTGACTTCGTAGGTTATGCCGGTGAACTGCATCCAGAGCTTGCAGTTGAGAATGACCTACCTAGACAAGTTGGAGTTCTTGAGTTAAACCTAGAGGTGCTCTTTGCTAACGCACCAGAACTAGTTCAAGCTCAAGCTGTCTACACATACCCGGCGGCTACTCAAGATTTATCTTTGGTGTTGAAGCAAAACGTTCCGGCAGGAGAAGTACTTGACGTTCTTAGAGTTGCCGCAGGCGAATTACTTGAAGAGATCACACTTGTCGATGACTATCGAGGAACGAACTTGGCTGAGGATGAGAAGTCTTTGACTTTCGCATTGCGATTTAGAGCAAGTGATCGCACTTTGACTCAAGTTGAAGCAACCGAAGCCAGAGACGCAGCCGTCGCTGCAGCTAACGCCAAATTTGGCGCAGTAATCAGAACCTAACTTAGATCCCCAAGGAGAAAGCCATGAAACTAAAGGTTGCCGTTGCTGGCGCCAGTGGCTACGTTGGTGGGGAGCTTTTGACGCTGATTGCAGAGCATCCAAATCTAGAACTTGTTACCGTAACGGCCAATAGCAATGTTGGACAAACTGTAAGTTCTGTTCATCCAGAAATCATTTCGTTCAAGGATTTGGTTTTTGTTGAAACATCCGCATCCACTCTCTTAGGTCACGATGTTGTCTTCTTAGCCTTGCCTCACACTAAATCTGCAGAAGTTGCAGTTTGGTTGAACGAGGAAACGTTGGTTTTGGATTGCGGAGCAGATTTCAGATTGGAGTCTGCAGAGGAGTTTGAAAAGTTCTACCACTCACCACATGCAGGAACTTGGGTTTATGGGATGCCTGAATTGCTTCTCGGTCATGACAAGAAACAAAGAGAACTTCTAGTCGGGAAGAAGCGGATTGCGGTTCCTGGCTGCAATGCAACAGCCATTACTCTTGCGTTAGCTCCGCTGCTTGCTGCAAGGCTCATCGAACCTAAAGACTTAGTTTCTACTCTTTCAGTTGGTACTAGCGGGGCAGGAGCCAATGCTGCTGTGAATCAAGGAGAAGGTTTACACAGTGCTTACCCGTATCAAGTTGGTGGTGTGCACAGACACATCCCAGAGGTTGCTCAGAACCTAAACCGAGTTTCTAGTGAAAATGTGACACTCACTTTTACCCCTGTGTTAGTTCCCATGTTTAGAGGAATACTTGCGGTCAATACTGCGAAGCTAGTTTCTGGTGTGAGCAAAGAGAATTTGAGATTTGCATTTGAAGCGGCATACGGTTCTGAAAAGTATGTCGAGTTGCTACCTGAAGGAAGTTTCCCAGACACCAAAGACGTTGAGAACAACAACCGTGCACTGATTAGCTTTGCTATCGATGAAGCTACCAATCGAGTTGTTGTGATCAGTGCAATCGATAATTTGGTGAAGGGGACCGCTGGAGCGGCACTCCAAAGCATGAACTTAGCTCTTGGTCTTGACGAAAGTCTCGGCGTTCCAAAGGCGGGTACTAAGTGATTCCGGCAGACAAAGAGAACTTGGATCAAATACAGATCAAAGCAAAAACTCTAGTTGAAGCAGCTCCTTGGATTAGAAAATTTCAGGGGAAAATTGTTGTCATCAAGTTTGGTGGAAACGCCATGGTCGATGAGGCGCTGCAGAGAACATTTGCAGAAGATGTTGCGTTCCTACGTTTAGTTGGAATTCACGCTGTTGTAGTCCACGGTGGCGGTCCACAGATCTCTGCTGGGCTTGCCGATGCTGGCATTGAGAGCACTTTCGTTGATGGTCTGCGGGTTACCTCGGCCGAGGCAATCACAGTTATTCGAGATGTCTTGAGAACTCAAATCGGTGAACCGCTGTCTCAGATGATGATTGATGCTGATGGTAAAGCCGAAGTGTTCAGTGGTGAAACTGAAGGTCTCTTTACCGCAACACAGACCAGATCGGATCTTGGGCTGGTTGGAGATGTAACTTCAGTCAACAGTTCACCTATCTATCGCGCTTTAGAAAGTGGAGTTATCCCGGTTATTGCAACAGTTGCTCCAGATAGATCAGGCCAGTTGCTGAATGTGAATGCTGACCTAGCGGCATCCTCGTTAGCGGTTGCTCTAAGGGCTGAGAAGCTGATTGTGCTTACTGATGTTTCTGGTCTTTATTCAAATTGGCCAAGCATTGATTCTCTGATTAGCGAAATCAGTGTTTCAGAGTTGGAAGAGTTATTACCAAGTCTTGAATCAGGGATGATTCCTAAAATGCAAGCATGTCTTGAAGCAGTTCGTGGTGGAGTTCCTAAGGCACACATCATAGATGGCCGTATTCAACACAGCCTGCTGTTAGAGATCTTTACATCAGCAGGTATAGGAACTTTGGTAACTCAAGGAGATAGGAACTAACTATGACTAAGCATTTCCTTAGAGATGATGACATCACAACAAGTGAGCAACAACAGATTCTTGATTTGGCTGTTGAGCTAAAGAAATCCCCATACTCACAGAAGCCTTTTGCTGGGCCGAAGACCGTAGCAGTCATCTTTGATAAGACTTCAACTAGAACCCGAGTTTCATTCGCCGTTGGAATATCTGATTTAGGCGGAGCCCCTTTGATTATTGATTCTCAGTCCAGTCAACTAGGGGGCAAGGAATCAGTTAGTGATACCGCTAAGGTTCTTGAGCGTCAGGTATCGCAGATTGTTTGGCGAACTTATGCTCAGGCTGGGCTTGAGGAGATGGCTGCCAACTCTAAGGTTCCAGTTATCAATGCGCTTAGTGATGATTTCCACCCCTGCCAACTGCTTGCAGATCTCTTGACCATTCAAGAGCACAAGGGAAAGCTTGCTGGATTGAAGCTTGCATATATTGGCGATGGCAACAATATGGCCAATTCATACATGCTTGCCGGTGCTGTTGCTGGTCTTCATGTGTCTGTTGCAACACCGGTGGGTTACGAGCCGGATAGCTCAGTAATAGCAAAGGCATCAGCACTTGCTTTAGCTAATGGAGGTTCAGTAAGTGTTTCTAATTCACCTGCTCAAGCAATTAGTGATGCAGATGTAGTTACCACTGATACCTGGGTTTCAATGGGGCAGGAGAGTGAGAAGCAAGAGCGGCTTCGTGCATTTGCAGGTTTCACTATTGATGCAGCTCTCATGGATCTTGCCAAGAGTGATTCCATAGTTTTGCACTGTCTACCTGCATACCGTGGCTATGAGATTAGTGCTGATGTTCTAGACGGACCACAGTCAGTTATTTGGGATCAGGCAGAGAACAGGTTGCATGCCCAGAAAGCACTCATGGTTTGGTTAGCGCAGAGTGGCAAGTAAAATCGAAGTAATCCCAAAGACGCTTTTTGGTTTGGGTATTTAAGGAGCAAAATGTCAGAACGTGTAGTGCTTGCCTATTCAGGTGGTCTGGATACCTCAGTTGGTATCGGTTGGCTGAAAGAAGCCACTGGTAAAGAGGTCGTGGCTCTTGCCATTGACGTAGGTCAAGGTGGCGAGGACATGGATGTTATCCGCCAGCGTGCTCTTGACTGCGGTGCTGTCGAGGCAATTGTGGTTGATGCCAAAGCTGAGTTTGCCGATGACTATCTGATGCCTGCTCTGAAGGCTAACGCTCTATATCAGAAGAGATACCCATTGGTGTCAGCTCTGTCACGTCCATTGATTGGTAAGCATCTAGCCAGCGTTGCTAGAAAGCTTGGCGCAGATAGTGTTGCTCACGGCTGCACTGGTAAAGGTAATGACCAGGTTCGTTTCGAGGCTGCGGTGGCAGCTATTGCTCCTGAACTAAAGTCAATCGCTCCGATTCGAGATCTTGCTTTGACCAGAGATAAAGC
>JBBAML010000032.1:0-1816 GCA_040402515.1 Rhodoluna sp.
TATGGAGCTGACTGGTGTGGAGACTGCAGAAGATCTGAAGCGCTGCTAAAAGCACTAAAGGTTGACTACGAAAAGAAAGATGTTGAGCAATCAGCTGAATACACCGAAGAAGCTAGAAGCATCTCCGGTAGAACTAATATCCCAGTAATTCTCTTTATTGACGGCAAATACCTGGTGGAGCCTAGTGACCCTGAATTACACGCAGAATTGGTGGTTAGAGGTCTGGTTTAGTCAAACCCGCTCTTACTCGGCAGTAGACTCAACAGAACGAAACTTGTATCCGAGCGGAGACGAAATTGAGCAGAACACTGAAGGCAACACTGGTCGTGTTGTCGACTTTTGCAATCTTGACAGGCACTACTTCCGCAAACGCATCTCAATCAGGATTCTCACAAACCTCCTCTAAAGCGACCACCGTTGCGAAGGCGAAGACGATGATTCGCACCCTTTACTATGGCTACCAGCAGGCAAGTAATCAAGGGTGGGCTGCGCAGAAGAAGTTTATTTTGGCCAACAACTACCCTGGGATGTATACCTATGCCAAGGGATGTCTTGACAAACTGAGTGGTTACTCAGACATCATGCCTGACCTTAGCAGTGTTGGGAAAGACCCAAACTGGAGGCTACCTAAAGGCGTTTATCAGAATAAACTTTCGGGAAAGAAACCAGCCGGGGAATCATTCGTATTCCAGGTCACCTCCAACGGGGAGCAAGCTTTCAACCATGTGACTATTTTGAAAGGAAAACCCTACTTCTTTCTTTGGGTCTGCAAGAAGACCACTCCAGCTCCCGAAGATACAGAGTTAGTGGCGAATCAGGCCTACTTCAATGCGCTCATGTTACTTGTCAATGACGAGAACGCCATAATTGCGAAATATGGGTCAGTAACTGGAGTGAACTACACAAGTGATGCTGTCGTTTACAGCGCGCTGTTAACGCTCATCCCAGACACTCAAAGCTTTATAGCGCGATTGAATGCCTTACCTACAGGCACAACGAAACTTTATGAGTTGAATCAGATCTATTTGAATGCCTGGGCCAATTACTTGAACTCATTCGCCAGTATCAAGAATGCGCTCGACTTGAATGACCCTACGCAGATCACCAAGGGAAACGAATATATGCTGGCTGCTCGCAATTTTGTGACCCAATTTGTGACATCAGCGGGCACTTTTAGACGCTAAATATTGCCTCTAGGCAAAACGTTACCTTTCCGTTAGGGTTAACAAGTCAAGAAATCTTGATAGTAGTCGTTTGCAGCACATAGTTCGAACCTTTGGTCTGAACAAGATAAATGTGCCAGTCTTCCTATTTGTGAGAATCTGCCTCTTTGCAGATGTTCCTCTCGTGTGTGGGTCAGCGCAGTTCGACTAGTCCATGCGCCTGAGTACTACTCCTACGAGGGCCACACACTATAAAGGAATAAAATCATGCCAAAATTTGGCACAAACTCGTCTGCGCCTGGCGCAGCAAAGAAAACACATCGTAAAGGTGCAGCTAGCGCTGCCCCAGCTTCTCGTAAGCCTAGACACACTGCAGGATCTTCAGCTCCTGGTCGCGATAAGCGCGACTACCGTGAAGATGCTCCTCGTAGCGAACGTCCAGCTCGTGAAGTAAGAAACGACAGACCGGCTAGAGACTCACGTCCTGGTCGTGAACAACGTAACGACCGTCCAGCGCGTAGCACTGACCGTCGTCCAGACTGGGCTCCATCTGATTCAAGAGAATCTTTTGCTGGTCGCCAGGCTCGTACCGGTGGTAACGCTGCTGGTGCATCTCGTGCTCCTCGTCGTGATGACAGAGCTCCTCGTGATGA
>JBBAML010000032.1:1916-3418 GCA_040402515.1 Rhodoluna sp.
AGAGAGTGGTCAGATGACCGTGGTTCAAGAGATCCACGTAGATCAGATCGTGTTGCTAGAGATGACAACCGTCAGAGAAGTTTTGATGGTGCAAGAGACAAGTCACCTAACAAGAAAGCTTTCTTTGAGGATGTTGTACTTGAGAAGCTTCAGTCAGTTGATGCTGCAGAGGCAGTTATCTCAACTGAGTGGGAAGAGATGGGTCTTCACCCACGTCTTCTAGAGACACTTGTTCAGATGGGTGCTGTTTCTCCTTTCCCAATCCAGCAGGCAACTATTCCTGCTGGTATCTCTGGAAGAGATATCTTGGGTAGAGGTAAGACTGGTTCAGGTAAGACAATTGCTTTCTCTGTTCCGCTAATCACCAAGCTTGTTGCTGGTGGTTCACAACCTCGTAAACCAAACCGTCCACGTGCATTGGTGTTGGCACCTACTCGTGAACTAGCTGACCAGATTGATAGAACTCTTTCTCAGCTAGCTCGTTCAGTTGGTTTCTACACCACCTGCATCTACGGTGGTATGCCTCAGCGTAGACAAGAGATTGCTATGGCTCGTGGTGTTGACATTCTTGTGGCAACCCCAGGACGTCTAGAAGATCTAATGGCTCAGAAGATTGTTGATCTTCGTGATGTTGAGACTCTAGTTATCGATGAAGCAGACCACATGTGTGATCTAGGTTTCATCGAGCCAGTGAAGAGAATTACTGCTGCAACAGGTGACTCGCAGAAGATGCTGTTCTCAGCAACTTTGGATAGAGAAATCGATGCTCTAGTTAAGCAGTTCTTGCCTAACCCTTATGTCTACGAAGTTCCTAACGAAACTGAAGAGACCAGCGACATCATTCACAGAGTAATGTTTGCTGAAACTGACGACAGAAGTTCTATCTTGCTTCGTCTAGTTCAGGGTCACGGTAAGGCAATCATCTTTACCCGTACCAAGATGACTGCTGAAAGATTGAGTGAGTCTCTAACTAGCGCTGGTGTTCCAGCTGCTCGTTTGCACGGAGATCTAAACCAGAACCAGAGAAACCGTAACCTTCAGCGCTTTATGTCAGGTGAAGTCCGCGTTCTAGTTGCAACTGACGTTGCAGCACGTGGTATTCACGTTGATGACATTGCAATGGTTATCCAGGTTGATCCACCAGAGGAATACAAGACCTATTTGCACCGTTCAGGTAGAACTGGCCGTGCGGGTAAGACTGGAACTGTTATTACTCTTGTTCCTCGTTCTCGTAGACGCAAGGTAGAAGATCTACTGCGCAGAGCAGAACGTGATGCAATCTACGGTGATGTTCGTCCAGATAGCCCAATCCTTGCTGAAATTGCAGGACCGGTAGCTCCAGCACCTGCTGCTAGCACCCTAGACTTCGGTGACAGCCGTGGTGGTTCTCGTGATGGTGGTAGAGGCCGTTCAGATCGTGGTTCATCTCGCGGTGGCTCACGTGACTTCGGTGGTCGTTCAGACCGCGGTGGTTCACGTGGTGGCTCAAGAGATGGTGCACG
>JBBAML010000032.1:3518-5361 GCA_040402515.1 Rhodoluna sp.
TACTGCCAGCTTCAATTGCTTTTGCGTCGCCTCCTAACGCTTCAGCTCCTAGCTGGGTGAAGTCGGCGACTATGTATGAAGTGAATGTTAGGCAATACAGCGCTAACTCCAAACTTTCTTCAGTTACTAAAGACATTCCTAGGTTGAAGAAACTGGGTGTAAAGATTCTTTGGTTGATGCCTATTTATCCAATCGGCAAAGTAAACCGTTTGGGTTCGCTTGGGTCTCCTTATTCAATCAAGGACTATAAGAAGGTAAACCCAGAGTTTGGCACGGCTGCTGATCTAAAAGCTTTGGTAAAGGCAGCTCATGCTGCCGGCTTACATGTGATTCTTGACTGGGTTGCCAACCATACTTCTTGGGATAACGCTTGGGTTAGTTCTCATCCTGATTGGTATACCCAAGTCAATGGTGAAATTATCAGTCCTGCTGGAACCGGTTGGAACGATGTTGCTGATCTCAATTTTGATAATCAGGAGATGAGATCAGCCATGATCTCTGCAATGAAGTATTGGGTTACCAACCTTGATGTTGATGGTTTTAGATGTGATGCTGCCGGTATGGTTCCTAGAGAATTCTGGGATGAGGCAACGGTTGAGCTAGCTCAGTCTAAGAAGCTATTTATGTTGGCTGAGGATGGTAGTTCATATAGTCTCCTAGAAGATGCTTTCCATGCGAACTACAACTGGAATCTGATGGGCAAGCTCAAGAGCTTGGCTTCAGGGAATGTTGACCCTTCTCAAATCGAAGGTGCTGTTGAACAGCAGTCCTGGTCATATCCGACAGGAACCTATCCGCTGAACTTCATCACTAACCACGATGAGAATTCTTGGAATGGAACTGTTCAAGAGTTCTACGGTTTAGCTGAAGATTCAATGGCTCTCCTTACATACACTCTTCCCGGTATGCCGTTGATGTATAACGGGCAAGAGGTGGGCCTCAACAAGCGTCTCCAGTTCTTTGAGAAAGATCCAATCAACTGGAAAGCATATGGTTCCAAAGGCGCTGCTAAGACTCTGTTCTATACACGATTGAACTCTGTGAAGTTCAATAACCCAGCCCTTTGGGCTGGGTCAGCAGGTGGCGCAATTACTTTCCTAGAGACTGATAATCAAAGTGTTCTAGCTTTTGCTAGAACCAGAGGAACTAACAAGGTAATTACAATCATCAATCTGGATGACAGTAAACAGGTTGTTAATGTTTCCACCACTTCAGGAAAGCTATACAAGCTCGGTGCTACTAAGCCGACAACGATTGGGACAAACCTGAAGCTAACTCTTAGCGGTAACGGCTACGCTCTCTATTCAACTAAGCCTTAGTTGGCTAGAGAGAACTTTCCGGTTGCAAAGAAGTGATCCAAACGCTTCTGAGTTCTTTCCAGGAATGTCGGGATGAACTCAATTATTTCTGCTGAGGTCATGTATGTCACAGCGCTGACTAGACCGATGAGTCGTCCCATAAGAAGGACTTCGTAGTCTTCATCAGAAATCTTTGGAAGTTCAAGAAGTGACGCGTAACCTGCTTTGAGATGTTTCTCTTTCTCGGTGTCTTCCCTGATGTAATAGTTGCTTATTACTAGGTCTTGAACTGGAAGACCCATTCCTGCATCATCAAAATCAATAATCGCTAGTTTGTTTGCTGTTTGGATTACATTGCCGTTGTGAAGATCGGCGTGGATAGGAAGAAGCTCTTGGTCTTTAGAGATACGAGAATAAACTTCTTCACTTAGCGCTAGACCTTTGAGGATATCTCCATACAACTTGTCGTTTATTTGTTTAGGTTGTGAGGGGCTTAGGTTGTCTTCGGTATTCATAAACGTGCGGTTAATTGTTGGCAAGTATGC
>JBBAML010000033.1:0-5035 GCA_040402515.1 Rhodoluna sp.
GCACGCTCAATGGCTTCCAGGCGGGTTAGGTTTTCTGCAGGCATTACAAACTCCAATGGTTGTTAAGGGTTATTAGGAACTAGCCTAGTATTGACCAACGATAACCATAAAAAGAAGCCCTAAATGCGTATACACATAGCCACAGACCATGCAGGTCTAGACCTAAGCCACTTCCTCATTGCCGAGCTTTCAAAGGCAGGTCATGAGGTCTTTGACCACGGGCCTAAGGAATACGACCCGCTGGATGACTACCCAAGCTTCTGCATAAATGCAGCCTTGGCAGTTAGAGCCGATGAGGATGCTGGTGTTCTGGCACTAGGTATCGTTCTTGGTGGTTCTGGTAACGGGGAGCAGATTGCTGCTAATAAGGTCAAAGGCATTAGAGCTGCTCTAGTTTGGAATCTGGACACTGCAAAGCTTGCTCGTCAACACAACGATGCAAACGTGGTTGCTGTTGGTGCTCGCCAGCACAGTCAAGAAGAAGTCTTAGAACTTATTACTGCTTTTGTTGCAGAGCCTTTCTCACAAGATGAAAGACACATTCGCAGAATTGGCAAGATCGGTAGCTACGAGCAAACCGGTGAGATTCTTTAGTTTCTATGCCTGAGGGTCATTCAGTTCAACGCATTGCCAATCAACTGAATAAGTTGTTCAAGGGAAAGCCTGTTCTGGTTGATTCTCCGCAAGGAAGATTCAGGTCTGAAGCAGAACTCATTTCTGGTCACAAAATCAAAAACGTTAGAGCTATTGGTAAGCAGCTTTTTATTGATTTTGACAACAAGATGACCTGTCGGGTGCACTTAGGTATTTACGGTAAGTGGAGATTTGTCGCTAGAGATAAAGAAGAGACTCTCACCGGGGCAGTAAGGGTTCGATTCTTTGATGACGAAAACATTGCAGATCTTCGAGGCCCAACAGTTTGTGAAGTCATCGATACCAAGTCGGTGAAGTTAATAGAAAAAAGATTAGGTCCAGACCCAACTAACCCTGACCCTAAACAAATCCAGCAGGCAAAGTTCGTTGACCGAGTCAGATCGTCAAAGAGCGCAATTGGCTTGCTACTAATGAATCAGGATGTGATCAGCGGTATCGGAAATGTCTACCGTGCAGAAATATTGTTCCGAGCGGGGATTAGTCCTCATATCCTTGGAAATCAGCTTTCAGAGGAGCAAGTGGTTTCCCTTTGGGAGGATTCTGTGAAGCTCATGAAGGTCGGGGTTAGGACTGGGTTCATGATCACCAGAGAAGAATTGCTCACTAAACGGCCTAAAAAATCTGACCGGAACTATGTCTATAAAAGGGAAGGTTTGCCTTGTCTTAGGTGCTCAGGCACTGTAGTTATTGAGATTATGGCCACCAGGAAGCTGTACTGGTGCCCAGGCTGCCAGAGGTAATTGGAGCGGATGACGGGAATCGAACCCGCACCATCAGTTTGGAAGACTGAGGCTCTACCATTGAGCTACATCCGCAATGCTTATAACTTTAAGCGCAAATACATTCTATGGGTTAGGATTACCAAGGTTGTTTTGTTCTTGCGAAAGTAAGGGTAAAAACCACCGGGGTGTAGCGTAGTGGCTAGCGCGCCTGCTTTGGGAGCAGGATATCGCAGGTTCGAGTCCTGTCACCCCGACCATTTTTGTTAAACAAAACCGGTTCACTTTAAGTGAAACCTTGCTCAGGAGATACCGTTGAAGACTGTTGTTGAACGCCTAAACCCAACCCGTGTGAAGCTAACCATCGAGGTGAACCCAGTAGATTTCAAGCCAAGCCTTGATCACGCCTACGAACACATCGCTGAGACAGTAAACATTCCTGGTTTCCGTAAGGGCAAGATTCCAGCTGCGATCCTTGATCAGAGAGTTGGCCGCGGCGCAATCTTGGCTCACGCAATCAACGATGGTCTTGACTCTATTTATCGCAAGGCCATCGACCAGGAAAAACTTCGTCCACTAGGTCAGCCTTCAGCTGATGTTAAGTCAACCCCAGACGAAAAGACTTTTGCTGGTGATTTGGTTGTTGAAATCGAAGTTGAAGTTAGACCTGAAATAAAGCTTCCTGAATTCAAGGGTTTGAAAGTAACAGTTGACACCATCAAGGTTGAGAAGGCTGAAGTTGAAGCAGAACTTGATCGTCTACGTTCACGTTTTGGAACTCTAGTAACTGTTGAGCGTCCTGCCAAAAAGGGTGACTTCACTTCTATTGATTTGATTGCATCAGTTGATGGCACTCAGATTGACCAGGCTCAGAACATCTCTTACGAGATTGGTAGTGATTCACTGCTTGATGGCATTGATGATGCACTAGACACCTTGACTGCAGGGGAGACCACGACTTTCAAGAGCAAACTAGTCGGTGGCGACAAGGCAGGTCAGGAAGCTGAAATCACAGTTACCCTAAACGCTGTCAAGGAGCGCGAACTTCCAGCTCTGGATGATGCATGGGCTCAGATGGCTAGCGAGTTTGACACTGTCAAGGAACTTCGCTCATCACTAGAAGAGCAGATTAAGAGAAGTAAGTCATACACTCAGGGTCTTCAGGCTCGTGAACTTCTGACCGAACAGCTACTAACTCTTGTTGAAGTTCCAGTTTCAGAGGAACTAGTCAACGCTGATGTTGAACGTCACTTAGAAAGTGAAGGCAAGGCTAGCGATGACCCGCACCGTGAAGAGGTAATCGTTGAGTCAACCAAGTCTTTCCAGGTTCAGATGTTGCTAGATGCAATCGCTGAAGCTGAGCAGGTAAAGGTCAACGAAAACGAACTGCTTCAGTACCTTATCCAGGCAAGCCAGTCTTACGGCATGGAGCCTAACGAGTTCGTCAAGGTAGTTGATGAGCAGGGTCAGATTCCTTCATTCGTGGCAGAAGTTGCCCGTCGCAAGGCGCTATCGGTCGTTCTAGAGACTGCAGCAGTTGTTGACAGCGATGGCAAGAAGGTTGATCTAGCTGAATTCACTAAGACTGACGATGGCTTTGCACCTGAGAACCACGAGGGTCACGACCACGACTAAATTTGCCTGTGGCGAACACTGCGAAGATTTAGCGGTTTCCTCGGTTATCTTGATTAGGCAACACACAAAGATAGAGGAACTATAGATGGCTGAAAATATTCAAATGAGCAACGTCTTCGAAAGACTGCTTAAAGACCGAATCATTTGGTTAGGCGATGACGTTCGCGACGATAACGCAAACGAGATCTGTGCCAAGATGCTGCTGCTAGCAGCTGAAGACTCAACCAAGGACATCTTCCTATACATCAACTCACCAGGTGGTTCTATTACCGCTGGTATGGCCATCTACGACACCATGCAGTATGTGCCGAACGATGTTGTCACCGTTGGTATTGGTATGTGTGCATCGATGGGTCAGTTCCTGCTAACCGCTGGAACAAAGGGCAAGCGATTCCTAACCCCTAACACTCGTGTTCTTTTGCACCAGCCTCTCGGCGGTTTCGGTGGAACTGCTGCTGACATTCAGACTCAAGCATTCCTAATCAATGACATGAAGAAGCAGCTTGCAGCTATTACTGCAAAGCAAACCGGTAAGACTGTTGAGCAGGTCATGGCTGATGGTGACCGAGACCGTTGGTTCAACGCTCAAGAAGCTTTGGAATATGGTTTTGTAGATCACATTCAAGAATTTGCTGCAGTTTCAACTGGCGTAGGCAAGAAGTAAGGGACAGAAATAATGACAACTAACAACATGCCTGAAGCCAGATACATCCTTCCTTCTTTCGAAGAGAGAACTCCTTACGGTTACCGTCACCTTGACCCATACACCAAGCTTTTCGAAGACAGAATTGTTTTCCTAGGAGCACAGGTTGATGACGTTACAGCTGATGACATCATGGCTCAGCTACTAGTACTTGAATCACAGGATCCAGATCGCGATATCACTATGTATATCAACTCACCTGGTGGTTCATTCACAGCGCTAACTGCTATCTACGACACCATGCAATACATCAAGCCTCAGATTCAGACTGTTTGTCTAGGACAAGCTGCTTCAGCCGCTGCAGTATTGCTAGCTGGTGGTGCTCCAGGTAAGCGTCTAGCACTTCCTAACTCAACTATCCTGATTCACCAGCCTGCATCTGGTGGCGGTGGTCGTGGTCAGGCATCTGACATTGAAATTCAGGCTGCCGAGATTATGCGCATGCGCGTTTGGTTGGAAGAGACTATTGCTAAGCACTCAAAGCAGTCTCAAGAGCAGGTAAGCAAGGACATCGAGCGCGACAAGATCCTGACAGCAGCTCAGGCACTTGAGTATGGACTGATTGACCAGGTTCTAACTTCACGTAAGTCCTAGGTAACGTTTCCATACAACAACCTGTTTACTAGCCACTATCGGATATTCCTCTGTTAGCCTGATTAGAACGTTTTGTGCGAAACGCCTCCACGCTAGTTATTGAGGAATAAAAGTTGCGCAACGTAATCAGAGTGTTTGGCCTAACCAGCCTGATTATTGCCATGATTTCTTTTGGCAACGTTACTAACGCTGCAACTGTTAATTCCTCTATTGCTAAACCCAAATATGTAACCGCTACTGCTAGCAACGCTGCTGCATTAGTGAAATGGGCAAAGGCAGTGAGCAGTTCAAAGTTCAAGATCACTGGCTATCGTGTGACAGCAAGTAAGGGAGCTTGGTCAAGTGTCAAAACACTTTCACCGGCTCTCACCTCGGTTAGATTCACGGGACTCACCAACAACTCTTCATATCGTTTTACTGTTGCATCCCTTAGCGGTAAATATGTTTCACCTGGCGTTGCAGTTACGGCAACGCCTAGGGGTTCTAAACTCGGCAACTCTGTTTTGTTTGGGCAACCAGCAGACATGTTCCTAGGTGCTGAAGATCAACAGCTATTTGCCGTTACCGCTGGACCAGATGCTGCCTTCACTTCTCTAACGCCAACAATCTGTTCCATCATCGGAACTAAGGTTCACGCTAAGGCTCTAGGGGATTGCATCATCAGGGCTGCAGCTCCTGCTAACGAACAGTATCTAGCTTCAACTCCAATCGATAGGTTGCTATCCATCGG
>JBBAML010000034.1:0-4837 GCA_040402515.1 Rhodoluna sp.
GAAGCACTACCCCTAGGGATTAGGACATCAATCAAACCTGTTGCCTTCATCATGGCGTTAGCGCCATCACGACCATACTCATCAACGCTTTGAACAGCATCAGAGTTATGGCCATTAGCAGAAAGTGCATCTTTAAGAATCTGAACTAAAACTGCGTTGGTGTTTTGAGCTGCTGATCCACCGCGGAGAATAATTGCGCTACCGGTCTTGATTGCCATGCAGGCGATGTCTATGGTCACGTTTGGTCTAGCTTCGTAGATTGCTCCAATAACTCCAAAAGGAACTCTGACTTCCTTTAGGTGCAATCCGTTAGGTCTAGAAATATCTCTAACGGTTTCACCAATTGGGTCTGGAATAT
Organism: Rhodoluna sp.; assembly: GCA_040402515.1. Taxonomy (GTDB): domain Bacteria; phylum Actinomycetota; class Actinomycetes; order Actinomycetales; family Microbacteriaceae; genus Rhodoluna. The sequence continues at coordinate 359 of JBBAML010000034.1, forward strand.
TGATTAGCTCAGCAATTGCTACTCGAAGAGATTCGATTCTTGCAGAGGTAAGTCTCAAACGATCCTGCAGTGAAGTACTCATATCAACTGCTTGCCCGTTTTCGATATCTACCTGGTTAGCAGCGAGGAGTTCTTCTGTTCTCTCAGAGAGCAGAACAGAGACAGATTTTAGAATCTCGTTCTTTTGGGCAGAGGTAAGAAGACCTAGGCCCTTAGAAGCGCTCTTGGCAGCTTTGATTAGTTCTAGTGCTGCCATTAGTTATCTTCCATGCCTTGGAACCAGGTTCCAACTCTAGAACCGCTAAGAACCTCTTGAGCATTACCAATTGAGGTAAGGATTACCGTGATGCCTTGATCTGTTGCAGTTCTGGCTGCACCTAGTTTGGTTTCAGCTCCACCAGTACCAACAGCGCTAGTTGAACCACCCAGTTTGATTGAACTCAGATCATCTCTAGGTTCAACCCATTCAATCTTCTGAGCACCTTCTTCTGTTGGTGGTCTGTCATAGAGAGCATCAACATCAGATAGCAGGATCAGAGCATCAGCATCAACCAAGATTGCAACAAGGGCAGCTAGGCGATCGTTATCGCCAAAACGAATTTCAGCTGTTGCAACAGTGTCGTTCTCATTCACGATTGGAAGAACTTTGAGTTCAAGCAGTTTGTTTATTGCTAACTGAGCGTTAGTGCTGGTCTCTTCAAGCTCTAAGTCCTGGGCTGTTAGCAATACTTGACCGGAGAGGATGTCGAATCTCTCTAGGCTTGCTTGGTATTTAGCCATCAGTCTTGATTGACCAACAGAAGCTAACGCCTGTGAGGTTGCTAGGTCGGTTGGCTTAGATTCAAAAGAAAGTAGTGGCATACCGGTAGCAATAGCACCTGATGTAACAAGAACTACTTCTTGTCCGTTCTGGATGGCTTTAGCAATTGCTTCAACTAGTAGATCTAGGTTCTTGGAGTTCTCTCCGGTAATCGAAGAAGAACCAACTTTAACAACAATGCGCTTAGCTTTAGGGATATCTCTGTGATCGGCTAGCTTCATTTGTCGTCCTCTTGACCTTGTGCCTTTGCATCAGGGTCTTCAGTTGAGCCTATTTCATAGGCTACAGGTGCTGGGTTACCTTCTTTAGCCATCTCTTCACGCATCTTGGCTCTGGCGTCCATCATTTCCTGATATTCGCGTCTGCGCTGGATGTTTGTTCTTCTGTCATTGAGGTCTAGTCTTGGGTCTGTTCCACGAGGTGCAGCGATTAGCTCACCTGCTGAAGAGATAGTTGGTTCCCAGTCGAAGATGATTCCATCGCCTGGACCAATAACAACTGTTGAACCTGCAACAGCACCTGCTTTGAGAAGTTCATCCTCAAGGCCTAGCTTGGCAAAGCGATCACCAAGGTAACCAACAGCCTCTTCGTTACCAAACATGGTTTGAGCAACCCAACGCTCAGGCTTAGTTCCAAGTACTCTAAAGAACTCTTCACCGCTTGACTCTTCTTTACGAACGATGAACTTGTTATCGTCCTTACGAGCATGCAGCAGGTTGATTCTAGGTTTTGGTGGAATAGCAGCCTTAGCTGCACGGTGAGCGTTAACAAGTTCTGCTAGAGCAAAGTTCAGCTCTCTAGTTCCTTCGTGGCTAACTGCAGAGATTAGGAAGACGCGGTAACCACGAGCTTCAAGTTCAGGCTTTACAAACTCAGCTAGCTCTCTACCTTCTGGAACGTCAATCTTGTTTAGAGCAATAAGTTGTGGTCGTTCGTTGAGCGGTAGTTCACCTTCTGGAACTTCGTAGGCAGCTAGCTCTTTCAGGATTAGATCAAGATCGCTAATTGGATCTCTACCTGGTTCTAGAGTTGCACAGTCCAAAACATGTAGCAGTGCAGCACAGCGCTCAACGTGACGTAGGAACTTAAGTCCTAGTCCTTTACCTTCGCTAGCACCTTCGATAAGACCTGGCACATCAGCAACAGTGAATCTGGTTCCACCTGCTTGAACGACACCTAGGTTTGGGTGCAGGGTTGTGAAAGGGTAATCAGCAATCTTAGGTTTTGCAGAACTGATTGATGCAATCAGTGAAGACTTACCGGCTGATGGATAACCAACTAGCGCAACATCAGCCACTGATTTGAGTTCGAGAATAATCTCGCCCTTCCAACCAGGAACACCGAGAAGAGCAAAGCCTGGAGCTTTACGTTTTGAGGATGCGAGAGCAGCGTTACCTAATCCACCCTGACCACCTTCAGCAACAACTAGTTCAATGCCTGCTTCATCAAGGTCAGCGATGATCTTGCCATCAGCAGATCTAACAACTGTTCCGATTGGAACTGGAAGAACAACATCTTTACCGGTTGCACCGTTTCTGAAATCTCCAGCACCGTCGCCACCATCGCCACCAGCTCGGTGAGAGTTGAAGTGAAAATCTAGAAGTGTTGTCACATTAGGGTCTGAGATCAAAGAAATAGAACCACCGTTACCACCGTCGGCTCCATCAGGACCAGCTAGCGGCTTGAACTTTTCACGCTTCACAGAAATACAACCATCGCCACCATTTCCGGCGCGCAGGTGAAGAGTCACTTGGTCTACGAATGTAACCATGATTGACTCCTTCCTTTAAAGACAGAAGGCGAGCACTTTGGCTCGCCTATCTGAATAAATCTCTTCGCTTTAGTTTTTGCGAACCTTACGCAGCAACAACGATGTTGACGACCTTGCGGCCACCCTTTTCACCGAACTGCACTGAACCTGCAGCTAGAGCGAACAGAGTGTCGTCCTTGCCACGGCCTACGTTACGACCTGGGTGGAAGTGTGTGCCACGCTGACGAACAATGATTTCACCTGCGTTGACTTCTTGGCCTGAGTAACGCTTAACACCTAGACGCTGTGCGTTAGAGTCGCGACCGTTTCGGGTTGAGGAAACACCTTTTTTGGATGCCATTTGCTAGCTCCTTACTTGATCTCTGTGACCTGGACACGGGTTAGGTCTGCGCGGAAACCCTGACGCTTCTTGTAACCGGTCTTGTTCTTGTACTTCTGGATAACAATCTTTGGACCACGAAGGTTACCTAGGACAGTTGCAGTTACCTTTACCTTGGCAAGAGCCTCAGCTTCGTGGGTAACCTTGTCGCCATCAACTAGCAAAAGAGCAGGTAGCTGAATTGAGCCACCAGCCTGTGCCTTTAGACGGTCAAGCGTGACGATGGTGCCTACTGACACCTTTTCCTGGCGGCCACCCGCGCGGACTACTGCGTAAACCACAGATATACCCTTTGTTCGAAAATTCTTGGATTTGGTTGCTCTTTAGGCAACAAGGTCTAATCTTACCTGTGCCTTAGGCGCTGGTCAAACCCCTTTGCCTATGTTTTTCTACCTAATTGGTAGATCCAGGGGTGATTTCTCCCCCACTGGTGACTCGGCGGGACTTACGTTTAGTAGGTTCTGCCTGAGGTAGTGCTTCTAGAACGGTCTCAAGGGTCTTAGGTGCTGGTTCCTGGGTGCTTAGAGTGCTGGCGGCAATCTTAGACATCAGGTTCTTAGCTTCCTCAGCCTTCTCAGCGGTAACTACCTTGGCAGGCTCAACTCGCGGCTTAGAGTCCTGATTTTGGTTCTGATTCTGGTTTTGGTCGCGGTTTCCCTTGTTTTTGTTCTTGTTTTTGTTCTTATTGTTGTTGTTATTTTGCTTCTGGGGACGGTCATCGTCTTCAATGTGCTTGTTCTTTAGAACTGGCTCGTGGTGAACAATCACTCCACGACCAGCACAAACCTCACAAGGCTCGCTGAAGGCTTCTAGTAGTCCAATACCGATCTTCTTACGAGTCATCTGAACTAGACCGAGAGAGGTAACCTCAGCAACCTGGTGCTTGGTTCTGTCTCTAGAAAGGCATTCCATTAGTCGTCTAAGGACTAGGTCACGGTTAGATTCAAGGACCATGTCGATAAAGTCAACGACAATGATTCCACCGATGTCTCGAAGACGTAGCTGACGAACAATTTCCTCAGCTGCTTCCAAGTTGTTCTTGGTTACTGTCTCTTCAAGGTTTCCACCAGAACCGACAAACTTACCGGTGTTAACATCCACCACGGTCATAGCTTCAGTTCTGTCGATGACTAGGGAACCACCAGAAGGTAGGAAGACCTTACGGTCAAGTGCCTTAATGATCTGTTCGTTGATTCTGAAGTGATCGAAAGCATCTCCGGTTCCTGAGAATCGTTCAACACGCTCTAGAAGATCTGGTGCAACATCTTTCAGGTAACCCTGAATTGTTGCGTAAGGAGCATCGCCATCAATAATCATCTTCTGGAAGTCTTCGTTGAAGACATCTCTAACGATCTTGATTAGAAGATCTGGTTCACTACTTAGTAGTGAAGGAGGGTTTGAGATTTCAGCGTTACGGCTAATCTCTTCCCACTGAATCTGCAATCTTTGAACATCTTCAGTTAGTTGTTCTTCAGTTGCACCTTCAGCAGCGGTTCTAACAATTACACC
>JBBAML010000035.1:0-2175 GCA_040402515.1 Rhodoluna sp.
GCGTTCACTAGATCTTCATCGTTCATTGGCGTTTGCAGTAACTTCAGGATGGATGCTTCGATTGCTGAGAGTTTGATTCCATCTAGTGATGCAGCTGCAAGGTGTGATGTTACAGGGTCGCTTGTTCTGGCAAATGCGTTTGTCATTAGCGTCTCCTGGCATTCATGTCGTTAGCGATTTCGTAAATCCATACTGCGACTAGGACTAATGCTGTTGGATAGCCGAGTGCAGGGATGGTTTGTATCCAAGTTGCTATTTGGATGATTGCGATTAGTAGGAGGGTTGCTCCTAGAACTATTTTCATTTGTTGCCTCTCTTTTAGTGGTTTGTCCAGAGGTGGTCTGGATGTTCTAATGCTAATGCTAGCGTTGGCATAATACAAGTGTGAGACACGCCGACTTTTATAACTTTTTGATATCACCCTCAAGAGGGTCAAAGATGGCTTGAAATCCTAAAGCGATGTCTGTGTTGGATGTTGCTGAACTATCGTGCCTAGAGGCCTCTGGTGAGCGTTCTGAGTGTTTGTGAGTTCTCCGCCAATTCTTGACTAGAGCAATAGCGTCTCTGTCATCAGTTTCAAACTCTGCTCCACAGGAACACACTTCCCGAATCATGGCTTCTCAGTGATCTCTATCTCTACACCTGCATAAGTTTCATTAGCTGCATAAACCTTATGAGCAACCAGCGTGACTATCTGACCATCATTGGCTAGGACTTCACTCTCCTGGAGAGCATCTCCCACAGCTCGAATCAACTTGTCTAGATCTGGTGCTGAGTTTGGATACTTCCTTGATGTCGATTTAGGTCTAGGCATGTGGAATGTCATTGCTACGGTGACTGGTCCAAGAATAGTCAAACCACCATGCTCGGCTCTAGCAATAGATGCACCCATCAGAACGGTTTCTCTCCACTCTGGCAACTTCTTGCTGGACTCGAACATGATGGCTCGACCATTACGGACTATGGCAGTTTTAGAACCCTGAGGTGCTGGATTGCCGTAGATTCGGATTTTCACTTTAGAACGGTGGTTCGCTTGTGAGTTCAGTGACTGGCTTAGGTGCAGTTGGTTCTGCTCTGTGGATTACCTGGAAGCGTGCCTCGTTGATGAAGTGTTCAACTACTGCAATCTCCTGACCATCCTTTTCGAACTTGCCATTCTTTGTGCCTAACTCACCTGTGAACTCGACAACATCATCTTTTGCTAGATCACTAGCTGCATCCAACCAGACTGTCCATTGACGCTTCTTGGTAACCTGCTCGCCTTTGAGTTTGATGCTGTAAGTTTCCCAACCGTTGATGACTCGACCTCTGTAATCGCCGTTCTGTGCAACTGATGAAACGTGTATTTGAACTGAAACTTTTGCCATGTTATCCACAGCCTCTCTCTTAATAATTTAACTTGTTTTTATATAGTTTTTAATATTGTTCTTTAAGTGACATGAGTGTCACCTATTGAAGCCGTAGATGTCACCTATTGAAACCCTAGATGTCACCTATTGATGCCCTGCATGTCACGTGTGTCGAAGTTATCCACAACCTCAAACATCGGGACAATTTCCACTAAAGGGCGATGTTGCATTGAACCATCACAATCATGGTCGCACTCAACTGTCACCCAGTAACGGTTTGTTTTTGGACCACCATAACTTCTACCGTTATGACGATCCACATCCAACTCACCAGACTCCTCAAGAGCTGCAATACTCCTGATTACCTGACGTGTTGAAACTCCTGCATAAACTGCCAATCTCTCAATTGACGGCCATGCTCCCTCATTCCAAGTCTCAGACATGTGCCAGGCGATTCCTAACAGAACCAACTTTTGACTGCCAGATGATTTTGAATGGTTCAAAACTAATGCGACATCCCTAGCTGACATATTTGACCTCCCTCGATTGTGGTGTAAGTATTTTACTGGAGCAGGTGGTTGCTCCGATACGCTTGTAAAGCGTTAGCCTCCTACTGGATGAGCCTCTCTCTCTGGTAGGGGGCATTTTACTTCTTTAGACCTGACGCTAAATCGGCTATCTGCTGTAAAGTTTCGGGTGTAATCCCCCTAGTAGCCTTAGCACGCTTGTAAACGCCTCGTAGAGCCTCGATGTCCCCTTTTTCATACTCTAGGTGGGCTTGAGCAATAAAGTCCTCTATCGGGCTTACACGGCTTTTTTGAGGTAT
>JBBAML010000035.1:2275-4516 GCA_040402515.1 Rhodoluna sp.
AACAGTTTTAGCCTCTCAGCTACATCAACATAATCGTCAACATTCCAACCCATTTATTTAGCCTCTCTTGAATACAATGAATGGACCTCCAGAGCCTCTGCTCTGCAGACTTACTACCTTCTCACCCTCGAACAGACCAACTTTAGTTCCATCCATCAGAGCAAGCACTTTAGATTTCAACAGAGTCAAACGCTCATCTGCTGAATCAAACTCCTCTTTTGCTCTCATTAGAGCAGGGTAGAGTTCCCCCAGTTCAATGTCACCGTCATAGATACCCTCAGACAAAGCCCTCACAGTTTCATAAGTGGACTTAGATCCATCCCATTCAGGTTCGACACGTCTCTCAACACACTCCAGGAACTCGATGCCCTTAGCCTCCAACTGAGCTGCATAATCTGCATCGTATTCAATTTCATGCTCAACCAATTCACCATTAGCAACAGCAACCAAAACACCACGCTTGAGGCCTAGAACATGCAGATACCACATGACTTGGTCATAGTAGTGAGGAGGTAGTTCATTCATAGGGTTGCGAGAGAACTTGATTTCGAGGATTCCGTAACTACCGTCAGCCCATTCAATGAATGCATCAGGGTTAGCTTTGAACATCGGGTTCGCAACTGACTGCCAAGTGCCAGTATTGTGAGCGGTCAACCAGTCTTTATTTTCCTCAACCCATAGATCTTGAATAGGTTTCTCAAACGCTGTGCCGAGTCGCATCGCCATAGATGGACCATTAGATTCCCGAGGTAATTCCCCCAGGTATTCATAGTAGGCAGTATAGGCAGAACGCCAAGGGTTATGTCCCATAAGTGAGCCGACAAGTGAACCAGCAACGCCTTTACGAGCGTTATGCCAGTCAAGTGAATCGTGTTCAAAATAGCCGAGGAGTTTGGCAGAACCAAGAGCCTCTATCTGGTGGTCGATAGTCATAGAACTACTCTACGGGGTTAGTCTGTCTTTTCGCTACTGCCCAGCGTGTCTTTAGGGTTTATTAGTCGAATCAAAACAGGAATTGCAGAGATCCAAATAGTGTTAGCAACCACTAACCAATCTTGAGCGTCAAACAGGAATGGCAGTTTCCCAATAGCAAATACAGCTGTGAGAGACGTTGCCAGGAGAGAGCGGAGATAACTTGCAATTACAGGGTTCATTTCTTTCCAATCTTAGGTAGATACTTTAGAGGGTCTTCAACAGGCATGGTTGCCAAGTGTTCTGAAACTCCACACATCAAGTGTAAATGAGCACCCGAGGAGGTGCCTGAGTTGCCACTGTGAGCGATAACTTCACCTTGACGGACTTTCTTACCAACCTTGACTTCAATCTTGTCTAGATGGCAGTAAGCAAAGATTCTAAGCCGTCTATTGTCCTCGTCACCAACCCAGCAACGCAGCTCAACAACATGACCAAGAACCCTAGTCTCATACACCTTGACGATAGTTCCAGAACCAACAGCCTTTAGCGGTGTTCCAACAGGCACAGAATAGTCAAGTCCACGGTGAGGACCTAAACCCATAGCCTTACGTTGCTCCGAATGAGAGCCAAACAGATCACTGATGTGAGCAGGACTAACAGGATGGAGGAGGGTCATGTGACGATCGACATGTTTCCGTTGCCAGTAGATGAATCATCCACTTTGACAACCCTAAACTTGCTATTCGCTGTAACAAAGAATGTGTTATCGCTGGTCGCAGTAGCTGCCAATGTTGGATATATTCTTGATGAAACACTAGAGCCGTTTATTCTTAGCCTCGCTTTATACCAAAGACGCACATATCTGCTAGAACTTGGTAATGCAGGGATAACAGCCGAAACTTGTAAAGAGCTTGCAGAACCACCAAAAGTTCCAGAACCACCACTGTTTACAGATGTTCCCTGGTAATACAAATATTCTTGCCTTACTCCATAGGTTGGACTCCCCGAAACAGTTGAAGTTCCAATACTAAAGTTACCTGTGACAGTAGAGCTGGTAGCATATGTTTGACCAATAACACCCTCAAACTCGATTTCATAAAGGCCACCATCTAATACGACACCTTTAGTGCCAGTGAAAAGGCTTTGTGCGGTAGTGGAGACTGAAAAGTCTAGTGTCTGGTCTGCTGACCAAACATATTCCTGCCCTGTTGGTTTAGCTGATGCTGGAGACCATCCTAAAACTGCAGACGATGAACTACCTGAGTTGGTTATTGGTGCTGTGACCGAGATAATCCCAGAGGTTCCATTAGTTCCGTTAGTTCCATT
>JBBAML010000036.1:0-4388 GCA_040402515.1 Rhodoluna sp.
GCAAGCACGCTAAGGAATATGTCCGACCTGGTGTTTCTGTTCCAGACCTACACACGTCTCTCCTACAAATCGCAGAACAGGCTAAAGCCTGGAAAGAGTTGAGCAATAACCCAACACCGCAGGTCCCTGTTGGTATTGAAGATGCTCAGGTGAGCTACCAATCTCTAGTTGCAGATCTAATCAAATTAGATTCTCATCTTGACCAAGGGCCTAATCGCGTTTCACTGCTTGAACTGCCACTAGCGGAGCTTGGTAGAAAACTTCAAACACTTACTGAAGATGTGGGACCACTTGAAAATATTGCGGCAAGAAATGATCTTAGAAAGAGAGTGACTGCACTGGGTCTAGATGCCCTGGTTAAATCACTGGCAGCAAGCAATTCTAGAAACGAGCATCTGGTATCAGAGTTTGACCAGTGCTGGTGGCTCTCAGCCCTCGAGTATTTGCTATCTGGAGATAACTCCTTCGCAGAATACACACCTGAGTCGCTTGCCGAACTTGAATCAGATTTTGTCAAAGCAGAACAACTGGTAATTGCTGAAGGCCGTAAAGAGATTTCCAACCGAACTGCTAGCCGCTGGCGCAAAGCTATTGAAGCGCTACCTCAAGAAACTGAGAGCTTTAAAGCACTTTTGAAATTAAGAGAAAACTCGCTCGGAAAGTTAATCGCAAAGACTCCAACTCTTTGGCCAGCAGTTGCCTCCCACGTTGCGATCTCTCCTTATGAAATTTCACAGCAACTGAAGAAGGACGCCCGATTTGATGTCCTGATTGTCCTAGATGCTGCCGGCAGCACAGTCGCTGAAAACCTAAGTGCAGTAGTCAGAGCAAAGCAGGTTGTGGTCTTTGGAGATACTGTAATCGGTGAACCTAATGGTTTTGAAGTTGAGTGGCAGTTAGCCCTAAAGCCAAGACAGCCAGAGGCACCGAGCATTTTTGATGTTGTCAGCGAAAGATTCGGCAAGGAAACACTTAGAAAGTCTTATCGCACCGAAGGACAACTCTTTGGTCCTCTGGTGAACCGAGAGTTTTACCAGGGCAGATTAGAAATCGAACCTAGCGCTGCTGAATTCAATGGGCTCAGTTCTCTAGAGCTAGTAATTGTTGATGGCGATAACCGAGCTAATCGCAATGTCACGGCCAGCACTGAAGCACCAATAGGTGAGGTCAACAAGGTCATTGAACTTATAACTGACCATGTCAGAAACCAACCAGAACATTCTCTATTAGTAGTTAGCGCCAGCTCTGTTGAAGTCGAGGCAATTGACGACGCCCTTGAACTTGAACTGCAGGCAAATACTGAACTTAGAGAGTTCTTTGAGAAACATGGTCGAGAAAAGTTTGAAGTCACCAGCCTCTCAGATCTGAATCACAGATTGGCTGACCGCATTATCTTCAGCATCGGCTTTGGTAGAACTCCTCAGGGAAAGATTCTTAGCCACTTCGGTCTCTTGAATGAGCCAGAAGCTAAACGCTGGCTTGCCAACATGTTGGTTAGCGCTAGATACAAGATGACCATCGTCAGCTGCTTCAGCGCTTATGACCTACCTGAGATGCGTAGCGAAGGAGCAACTGAGTATTTGCCGATATTGCTAAAACCTAGCTACAACGAGTCTGTTGAATCAGACACCTTTGACAGCGATCCGATGCTTGCAGATCTCGCCAGAAGACTAAAGCGATTTGGCGTGAGAGTTGTCGAAGGTTTCGGTAAGCGAATTCCACTAATCGCTTCCTACGGCAACCAGTTCCTAGTTGTTGAACCTGACTGGTCTAACGGAGACTTGAACTATTCAGAACGTATTCGACTTCGTCCAGCACTACTTCGTTCCTTAGGCTGGTCTTACCAGAGGGTTTATTCCTTTGAAGTCTTTAGTGACCCGCAAGCTGTTGCAGAGAGAATAGCAACCAGGTTTGGGATTGAAGTCACTCCAACTATGTTGAACACCACCCCTATTGCCAGAGTGTTTGAAGATACTGATGCTGCCTGGGGAGATCGAAGCGATTCAAATGACCAGAGGCTTAGAGAAGATAAACCCCCTCACTGGGGTTAGTCCTTTTTAGGCTCTGCCGGCTTCTGGTTGTTATCTGTTCTATAGAAGCCAGAACCCTTGAAACTGATCCCAACTTTTCCAAAGACTTTCTGTAATTCCCCACCACATTCAGGGCACACAGTCTTAGCGTCCTCATTTATTGACTGCTGAATGTCAAACTCATGAGCACAGCTGGAGCACTTATAGGAATAGGTAGGCATGTATTTAGTTTAATTCGTGAATAGCAACCTCAGTCACTACTCCGCTAACTCTCTGGTCATGGACTCCACTGGGGAGACTCTCTAAGAACTCATCCTCAAAGCAAACCGCATAGACCCAGTTACTCCCAAGCTGCTCCAGTTCTCTATCAAAGAATCCTTTTCCTCGACCTAGCCGATTACCTGACCTGTCTACAGCAAGTGATGGAATGATCAGCAACTCTGCATGAGAGACCGAGACCTGTGTGAGTTTGCTTGCATCTGGTTCTAGCATCCCAAGGTTTGATGTAACCGCGCTTACTCCATCCCACTTGAACCAGGAGAGCGTTCCGTCTTGGAGAACCTTAGGTACTAAGACTACGATGCCGTTATTTAGTAATGCGGAGATGAAGGCAGTGGTTGATGGTTCGGTTCCAAATGAAATATATGTCGCGACAGATTTAGCCTTTAGACGTGAAACAAGTTCAAGAAGGTTAGCTGTCAGGGGTCCAGTAGCAGGCTCACGTCCAACTCTCGAAGCAAGTATTTTGCTTCTTAGCTGTGCCTTGGCAAGCGCAATTTCATTCACTCCACTAATCTTGCCAGCATGAGCAACTCTTTTATGCTGACCCAAGGGGACATCAGCCTACGGATCATCAGAACCAAAGACGCCAAGACAATCGAGGCTCTAGTCCTAGGTAACAGAGAGTGGCTAAGACCCTGGGAAGCAACAAACCCTTATGGACCAGTCTCCTTCGACTTCAAATCTCAAATCAGATCTCTCCTAAGGCAACTTGAACGCAGTGAAGGCATGCCTTTTGTGATTTTGTATCAGGGGGAAATAGTCGGGCAGTTGAATGTTGCAAACATTTTGCATGGTTCAGTTTCTTCCTGTGTAATCGGCTACTGGATTGCACCTGAAGTTGCTGGAAAAGGCATCACCCCGACAGCTGTTGCACTCGCCATGGACTACATGTTCAATGCCGTTGGCATTCACCGAGTTGAAATAGACATCAGACCAGAAAACGGTGCCAGCATCCGAGTAGTTCAGAAGCTCGGACTTAGATACGAAGGTCTGAAGAAGAACTACATCCACATCAACGGTGATTGGAGAGACCACTATGTCTTCGCACTTACCTTCGAGGAAGTAAAAGATGGTGTCCTAAATCGTTGGATGCAGAAAAAAGTTCCAAAAATTGTCTACCACTTTCCAAAATAGAGCTAAAACATCCCTTTTAGACACGCGGAGTATTACCTAAGGCATTACTAATGCAGTAAATACTCTAGAGGTATGGAATTTACTGGAACCGGTGGCATACTCTTGCTTGTCATCGCTGTCCTCTGGTTAGGTTTCATGACTCCATCAGGGAAACGCGGCATCAACGATCACACCGAAGCACGAGCAAATCGTCGAGCAGCACGCAGAGCGACTGCTGTTCAAGCTAAAAGTGATGAAGAAGTTGCTCCAGTGAACCCCTGGTTTGAAAAGGAACTATCTGTTGAAGTGGAAACGCTCTCAGAAGTTGTACCGGCAGCTGAAAAGGTAGTTGTAAATCGACTACCAGACCCGCTGTCTGCTCGTTTGGGCAAAATCGAAAGTGTTAATTGGGCTGATGTCGTTGAACTTAACGATGCACGCAAAGAAAAAGAGAACATTAGTTCTGAAAATCTAGACGAAATTATGCGTCGAAGACGTTCAAATGGCTAAAAATATTTATAAAACTCACCTTGAAAAACATGCATTTTCTTCTAGGTGTGCTTTATAAGTTCTACTAATCTTTAACTGACCCTAAGTTTAAGGAAGATTACACATGGGCTTGCTAGATGACCTCGTAAGAGGTGGACGCCGTAAGGCAAAAGAAGTAACTAAAGATGTTAACGAATTTATCGAGAAGCACGATCTCGACGATAAGTTCGAAGACGCTAAAGAAGCAACAATAAAAGGTGTAGTGAATGCAGCGAGTGCTATTGAAAAAGGCACACCTGTAGTTACTGCTAAGGTCGCAAAGACCATAAACAAAGGAGCGAAACAAATGGCAACAACAGTAAAGAAAGCAGCGGCTAAGAAGCCTGCTGCAAAGAAGCCTGCTGCAAAGAAGGCTGTTGCAAAGAAGCCTGTAGCTAAGAAGGCTGCACCAAAGGCTACTGCTGCAAAGAAGAC
>JBBAML010000037.1:0-2267 GCA_040402515.1 Rhodoluna sp.
TTCTTAGGGCTCGTTCTGGGTCTAGGTCTTTGGCTTTAGCTGCTTGGACTATGGCTAGTAGTAGTGCTCCTAGCTCTACTTCGCTATTCAACTGAATTGGGGAAGGCGCCTCTTTGTCTAGGAGGTTGATCTTGTGGGCTTTACCTATAACTTTGCTTGCTAGGGCTAGGGCAGGTAGTGCTTGAGGGATGCCATCTAATACAGAGGCTCGTTCAGGCTTCTCCTTCTGTTTGTGGTTATCCCAGTTGAGCATTACATCGTCACCTGTTTTGGCTTTGTATTTCTCTAGTTCTTCTGGAGTTCCAAAGACGTGAGGGTGTCTACCCTCCATCTTCTCTCTAGTGAACTTAGCAACATCTTCGATGTTGAAAGGTTCTCCTAGCGAACCTGACTGAGCAAGATCTGAATGGAAGACAACCTGGTAGAGAACATCTCCTAGTTCTTCTAGAACGTCTTCTCTTGTTCCTGACTCAATGGCATCAATGAGCTCATAGGTCTCTTCTAACAAGTACTGCACCAGTGACTCATGGGTTTGCTCAGCATCCCAAGGGCAACCGCCTGGAGATCTAAGAGTGTGTGCTGTTTGGATTAGGTTATCTAGTTCAGTCATGGTGTTAGTTTGCCAGAGGTATTGGGGATAACTAGAGCAGGGCTCGAGTGAAATGACTATCTTGTTTGAATGAGTGCCGGTCCACTAAATGCTATTGAAACAATCGCGTTTGGTAAACAACTAGAAAACCTCCGAGATCCAGTTCGAGTAGTGGTTTGGGTAGCGATTAAAAACATCCTCTTAGATCAAGGAATGGAGCTAGCAAATGGGAACTGGTTGAAGTATGTCGGAGATGGCGTATGGGAGTTTCGAATAGGCAAAAGCGTCAAGGCGGTTAATTCCAAAGCTGGGTTTCAAAGCAATGAGCAATTCGCAAACTTTTCTCTACTAATAAGAGTTTTCTGCGGATTTGAAGACAGCGCAGTTGTCCTGCTGGGCTGTTACGACAAACAAAGGTATTCGGGCGGTAAAAGACAATCAGCAGCAATTAATTCGGCAAAGCATGAGTTGTTGACATACAGAAGAAGGTAATGGATGATTACATATATGAAGTCAAAGGAATACGTAGATTTTGAGGTAGCGACTGCGGAACGAGTCAAGAAGTTGACGCCAGAGGCAAAAGCTCTATGGGATCAACTGATGCTTGAGGTTGAAGCAAAGAATTTTCGAAAACATATCGGTCAAACCATCAGCCAACGAAGAGAAGAGCTAGGACTCAGCCAAAGAGAGCTTGCAGTCTTGGCAACAGTAAGCCAGAGAGATGTTAGCCACATCGAACAAGGCAAAGCCAACCCAACACTGACAACTCAGGTCAAATTACTCTCAGCGCTAGGGCTGACGCTTGCTATTGAGGCGAAGTAAAGACTGAGCTTAGAAACACCCAGGTCCAGTCGATTAGATCTCGATCTTGCAGGAACTCCCCTGATTTATCTTTAGGTGCGGGCACTGTGAGTTGTTTAGCTGTTGCGAGATATCTCAAACCTGGATACTGATGGCTCAGCCTTATCTGTTTGGCTTCGTCTAACTCAACAGGGGAAATCTTTACCTGATTACCAATCAGCATTACATCTTTCAGATTCAATCGGTTGCACTGTTGTCTCAACTCTGTGACATCAATCAGGTTCTTTACAGACTGTGGTGCTTTACCGTATCTGTCTTCTAGTTCAGCAAGAATCTTCTCTAGCTGTTCTCTAGTTCCAAGTTCACCGCTGGCTGCAGATAGCTTGTGATATGCCTCTAGTCTTAGCCTCTCTGAATCGACGTATTCGATAGGGATATGGGCATCCATTGGAATTTCTAGTTTTAGTTCAGCAGGAGACTCGTGTTTGATGCCCTTGAACTCATCGACAGCTTCACCAATCATTCGAAGATAAAGGTCAAAACCAACACCTGCAATATGTCCTGATTGTTCTCCACCGAGTAGGTTACCTGCTCCTCTAATTTCTAGATCTTTTAGTGCAACCTGCATTCCAGAACCTAGTTCATTATTGGCTGCGATTGTTGCAAGTCTGTCTAAGGCAAATGGTGACAGTGGATTATCTGGAGAGTGGAAGAAGTATGCGTAGGCACGTTCTCTAGATCTACCAACTCTTCCTCTGATTTGGTGAAGTTGAGATAGGCCAAAGTTCTCTGCTCGATCAACAATCAAAGTATTGGCATTAGGGATATCAATTCCAGCCTCAATGATTGTGGTTGCAACCAGTACGTCGTATCTTCT
>JBBAML010000037.1:2367-4372 GCA_040402515.1 Rhodoluna sp.
GTTGCCAGTGTGCTCATCTCTCTGATGCCTGTGATTGCCATCTCTAAGGTTCTAGGGATAGGGGTAGCCGACATGGAGAGCACATCAACATTTGTCTTGATGTCTTTAAGTTTCTCTTTGTGTTCAACACCAAAGCGTTGCTCTTCGTCAATGATGATTAGCCCTAGATCTCGGAACTTAACCCCTGAGGAGAGTAAGCGGTGGGTTCCGATAACAACATCAACTTCACCGGTGGCTAGAGCAGCAATGGTTTCTTTAGATTCTTTAGGAGATTGGAATCTAGAGAGTGCTCTGACATTCACTGGGAAGCCAGCAAAGCGTTCAATGAAGGTTTCAACGTGTTGTCGAACAAGCAAGGTAGTTGGAACTAGAACAGCAACCTGCTTGCCATCCTGAACAGCCTTGAAGGCTGCTCTGATGGCAATCTCTGTCTTACCGTAACCAACATCACCCGCTACCAAACGATCCATAGGAATTGGTTTCTCCATGTCTCGTTTGATTTCTTCAACGGTGTTGAGTTGATCTGGGGTTTCAACAAATGGGAAGCTATCTTCCATCTCCCGTTGCCAGGCTGTGTCTGGTAAGAAGGCGTGGCCCTTAGCGTTCATTCGCAATGAGTAAAGCTTGACCAGGTCAATGGCTATCTTTCTAACCGCTTTTCTAGCATTGCCCTTTACTCTTGACCAGTCAGATCCACCCATCTTAGAAAGTACTGGTGCTTCCCCGCCAACATATTTAGTTAGGAAATCGAGTTGATCGGTTGGGACATAGAGAACATCGCCCTTTAGCCCTCGCTTAGAAGGTGCATATTCAATTACTAAATACTCTCTGGTGTTCTTGGCGTTGCCAACACCCATCTGCCGTTGCACCATCTCAACGAATCTTCCGATTCCGTGTATCTCATGGACAACATAGTCACCTGCTTTCAGCGCTAGCGGATCAACCGCTTGCCCACGTTTGGCAGCAAGCCTTGGCTTCTTGACTGGAACATAACCGGAACTTCTTCCGAAGAAGTCGCTGTCGGTAAGCAGAATGAGTTTTGCTTCATCAGAGACAAAGCCTTTCCTTATTGGAGCTTGAATGACCAAAACCTGATTTGTGGTTTGATTGGCAACTTCAGAGATTGATTCTGGAACTTCTAACGCTAACTGGTTAGCAATGTGGTTAGCGGTGAGTATCTCGGTAATTCGAAGAGCTGTTCCGTGAGCCGGTGCTGCAACCACGACCTGCATGCCTTGACTTAGTTGGTCAATGATGTAATCGGTTGGTTCAACTGCTAAACCTTTGAAGTTTGGAACTTCTAGTAAGTGAAGGTTTAGTTGCTTATCTTCATCGGCTAAGAACTGAGAGATGCTCACCAGTGATCGCTTCCCGATATTCACAGTGAAATCATGCAGAGTTCTAAAACCCCCTGATGAGAGATCGATAGGAGCGTTAGCTCCTTCGATGGCAGCATCCCAGGCTGCATGAAGGAACTCTTCATTAGTTTCAATAAGGTTCGCTGCCCTTGCCATCGACTTCTCTGGAGAAAGCAGAACAACATAAGAGTCAGCACTTAGGTAATCAGTTATCTGACCTAGTTTGTCAACCAGTGCAGGTGCTAGAGATTCCATGCCATCAACTGGAATACCTTCGGCAATCTTGGCAAGCATTGTGGTGAGGTTAGGGAACTCGTGCTGCATCTGTCTTGCTCTAGATGCAACATCAGGGGTGATGATGATTTCTCTAGCTGGGTAGAGAGTTAGTTCTTTAGGTTTGTAATCCAAAGACCTCTGGTCAGCAACGCTGAATTCACGCATCTCTTCTAGTTCATCGCCAAAGAATTCAAGGCGAACAGCATGAGCTGCGGTAGTTGGGAAGATATCTAAGATTCCACCACGAACAGCGAACTCTCCACGCTTGGTAACCATGTCAACGCGTTGGTAAGCAATCTCCACCAGCTTTAGTGAGAGCTCTGGCAGTAAATAGTCTTTACCGGTTTCAAGGTGAAGGGGTGGGTAATCGG
>JBBAML010000038.1:0-4011 GCA_040402515.1 Rhodoluna sp.
CCAGGGTTGAAGTATTCAACTTTGGCTAGAACAGTACAGGCAATACCTTCAGTTACTTTATTCAACTTAACTAAAGGGGTATTGCCGATAAGTTCGACCACATTGTTGTAATACTTCATACCTCAAGAATACCGAGTAAAAGAAAACCCGCCCTGGCCTAAGCCAAGACGGGTTTTCTGCTGCAGATTCCCCCAAAACTACTAGTAAAGAGGCAGTCTAACTTCTGTGGAAACGCCGTTGTAATCTGTCAGTTTGCACGTCCAAGAAAAACTTGGAACATCCAGTTCGGCGTGGAACGATTCAAATTCTTCCGATGCAAGAGCCATGCACTTGTATTCCGCTAGGTCTTGCACTTTTGCATAGATAAGAAGTACCCCGACCAATAGAACAACAAAGGCAACTGAAAGGCTAATGGTTAGCCAAAATAGTTTCCATGACCTTGGTTTCATATCGACGACTAAGGTACCTGTAATGTGCCTGGAAGTGGAAATTTCCATACGTACTCGATTTTCGATTCATCAGGATTACTGCACAAGGCAGCCCCAAAGATTTCTCTGCAACCCGCAAAGAGAGTTGAGTTTCGCTGCCAAACAACTTTTGCCCTGTCTGAATTTGCGTTTCCAACGCCGACGCGAATGTAGTTCGCATACTCGAGCCAAGGTTCAAGAGCCGAGACGTTGTATGTGCCAACTGTATACACTCTTTCATCTGCGCCGTCTCCAATATTTGTGTCTAGATAGCTGTCAGGCATGGTTGAAGTGTAGTAAATAATAGAGTCCCCAAAATAGTGCAAGCCGTCATAATTGTCAGTGACTAGATCCGGTTCGAAACCAGTACTTCCAGTGCATGCAAATTGATCTAGTTGCCCCTGAGTGAAAGCAAATTTCAACTGATCGTACCTTTGACCTTGATAGGTGCTGTTGGCTGCGATGTTGGCATGAAAATTAGGTCTCCAGGTTCCGCATGTAGCTGTAGTTGCTGAAGCCACAAGTTGATTAGTGAGCAAAGAATCAGGGGAACCTGTCTGAATTCTTTCTTTTCTCCCCAATTTCTTGGTGGTGTTCCATAATTTGGATTTTGATTTACCCTCAACAGAGCTAATTTTGAAATTCTTAGTCTGAATCTTCTTTCTTATCTCACCATATCTAGCCGAATCCCTCTTTTTCGAGGCAACATCATCTGTTGAGGCTGCTTGAAGAATGTCTTGAATAGAAATTTCTGCTCCCTCTAAAGCTATCTCCAGTGTCAAGTTCTGGCCAAAAGCGCCAAAAGTTTGTGGCGTTGATTCGCCTGGGACGTCAACTTGGAACTCAATAAAAGTCAGGTTCGACGCTTTGGATTCAATTTGGGTCTCAAATTCGGAAACCGTCATGGCATCGACAGATCGAAATTCTTCATCTTGGACAACAGCACTTGCTTGGGTAATGAAGCTCCCAGAAATCATGGCGAGTAATGCCATACCAGTTAGTAATTTGCGTTTCATGATTCCCCCTTCGGGAATGTTATTTGTTATATACAAAATAAGAGTATCATAGACTGAATAGATTGCAACACGAAAGGCCGAAATGTCAGCTTCATTTCCAACGAGAGTAACAAAAACAACTTTGGCAGTCGCCAGCTACCTAGTTAGCCTTGAGGGGAAGTCCACATATGGAATGGAAATTGGGCGACACACTGGGCTTGGAACAGCGTCAGTTTATTCTGTTCTGGATCGCTTCGAAGAATACGGTTGGTTGGATTCCCACTGGGAGTCTGATTCAGACAGAAAAGGCGCGCGCAGAAGACTTTACTCTTTGACCAAACAGGGGGATCAAGATTTGCACCGGCTGCTGGATGGCATTGAAGAAAGCGGTAAGACCTTAGTCAAATCCAAATCGGCAAAATTGCAGGCAAGGGGAGCGTAAATGCAGAGTCAAGGTAGTCTCAATTATTTCATTTTTAAAGTCATCACCCTAGCGCTTCAGAGGTCAAGACGGGAAAGACTGAAGGAAGAATTGGATTCGGATTTTGAATACACGTCTTCCAAAAAAGCAAGAAACCGAGTCATATTTTCTTACACATATCGTGCTTTGCAAGACTTTGCTAGGGTCCAATATTTACACCCTATGAGTTTTTCAATACTCATGATTACAGTTTTCGTTGCCACAACCAGGACTGCTAGTATTTCACTTTTAGGTGTTGTTGTGTACCAAGTTATTTTCAGTCGCGGGAGAAAAACCTTAACTCGTTCAGGCTACTTGTACGAACTCTTTTTCCAACTTATTCTTATAGTTGTTCTTGGAAACATCCTGCTTGGAATTGCGTACGGCATAGGCACCAACAGTTCTAAATTGACTTTTGTTTCCTTCATCCTGTTTGGGCTTATCCTAATTGCTTATTTGGCATACATAATTTCTTCGATAAAGGAACCCGAGCCTCAATCAAACAAACTCCAAACCTGCGCTAAGTGGCTTCACATGTCGATTATTTGTGTGTTTATTTTTGACCTAACAGTCGGCAAGAATGTAATCTCACAGACACAGCTCGTACTTTTGGGCACTGTAGGTTGGCTAATTGTCTTAGGGCTTGGACTGCAACGAAAGCAGGATAGTTCAACAGTTAGTCGAAGTTCCTAAAAGAAAACCCGCCTTGGCCTAAGCCAAGACGGGGAATTCTTTTCAGTGAAGAGGATTACTTAAGGGTAACCTTTGCACCAGCAGCTTCTAGAGCAGCCTTAGCCTTCTCTGCGGTCTCCTTGTTAGCACCCTCAAGTACGGTTGCTGGAGCGCCGTCAACAACGGCCTTTGCTTCGCCTAGACCTAGGTTAGTCAGTGCACGCACTTCCTTAATAACCTGGATCTTCTGGTCGCCAGCAGATTCTAGAACTACATCGAATGAGTCCTTCTCTTCTGCAGCTTCAGCAGCGCCACCAGCTGCAGGTGCAGCAGCGACGGCAACTGGAGCAGCGGCGGTAACTTCGAATACTTCTTCGAACTTCTTAACGAACTCTGAAAGCTCGATTAGTGAAAGCTCCTTGAAGGCTTCGATTAGCTGGTCTGTAGTCAGCTTTGCCATGTGTATCTCCTTGTTTTAGTTTGTAAAGCGTTGATTTGTTTATGCAGCTTCTTGCTTCTGACGCAGAGCGTCGACTGCGCGAGCAGCCTGAGCAAGAGGTGCCTGGAACATGTATGCCGCACCGAATAGTGAAGCCTTGAAAGCATTGGCAGCCTTGGCCAGCAATACTTCTCTAGATTCAAGATCAGCGAGCTTGGTAACCTCTGCAGCGGTAAGTGCTAGACCATCGAAATAGCCCGCCTTAACAACTAGCAGTGGGTTTGCCTTAGCGAAGTCACGCATTGCCTTGGCAACAGAGACTACGTCTCCGCTAACAAAAGCCATGGCTGTTGGTCCTGCTAGGTGACCGTCAAAAGCGGTTACTCCAGCATTCTTTGCAGCAATGGTTAGCAATGTGTTCTTAGCTACGGCGTAAGTTGCATCGGCACTGATTGAACGGCGCAGCTCTTTAAGCTGTGCCACAGTGAGTCCGCGGTACTCGGTTAGCAGAACAGCCTTAGAGGTCTGGAATAAACCAGTTAACTCTGCAACTGTGGCTTGCTTGTCCGCCATGGCGCTCCTTATATCTGTGATGCCGGTAGCCCTAGGGTCTTAAAGTAAAAAAGCTCTGGCGCAAATGACCAGAGCTTGAAAAGTATCAAATTCAGTTCACCTGCGCTGGATGCCGCTTACTTAGCGGACCTTCGTCGAAACATGCAAAACCTCTGATAAATCTTTGGATTTGCCTGCACCGAAACCGGCGGTCTTTGGCTACCCCTAGTTTAGCCTGATTGGCCTCGGGGCTGCAAGCCCCAGTTAGATCTGGCCCTTAGCTAGCCCTTCTATGACCTGATCGGCTCTAACCTTGAGCTCATCTAGGTCACTGAGTTTCTTGAGTCCATAGACCTGTTGGCTCATCCTGTGGTTCTTTACGAACTCCTCTTTATGTCTATCTAGGAAGTCCCAGTAGAGAGTTGT
>JBBAML010000039.1:0-3920 GCA_040402515.1 Rhodoluna sp.
GCAGGTCTAATCTGGGGTTCCTCCTTCTTCTTTATTGAATTCGCTAATCAGTCTTTTTCGCCTATCGGTCTTGCTTTCTGGAGATGCTTCTTAGGAGCAACAACACTTCTGATCATTGTCCTCTGGCGCAAGATTGACATGAGAAGAGATGGCAAGTTATTCCTATACAGCTTCATAGTCGGTGCATTTAACACAGCCCTCCCATTTGCCCTATTTGCATTTGGAGAACACCATGTCTCCTCTTCATTCGCAGGAATGGCAAATGCGATTACTCCGATAGCAACTGTGATTGCTTTGCTCACTGTCTTTAGACATGAGCGAGTAACTAGAAACCAAATCATCGGTCTTGGTATTGGTGTGCTTGGAGTATTGACACTTATTGGTGCTTGGCAAGGAATTGAAACTGATTCTTGGTATGCAGTGTTAGCTGTTGTGATAGCAGCTACCTGCTATGGCTTTGGTGGACCGTTTATTAGAAGATTCATCTCCCCCCTAGGTCACCCGCTAGAAGTTGCTGCCTTCGGACAGATTGCTGGTGCAACTATTCTGCTTGCTCCTTTTTACTTCACCCAGCCATTACTAACTGGACCTATCAACCCTCAGTCACTAGGAGCACTTCTAGCACTTGGCATCATGGGCACTGGTATCGCCTATACCCTTTACTACCCGCTGCTAAAGCAGGTTGGTTCTGCTATTTCATCTTCAGTGACACTAATCACACCACTAGTTGCTGTGACTCTAGGAGTGCTCTTCTTAGGAGAAGAACTGCAATGGTATGAACCAGTTGGCGGATTGATTATCTTGCTGGGAGCTGCAATTGCTCAGGGACTGCTGAGATCTAAAAAGACGATGGCTCTATAAATTACTTGATCTTGACATCAAGTCTTAACTCCCCTGTTGCACCTTTAGGCACAACCGGTTTCGCTGGAGCGACCGGTGAAACGATCTTGAACTCTGATCCAAGTTCAGGTCTTAGATCTTTCTCACCCTTATTTGGCCAGTGAGCACAGGCCCACTCAGCCTGAGCAGCAATGCTCAGGGAAGGATTAACTCCAGGGTTTGCAGATAGCGCCGCTCCATCAAAGATATGTAAGCCTGGTTGACCATAGGCACGAAGATAGCCATCAAGAACACCCTCAGCTGCATTAGGCGCAATGGCTGCTCCACCTAGGAAATGAGCAGTCATTGGAATACCAAAAGGTTCTGTAACCACAGCACCAGGAGTTCCATCAAATTGCTTAGCTAGCGTTCGAGCAAGTTCATGTCCTTCAGGTACCCAAGCTGGGTTCTCTTCACCGTGCCCTTGCTTGGAAGAGATCTTCACACCAAAGATTGCTCGCTTAGCAAAAGTAACCAATGAGTTATCTCTTGCTTGCATGACAAGAAGAATAAGTGTTCGCTCTGGCCAACTTCTCAAGTTATACATACTCGGCAAGCGTGTGATGTTTCTAAAGGTTGCCCCAATCAATCTAAAGAAAGTTGGCTTTTGACCTTTAGGGCCAGATGCCATGATGCTTTCCATGATGCCCATGAAACCAGAGCCTCGACCATACCTAACCGGCTCTACGTGAGTGTGCTCTGAAGGAAAAACACTTGAGGTAATGGCAGCACCTTTAGTGAAGTCAATGTCCTTCTTCTTAGCAACAACGCCTAGAAGAGATTCACTATTAGTCCTACTCAGATAACCAAGTCTTGAACTAACCCCTGAGAGGTTTCCTCTACTTCTTGTTCTGTGTAATAGTTTTGCTGTTCCTAGAGCACCAGCTGCAACCACTACCTGATCAGCAGTTAGTATTCTAGGTTTGATCCAACCCGAAGTCCAACTTGCCCTGGTCTGCACTTCAAAACCATCAGAAGACTCAACGATGTCAGTAACAGTGGTGTTGGCAATTACCTCAGCACCTGCAGCCTCAGCTAGGTAGAGGTAGTTCTTTACCAGTGTGTTCTTAGCCCCATGGCGGCAACCAGTCATGCACTCACCACAGTTAATACAGCCTGTCCTACTTGGTCCAACTCCACCAAAGTATGGGTCAGCTACTTCCTTGCCAGCTTCACCGAAGTGAATACCTAGCGGAGCCATCTGGAATGAGTCCCCGTACCCCATTTGATCAGCAGCTTTCTTCAGTTCAATGTCAGCTGGACTCATGAAGGTATTAGTTTCAACGCCAAGCATTCTTTCTGCTTGGTCGTAGTAAGGGGTTAGCTCTTTCTGCCAATCACACATTGTTGCCCAGCTGCCCGTTTTGAAGAAGCTAACCGGAGGACGGTAAAGAGTATTGGCATAGACCAGAGAACCACCGCCAACTCCAGCACCAGACATGACCATGACATTACGCAGTAAATCGATTCTTTGAATACCTTTTAGGCCTAGTCGAGGAAAGAACAGGAACTTCTTTAGATTCCAAGAAGTCTTAGCAAAGTCAGTGTCTTTGAACCTAGCACCCGCTTCGATGACTAGAACTTTATAGCCCTTTTCAGTGAGCCTCAGTGCCGCGATAGATCCACCAAAGCCTGAGCCGATAATGATTACGTCGTAGTCTTTGGTGGTCATATCACTTATGGGTGTCTAAGTGGGCTAGCAGCTAGTCGTTCCTGAGCAACCCACTTCTGCTTATAGCCCGTTGAAGAACTCATTAGATCAAGGAATGGCTTAGCGTCGAACTCTTCTGGGCCCATGACACCAACACCTTCCCAGATGCCCGTTGCAATAAGTTCTAGAGCAATCACTGGGTTGAATGCAGTTTGAGCAACAACTGCTTGAGCTTCAATATCTGCCATTGTCTCAGCGTTATCGGCTACGTGGTAGATGTATGTTGCACGAGGTGTTCCATCTTTACTCTTACCAGTAACTAAAACACCAGCACAAGTCTTACCAGTCATTCGAGGACCGATAAACGCAGGGTCTGGAAGAACAGATACAACTACGTCACGAGGAGCAACTTCAACTGGTCCTTGAGCTGAACGAACACGGACAGGTTTTGTTGCATCAAGTCCTAGTCTGTGTAGGGTCTTTAGCACTCCAATAAAATCTGAGCCAAGTCCATACTTAAAGCTCACTCGCCCGAGGTCCATGGTTCTTGGCAGCATAGTGATCTCTTCGTGCTCAACGTTCACACACTCAACTGCACCAATCCCTTCTGGGAATTCAAAGATCTCTGGTTCGCTAAATGGAGCGGTAGTGAACCAACCCTTTTTCTTTTCAAAAAGAGTCGGTGGGTTTAGACATTCTTCGATGGTGGTCCAGATCGAGAATGATGGAGCGAAGATCTCTTCACCGTTCTCATCGGTGACCACTAGGTTTCCACCATCTTTGATAGATGCTTCATCAATTTCTGAGAATAGATAGTCGGCTGCATATCTGGTGAATACGTTTGATAGGCCAGGCTCAACTCCGATACCAACTAGAGCTAGCTTGCCTGCTCGCTGCCACTGTTCATTCAGTGCATATTGAGAGTCACCAAGCTTGATTCCAGTTTTGTGGAAAGGATCGTGTTCGTGCGGTTCGCTTAGGCTAAGTGCCATATCAAGATAGTTAACCCCAGCTGTGTAACAACCAGCGAAGATTGTTGGGACGAACTTAGGCTCAACAGCGTTGACTACGTGAGTAATCTTGTGCTCTCCGATGAGAGCTGCAACCGCAGCTGCACTTGAGGCATCAATCTTTGCTGAGATGAACTTAGCCGCTACCTCATCACCGTAACGATTCTGAATCCAAGCAATAGTTTTATCTGCTCTGGATTGGTCATAGTCACTGACTACAACCACTTCATAGAAACTGCGGCTAGCCGCTACTTTTGCGACTGCGTCGCCAACTCCACCTGCACCAATAAGCAAAATGCGCATTGTTAATTCACAACCTAAATAGTCAAAGCAACCACCATTGGTTGCCTAACCAGCCTACCTAAACCCTATTGATCCCC
>JBBAML010000040.1:0-3450 GCA_040402515.1 Rhodoluna sp.
ACACCGAGGCCCACCTGGTTCTACCTGATCTTGACTATGGCTTCGATAACTGCAAGCAATATCTTCACCAATGTCAGAACCAGAACAACGATATGAGCTTTACTCATTTGTTGTCCTCCCGTAGGGCATGGGCCAAGGAGAGGGCCGAACCGGAAGGTGGAAAGCTATTCCAAAAACAAATAGTCTTCCCTATACTCTTAATCACAAGTGGATTCGGAGCTTGTCTTCCGATTCGACCCTCGTCAAGAGGTTCAAATAAAGCCCCTGGTTCCTGCCGGGGGCTTTATTTCATCTCTGGCCAAACTAACCATGCGTTTAGCGAGCAGATGCAGTTTGGCACTATTCAAAATGTGCGGCACAAGTTATATACATATGGGGTAAGCCTCGATGTGATTAACACCGAGGCTTACTTGGTTCTACCTGATCTTGATTATGGCTTCGATGATTGCTAGCAATATCTTCACCACTGTCAGAACCAGAACAACGATATGAGCTCTACTCATTTGTTGTCCTCCCGTAGGGCATGGACCAAGGAGAGGGTCGAACCGGAAGTGCATAACTATTCCAAAATGCAAATAGTTATGGCATACTCAAAACGTAGAACGTTTCGGAGCTTTTCTTCCGATTCGACCCTCGTCAAGAGGTTCAAACAAAACCTCCAGTTTGCGCTGGGGGTTTTGTTCTATCTCTGGCCAAACTAACCATGCGTTTAGCGAGCAGATGCAGTTTGGCAGTTATGAGATTGCTGCGCTCAAGCTATACACAGTTAGAACAACTAACCTATTTACATGGCAAGAAGACGGATTCCTCATCTAGAGGGTGAGCAAGCAGTCAGTGCTGTCATCAAAGCCAACAATTCGCTTTCTGAAACCGATCCTGTTTTCGTAACTGCAGTTCGCTACCTTCTTGAAGAACTTGCTGAAGTTGCACCCGGTAATTCTGTTGAAGTTAGGGTTCCACCCCTTGGTGCTACTCAATGTATTGAGGGCCCTAGGCACACTAGAGGCACTCCTCCTAATGTTGTTGAGATTAGCCCTAGAGACTGGTTTGACTTAGCTCTTGGCAATGTCAGTTGGGAAGAAGCTCTAGCCCAACATAAAGTGAGCGCAAGTGGAGTAAGGGCGACACTTGCTGGAGTATTACCGTTAGCCTTAAAGCATGTCGAACGCTAAAACTGAGACGGTCAAGATCCGTAGAGCACCTAAATTCATACCCTTCTCGCTTACCGGGCTGGTCCTTGGTGCAGCTGTTGCGATAGCACTCTCTCTGACTATCGATAACCCAGATGGTAAGACTCCTGGGTTTATCACCCAACTCCTTATCTACTGCTTAGCCGGTGGAGCAGGGCTTGGGCTAGTGGTCGCTGTGGTCGTTGACTTCTTTTCAAACCGAAGACCTAAAGATGCCGAGGCTTCTAAAGTGAGCGCTAAGTAGCCGCTAAACTAATGCTGTTGCGCATGAATATTTGGGGTGAATATCCCAAAATCAGGTAACTTCCCGCCCCACTATTAGAGACGGACCTTGCCCTTGCTTCGTGGAGATGGACTACTAAATCATGATTTGCTGCCTAATGAAAAAGGGCCGCAGGATCAATGTGGTGTATTCGGTGTGTGGGCTCCAGGTGAAGAAGTTGCAAAGCTAACCTACTTCGGTCTCTACTCTCTCCAGCACAGAGGTCAAGAATCTGCAGGTATTGCCACCTCAGACGGTAAGAAGATCTTGGTCTATAAAGACATGGGTTTGGTTTCACAGGTCTTTAGTGAATCATCGCTAGAAGCACTAGTTGGTCACATTGCTGTTGGTCACACTCGTTACTCAACTACAGGCTCTTCCTCTTGGCGTAATGCTCAACCAACATTAGGTAGAACATCTTCTGGCACTGTGGCTCTAGGTCACAACGGTAACCTCACGAACACTAGAGATTTGATGGATATGTTGGCTGAGAAGTATCCAGACCAAGCACAGAATGAAATCACCGGTGGTAATACCACCGACACTGCAGTGCTAACGGCACTCCTAGCAGGGGATATGGATCACACTCTAGAGGCAACGGCTCTAGAACTTCTTCCCAAAGTCAAAGGCGCATACTGTCTTGTCTTCATGGATGAGACTACTTTGTATGCGGCAAGAGATCCACAAGGTGTTAGACCACTTGTTCTAGGAAGACTAGAACGTGGTTGGGTAGTTGCCTCTGAAACAGCAGCACTAGATATCGTTGGTGCTAGTTATGTCAGAGAAGTTGAACCGGGTGAACTAATTGCAATTGATGAGCATGGTCTACGTTCAACCAGATTCGCGGAAACTAAAAGAGCCGGCTGTGTTTTTGAATATGTTTATCTAGCGAGACCTGACACCACTATCAACGGAAGAGTTGTCTATGACTCAAGAGTTGAGATGGGTAGAACTCTTGCTCGAGAGTATGCAGTTGAAGCAGACATGGTTATCCCAACACCAGAATCAGGTACCCCTGCAGCGATTGGCTATAGCCAAGAGTCAGGGATTCCTTTTGGTCACGGGTTAGTTAAGAACGCTTATGTCGGTAGAACATTCATTCAGCCTTCACAAACCATTCGTCAACGCGGTATTCGTCTAAAGCTAAACCCTCTGAAGGAACAAATCAAAGGCAAGAGAATCATCGTTGTTGATGACTCAATCGTTAGAGGTAACACTCAACGAGCATTAGTTGCGATGCTTCGTGAAGCAGGAGCTCTTGAGATCCACGTAAGAATCTCATCACCTCCAATCACCTGGCCTTGCTTCTATGGAATTGACTTTGCTACCCGCGCAGAACTTATTGCAACAGGTCTAGGTGTTGAAGAAGTGAGACAGTCTATTGGTGCCGACTCTCTTGGCTACCTATCTAAAGATGGAATGGTGGCTGCTACCGAGCAGCAGGAGAACCAACTCTGTACAGCTTGCTTTACTGGTAAATACCCAATCGAATTACCTGCTGAAGACAGATTAGGTAAGAACTTGTTAGAACGTGAGCCAAGTGCCTGTAATCCAGGTCCTGACAGTGAGCTAAACCAAATAGTAGAGGCTAAGAATGACTGACGCCTACGCTCAATCAGGCGTCGATACTCATGCAGGAGATCTAGCTGTTGAGTTAATGAAGAAGTCCATTAAAGGAACTTTGAATGAGAATGTTGTTGGTGGCTTCGGTGGCTTTGCCGGAATGTTTGATGTTTCTTTTCTAAAGAACTTTGATAGACCGTTGCTAGCTACCTCAACAGATGGTGTTGGTACGAAGGTAGCTATTGCTCAAGCAATTGATAAGCATGACACCATCGGTCAAGACCTAGTTGGCATGGTTGTTGATGACATCGTTGTGGTTGGCGCTAAGAGCATGTTTATGACTGACTACATCGCTACCGGCAAAGTAGTGCCATCAAGAATTGCTGACATTGTTTCAGGTATTGCTAAAGCATGCTCTGAAGTCGGAGTTGCTCT
>JBBAML010000041.1:0-3369 GCA_040402515.1 Rhodoluna sp.
GTGCTGGAT
Organism: Rhodoluna sp.; assembly: GCA_040402515.1. Classification (GTDB taxonomy): domain Bacteria; phylum Actinomycetota; class Actinomycetes; order Actinomycetales; family Microbacteriaceae; genus Rhodoluna. Next base: position 10 of record JBBAML010000041.1, read on the forward strand.
CTCACCAAGGCCTGGAATATCTAGTGTTGCAGTCTTGGTGGCGTGATCAATCTTGGTCATCTTGCCGCTAATGATCTTGGTGGTCTTTAGGTGTCTTCTGTGAGAGACAACAGTGTGACGAGCCTCGATAGAACCAGCAACAACTTCAGGTAGGAAAGGTTGGTAGGTCATGTATGGCAGAGGATCAATAAGGGTAACTTCAGCCTCACCTGCTCTAAGTAGCTTTTCTAGCTTGAATGCAGTGTAGAAACCGGCATAGCCGCCACCGACGATCAGAATTTTTTGCATGCTGGGTTTTCCTAAAAATTTAGAAGATTGTTGAGCGCAACAACGCGCTCCTCTAATTTTACTAGGAACTCACCTTACAAGCGCACCGACTGGGGTTAAAACCCATCTCTTCTAGCGCTAAATCTCCAATTGGGTTAACCCCAGGGCCTTTAGCCAGTGCGTGGGCTGCCAAAGCGTGCAGACATTTGACTCTAGTCGGCATACCTCCAGCGCTAATTCCAACCAGCTCGTCAACGTGGTCAATGGCCTCGCGTTCGGCTAGGTATCTCTCGTGAGCAGCTAAATACTTGGCTCGAAGCTCAAGATCAGCCTCAAGCATTTCTTGTAGTTTGACCATAAAACCAGATGCCTCTAAACCACTTAGGAGGGCAGAGGTGTTTGGGTGGGTTAGGTAGTAAAAGGTTGGGAATGGTTCTCCGTGGGACAAACGAGGTGAGGTTTGAACCACCATTGGCTTACCGCAAACACATCGAGCTGCGATTCCTAGAACATCTCGCATAGGACGACCGAGCTGAACCTGCATTTCAGCAAGGTCAGCTTCAGTTGCTTCAGTGATTGCCATTACTTACTAGCTGTTGCTGGATTCTTAGAGTCGTTAGGTTGATCTAACCCAGCCTGAATAACAGAAGTCATTAGAGACCCAGCCCAGTTGTGTTTGGTAGTTCCAATGTTCTGAGAGATTGCTCCGTTGTTCTTCTGCTTTGCCAACATGGCACCAACAGTTCCTGAGGTATCACTCAGATTCAAACCATCAGCGTCTAGGACTAGGTAGCTAACTTCACCAGGAACAACGTAGAACAATCTGTCTCTAGCTTGAGCTCTAATAAACACTGGGTCATCCCAACGCTTCTTCTCAGCTTTAATCTCTTCTAGGTTCTTCTTATCTGCATCTAGATTTGCTTGGAGTTGAGCAATCTGCGTTTGCATTGTGAAGTATTCAGAGAGCTGAGGACCAACGGAAAAGAAGCCGATCACTATTAGACCTAAAGTCACCATCGTCGATGGTGTCCAAGAGAAGGCGTTGCCTAGTCTCTCACCTACGGTGCCAACTTTAGATTGCGCTTTAGCGCGCACATCTCTCTTACTGGTTCTAGCCATGGGACTAGTCTCTAACGACTAAGCCTTAAAACGTGGGAACGCTGCTGCACCTGGGTAGTATGCCGCGTCCTGCAGTTCTTCTTCAATGCGAAGCAGCTGGTTGTATTTAGCCACTCTCTCGCTTCTAGCCGGAGCACCAGTCTTGATCTGGCCTGCGTTGGTAGCAACAGCTAGGTCAGCAATGAAGGTGTCTTCAGTCTCACCTGAACGGTGCGAGATGATGGCCTTCATGCCTGAACGCTGAGCAAGAGCCACTGCATCTAGAGTCTCAGTCAAAGTACCAATCTGGTTTACCTTAACCAAAATCGCGTTACCAGCCTTTAGGTCAATACCCTTCTGCAAGCGAGATGGGTTAGTCACATAAAGGTCATCTCCAACGAGCTGAACCTTGTCTCCTAGAACTGCAGTGATCTGAGTCCAACCAGCCCAGTCGTCCTCAGCTAGTGGGTCTTCAATAGAAACTAGCGGGAAGTCGTTTACTAGAACTTCGTAGTACTTGATCATTTCTTCACGAGTAAGTTCTTTACCTTCGAAGCTGTATCTTTCAGTCTTCTCGTCATAGAACTCTGTGGCAGCAACATCCAGTGCAAGACCGAAGTGCTTACCGAGAACATAACCTGATTGACCAATAGCCTCAGAGATTAGTTCTAGAGCTGCACGGTTAGTTGGCAGATCAGGAGCAAAACCACCCTCGTCACCAAGACCAGTAGCTAGGTTCTTTGAATTAAGCAGAGCCTTTAGTGAGTGGTAAACCTCAGTACCGGCACGAAGTGCTTCTGAGAATGAGTCGAAACCAATTGGAACAATCATGAACTCTTGAATATCCACACCGTTGTCAGCGTGTGAACCACCGTTGATGATGTTCATCAGAGGAACAGGAAGTGTGTATGCGTTTGGTCCACCAAGGTAACGGTAGAGAGGCTGTGCTGTTGATTCAGCAGCAGCTCTAGCGTTAGCAAGAGAAACACCAAGAATTGCGTTAGCACCTAGGTGAGACTTGGTTGCTGTGCCATCAAGACGAATAAGAGCAGCATCAACAAGTCTCTGGTCTAGTGCATCAAAGTCAATAAGACCAGTCTCATCGTGACCGATCTGGTCGATAACAGCATGAACTGCATTTAGAACACCTTTACCCATGTAACGCTTCTTGTCACCATCACGAGATTCGTGAGCTTCGAAAGCACCGGTTGAAGCACCGGAAGGAACAGCTGCTCTACCGAAAGCACCATCTGAAAGTAATACCTCAACCTCAATGGTTGGGTTTCCTCTTGAGTCAAGAATTTCTCTTGCGCCGACAGCATCGATGATGGACATGGTTCTCCTAAATATGGTTATTGATTGTGGCTGATAAGCCTTAAAACACGCCTTTGTAGTTCTAGTTTAGTTGCCTAGAGCCTTGAAAGAGAGTTCAGTGGTCCCACCTGAGACCAAAGCAAACTCAGTAAAACCAGCCTCCAGCATGCTATCCAGCAGGATGTTGAGCTTCTTAGGCTTTAGTTCTAAACGAACAGACTTGCCTGTTGCAATCAGCTCCTTCTGGAACCTCACAGCTGTAGTAATGGTCTCAAGGCTTGAGTCCTCCAGAACCAGCAATACTCCATTACTAGAAACTGGAGCATTAACTAGTTCAACTACTCTTTCAAAGCCAATAGAAATACCAACAGCAGGAACATCAGTTCCTAACCATTTACCAACCATGCCGTCGTAACGACCACCGCCACCGATAGCAGAACCAGTTCCTAGCATTTCAATCTCAAAGATAGTTCCGGTGTAATACCCCATACCCCTTACAAGTGTTGGATCAAAACGTAAACGTGAAGCATCAACTGCAGAGAACAACGGAGCAAGAACAGTAGGAACAGAAAGATCAGCAGCTTCTAACCAAGTATTAGCTTTACCTGCAACAGCCTCCCCTAGACGTTCACTAAGTTCTGCAACAACACCTGAAATCTCAATCTTGTCTAACTTGTCCAA
>JBBAML010000042.1:0-3245 GCA_040402515.1 Rhodoluna sp.
TTACTGGCTCAACGCCAGAGGTCTATCAGAGCTAGAGCAGCCAGATATCGAAGATTTCAGAATCAACACTTTTTCTTCTGCACCGAAGTGGGGTAAGAGTGCAGTGATGTATCAAATATTCCCTGACCGATTTGCAAGATCTAAACATGCAGATAAGCACAAGACTCCGGACTGGGCAATAGCTCAAAACTGGGGGGATAAAGTAATCGGCTCAGGACCTGGCACATCGGAACAGTTCTTTGGTGGAGATATCTATGGCATTACCGAACACCTAGATCACCTAAAAGATCTGGGTGTGACTCTGGTTTATCTAACTCCTGTTTTCCCAGCTCGTTCTAATCACCGCTACGACGCAAGCTCATTTGCTGAGGTCGATCCACTACTAGGTGGAGATAAAGCCTTAGTTGAGTTAGTGAAAGCTGCTCACAAAAAAGGTTTGAAGGTAATTGGGGATCTAACTAGTAATCACTCAGGTGTTGCTCACGAATGGTTTAGAGCTGCATATAAGAAACCTGGAGCTAAGGAATCTGAGTACTACTACTTCAGTAATAAGAACAAAGACTATGACTCCTGGTTCGGAGTTCCATCTCTTCCTAAATTCAACTGGAACTCTAAAGAACTTAGAAAGAAATTCATTACTGGCTCTAAGTCAATTGTGGCTAGATGGCTAAAGCTACCCTTTGCTATGGATGGTTGGCGAATCGATGTTTCCAACATGACAGGTCGCATTCGTGACGAGGACATGTATATGGAATTGCAAACACTAATTCGTGAATCTATGCACAAGATAAACAAAGAAACCATCTTGCTCGGTGAATACACCGGTGATGCTGGTTACCAAATTCAAGGTGAGGGTTGGCACGGCGCCATGACCTATTACAACTTCACTAAACCGGTTTGGCGTTGGTTCTATAACACCGAGAACAAAGCTGAAGCAGGTTTCCTAGGAATAGGAAGAACCAAAATCACAGGAACAGAACTTGTTCAACAGCATCTTGATTTTGCTGCAGCCTTTCCTTGGCACGTTCGATTACACAACATGAACCCACTCGATACTCACGACATCCCTAGATTCAAAACCTTCACAGTTGAAGGAGCACAGAAAGTTGCTGCCGGTATGCAGTTCACCTTCCCTGGCATGCCGGTGATCTGGGCTGGAGATGAGTTTGGTTTAGATGGTGGCAACGGTGAAGAATCTAGAACTCCTATTCCTTGGAATAATGAACGTCCAAACGATAAGAGCATGCTCGAGGTTTATAAAGCCTTTGCCAAAATACGTAAACAGAACTCAGCTCTGCACGATGGTTCAATGCGATTCCTCTACGCATCGCCTGAACTAATTGCCTATGTCAGAGAGAACAAAAAGCAGAGCATTCTGGTGGTGGTCTCCAGAGGAGAAGACCCTAAGGCCACAATCCCACTGGATTCCGTGGCTGGAATCAGAGGGGCTAGAAACCTATTTGGTGGAGGAAAGCTCAAGGTTGTTGGCAAGGAAGTTTTGCTTCCAACCGAGCCAATGTCCATAAACATCTGGGCTCTAGCTGCCCCAGGTTCTGATGGTTCAGAGATTATTGTCTTGATCTAAGGTTTGCCAGTGCCTGCCGGCAGGTGGTAATCTCGTTTAGTGCCTCGGCCTAGATCTTGCCTTGGTCACGCCCCGATAGCTCAGTGGTAGAGCACTTCCATGGTAAGGAAGGGGTCGACAGTTCAATCCTGTCTCGGGGCTCTGCGGCGGGGTAGCTCAGGTGGTTAGAGCACACGACTCATAATCGTGGTGTCGCGGGTTCAAGTCCCGCCTCCGCTACCAGTTGCCCTAAAGTAATCGAAAAACCTGCGAAACTTATCCAGTGGTAAATCCAAACGTCCAGGGTAAGAAATATCCTGCAACAGCACCTTATCTAGTTGGTCGCGAAAAGATTCGTGAATTCGCCAATGCTGTCTTCTCAACTGACCCAATCAACCATGATGTCTTTGCAGCTCAAGCAGCTGGCTATCCAGATGTGGTTGCTCCACCAACCTTTGCTGTCTTAATCCAAGAACGCTCACTCGGTGCAGTGCTGTCAGACCCAGAAGCAGATATTGATTTCTCCAGAGTGGTCCACGGTGATCAAAGATTCATTCACGTTAGACCAATTGTCGCTTCGGATGAACTAACTTCTGTTCTGGAAGTCGATTCAGTTAAGTCTCTTGGTGCCCACTCAATGATCACTTTCAAGACCGAAGTGTTTGACACAAACAATACTCTCGTCTGCACAGCAATTAGCACTCTGGTAGTTAGAGGTGGCGAATGACTCACATCGATATAACTGCTTTAGAGGTTGGTCAAGAAGTTGGTTCAGAGTCCTTTACTTTCACCAGAGATTCTTTAGTCAAGTATGCGGGAGCCTCTGGAGATTTCAACCCAATTCACTATCGTGATGATTTTGCTAAATCTGTTGGCTTAGATGGTGTGTTAGCTCACGGCATGTTGACCATGGGAACTGCAGTTCAGGTAGTGGTGAACTGGGTAGGGGATGCTGGAAAAGTTATTGACTACGGTGTTCGCTTTACTAAGCCTGTATTTGTTGATGCCAATGAAGGTGCACTGGTAACTGTAATTGCAAAAATCGGTGTAATTGATCTAGAAGCAGGAACTGTTCGAGTGGATGTAACCTGCGTTTGTAATGATGTTGCTGTTTTAGGTAAAGCTCAAGCTGTAGTGAAGTTATGACTCAGGCACTAAGTTCTCTAACAACTATTCGTGTTGGTGGAACACCGAAATCAATCCACATTGCTAACACCAGAGATGAACTCATTAGCGTTGCTAAAACTGTTTGGAATAAGACCGATAACTGGTTAGTCCTGGGTGGTGGATCAAATGTTGTTATCGCGGATGAAGTTTCAGATTTAGAAGTTATCTTGGTTAGAAACCTAGGTATTGAACACTTAGGTCAGGGTCTTGTTCGAGTTCAAGCAGGGGAAAACTGGAGTGAGTTTGCAATCCACGCTTGCAAGCAGGGCTGGGGAGGAATTGAATCTCTAGTCGGTATCCCCGGCACTGTTGGTGCAGCACCGATTCAAAACATCGGTGCATACCAACAGGAATTGTCTTTGACTTTCAAACAACTAGAGTTTCTAGATTTTGAAACAGGTGAAATACAGATCCTCTCAAAAGAAGAATGCAACTTCGGTTACCGAGACAGTATCTTCAAGCAGGGTAAAAAGGGTGTTGTTACCTGGGTTGAATTCCAGTTCTACGTTGACCT
>JBBAML010000043.1:0-1345 GCA_040402515.1 Rhodoluna sp.
CCAAATGCAAGGTTTGCGATTGTGAACCCTAGAACAGATGTGAAACTACTAACCCAAATCATTGACTCAATGGATGAGAAGTAAATGAAAGTAACAGTAGCTAAAGCATTGCCTTCACTTTCAAGAGTCAAGGCGAGCAATAGAATCCCAATCAAGGTTGCTCTAATACAGATGCACTGGGAGGAAGATACCGTTAAACACCTTGAGAACCTAACTCAGGGAATCAAATTAGCTGTAGAGCACGGAGCAGAGATTGTTTGTCTCCCAGAACTTACCCTCTCCAGATACCCAGCTGACAAGCTACCAACCGGCAGGCCAGCCGATACTGCTGAGGACTTAGAGGCTGGCCCAACTCTGAAGTTTGCAACAGAAGCAGCACAAACCTTTGGTGTTTATGTTCATGCGTCTTTGTATCACGACACTGAACTAGGTGACGGTAGAGGACTCAACGTAGCAATAGTTGTTAACCCTGAGGGTGAACTCGTCTCATACACGCCTAAACTTCACATCCCCGTTACAGCCGGCTACTACGAAGATAAATACTTTGCCCCTGGTCCTAACCAACCTGATGGTTACCCTGTTTACACTTTTGATTTCAAGAGCGGGACAACAGGTAACTTTGGTTTACCAACCTGTTGGGACGAGTGGTTCCCTGAAGTTGCCAGAGCTTATTCATTAGGAAACGCAGAGGTCTTGGTTTATCCAACAGCTATCGGTTCAGAACCAGATCATCCAGATTTTGATACCGCTCCCCTTTGGAAGCAGGTAATTGTTGGTAACGGTATTGCTAACGGAACATTCATGGTGGTTCCTAACCGTTGGGGTAATGAAGGTTCACTTAACTTCTACGGCACAAGTTTCATTAGTGACCCCTATGGTCGCATCCTGGTTGAAGCTTCAAGAGATCAAGATGAAGTTCTTATTGCAGAACTTGACCTTGATCAGAGACGTGACTGGTTAGATCTTTTCCCATTTCTAGCAACTAGACGACCAGATACGTATGAAGCCCTGAGCACCCCGGTCGCTAACCACAGGACCGATAGCGGTGACGGCGTTGATGGTGGGATTGCTGGAGTATCAAAGGATTACCAATGAGTCTTCTAATGCCTCCAGAGTGGGCAAAGCATGAAAGAACCTGGCTAGCCTGGCCGGCAGCCGACTACGCACAGGAAGAAGACGCTTATCTTGCTTGGAGTGAAGTCGCGAACACCGCTGCTGAGTATGAACCGGTAACCGTTCTGGTTGATCCAAATCATTACGAAATTGCGAAGAAGTATTTATCTGAAGCAATCGAACTAGTTGTCTGCCCTTTGGATGACAGTTGGATTAGAGACTCAGGTGCCAC
>JBBAML010000043.1:1445-3208 GCA_040402515.1 Rhodoluna sp.
GCTTCGTTGACTACTCATACATCAACCACTACATCCTGAACGATGCTGTGCTGCTCTGTGCTTTCGATGACCCTAATGATCAGGTAGCCAAAGGCATCCTCGAAGAGGTCTATCCAGGTCGCGAAATCAGGCTGATTGACGCTCGCCCAATCTTTGATAGAGGTGGCGGAATCCACTGCATTACGCAGCAACAGCCAGCTATTTAGAGCCCTACGGCGTGGGGTAAAAGCGGACCCCAAATTGGGCGTAAATTATCTATATGCCCCAAACCCCACTCCACGCTGAACATGCCCGTCTAGGGGCTAGTTTTACCGATTTCGGTGGGTGGGAAATGCCGGTTCGATACACCAGCGACCTAGCTGAACATCAAGCAGTTAGAGAATCAGCGGGGCTATTCGATATCAGCCATATGGCTGAAATCTTTATTACAGGAGTAGGTGCGGCAAGTTTCCTGGACTACGCACTAGTAATCAAGTCTTCAGCTATTGCAATTGGAAAAGCTAAGTATGCGCTGATATGTAATGAAGCAGGTGGCATCATCGATGACCTCATTGTTTACCGCTTAGAAGAAAACGAGTTCCTAGTTATTGCTAATGCTGGTAACCGCAAGGAAGTTGTTGCTGCTCTTAAAGAACGAGCAGAAACCAAAGGTTTCAACGGAGTTGAAGATAAAAGCGATGACTTTGCATTAGTAGCTGTCCAAGGACCAAGGGCTACCGAACTACTGCAGAAACTAGTTGATACAGATCTTGATCCACTTCCCTACTACTCGATTGCAACAGGCAACATTGACGGTGTTGCTGGCTATCTCTGTAGAACTGGATACACCGGTGAAGATGGTTTTGAAGTCTTAGTACCAAGCTCATCTTCAGTTCAAATCTTTAATGCACTACTAAACACCGGAATCACTGCCTGTGGTTTAGCAGCTAGAGATACTCTTCGCCTAGAAGCAGGAATGCCACTCTACGGTCACGAGCTAAACCTTGAGGTTAACCCATTCGAAGCAGGCTTTGGGAGAGTTGTAAAGCTTGAGCGAGCTGAAGACTTCGTTGGTAAGCAAACGCTAACCGCTCTTTCAACCAAAGAGCAGAACAAGGTGCTGGTTGGTCTCACCGGTGAAGGTAAGCGAGCAGCTAGAGCTGAATACAAGATTTACGACGGTGAAACCGAGATCGGTGAAATCACTTCAGGCGCACTCTCCCCAACTCTTGGTTATCCAGTTGCCATGGGTTATGTCAGCAAATCAAATTCCGAACTAGGTTCTGAAGTTAGTGTTGATATTCGTGGAACCAGACTGCCGATGACAGTTGTGAAGCTACCGTTTTATAAGAGAAAGTAAAGGAATAGAGATGAGCAATCCAGAGAACCTCCAATACACCAAGGAACACGAGTGGGTATTAGTTGAAGGTGATGTTGCCACTATTGGAATTACTGCATACGCTGCAGAGAAGTTAGGTGACGTGGTATTTGTTGATCTCCCTAAAGTTGGAACATCAACTACATACATGAAGATTTGCGGTGAGATTGAATCCACTAAGTCTGTTGGTGAGCTCTATGCTCCCCTAGATGGCGAAGTGGTTGAAACCAACGACTCTGTGGTTTCCGCTCCAGAGACGGTTAACTCAGATCCATTCGGTGCAGGCTGGCTTATCAAGGTCAGATTCACTTCCCTTCCGGAACTACTTACTGTCGCTCAATACAACGAACTAACTGGCGAGGCATAAACCCTAAATGGTGCTAGCTCACGAAGACTTCAGATACCG
>JBBAML010000044.1:0-1353 GCA_040402515.1 Rhodoluna sp.
TGGGTTCCAATGTTCCACCAACTGGGTTGGCTCTAGTTAAACCAAAGACCTAGCTCGCGAGTTGCAGATTCAACTGAGTCTGAACCATGGACAAGATTCTGTTGAACCTTTAGACCCCAGTCACGACCTAGGTCTCCTCTGATAGTTCCAGGAAGTGCAACGGTTGGATCTGTTGCTCCTGCCATTGCTCTAAAACCTTCGATTACGCGGTTACCTTCTACCTTTAGTGCAACAACATCACCAGAAGCCATGAACTCAACTAGTGGTTCATAGAACGGCTTACCCTCGTGCTCTGCATAGTGTTTTGCAAGTAGCTCTCTAGAAGGAGTTAGCTTCTTCACATCAGCAATGACATAACCCTTAGCTTCAATGCGAGCGATGATTTCACCGATCAGGTTTCTCTTCACACCATCAGGCTTAATTAGAACCAGTGTCTGCTCAGTCATTTACTTACTCTCCTCTGTTTCAATTGTTATTTCAAAGGTATCAACCTTTGAGCGTGCTTTGTTAGCAAGGTCAATGGTTGCTCCAGCAATCATTGCCCAACACCAGAAGCCAACGAAGATTATTGAGATCAAAAGCATCCACGGCACATATACCGAGACCACTAGCAGCAGCACCTGGAGAACAGAGCCAAAGATGTATGAATACTTACGTCCTAGGTAGCCTGGGGTCAGAATCAACACTGTTGAGAAGATCAAACCGAATGTCCAAACAGTTGCTGCATCAGCCACCTTAAGACCAAAGGCAACCAGTGTTCCAAAGAACACTACGAAAGATTCAAAGGCAAGAACCATTGACCCTAAACTTCTCTGAACAGATCTCTTAGACATCAGCATCCTCCTGTATTTGACGGAACTTCAGAACATCACCAATCAAACTAATTGATCCGGTGACAACAATCGTTGCATTAGCTGTTGGCGGTAGCTTTGCTTCAGCAAGGCTTAGCGCATCTCTGAAATCATCCTCAACACTTACTCGCTCTTCACCGAATACTTCTCGAGCGGTTTGAGCAAGAGTTTCTGCTGTGTGTGCTCTAACTGAAGTTGACTGGGTAATGATTACCTCTGCCACTACCGGTTCTAGAGCGTTTAACACACCAAGGACATCTTTATCGTTCAGGATGGAAATCACTGCAACGGTGTGCGGGAGACCAAATGAGTTCTCTAAGGCATCAGCAAGAGATCTCGCCCCGTGAGGGTTATGCGCTGCATCAAGGATAATTCTTGGACTCTTAGAGATAACCTGCAATCTGCCTGGAGAAGAAACATCTGCTAACGCTGGTCTAAGAATGTGATCTGGGATAGCAATGGTAGCTGATCCTAAGAACTCTTCAACTGCAGCAATAGCAAC
>JBBAML010000044.1:1453-3179 GCA_040402515.1 Rhodoluna sp.
TCAATCGGAGTAAAGACTGCAACATCACCATCTGCAACATTTGTTGAATCCCACTCCCCACCCATACCAACTTCAAGTACTAGAACATCAATTGGAGCATCAGCAAAGGCAGCAAAGGCGAGAGCAGCTAGAGCTTCAAAGAAGGTAAGTCTTGATTCACCCTGGGCAAGTAGTTCCTGATCAACCATGTCTAGAACAGGTTCAATGTCTTTGAAAACTTCGTAAAGAATCTCGTTAGAGATAGGTTCACCATCTAAAGCGATACGTTCATTGAGATCAATCAGGTGAGGACTGGTAAATCTTCCAGTTCTAAGACCATGTTCTCTGAGAATTCTTTCAATCATTCTCGAGGTGCTGGTCTTACCGTTTGTTCCAGTGACGTGGATAACTCGGTAGGCCTTTTGTGGGTCACCTAATAGTTCAACCGCACGTTTGGTTGGCTCTAATCTTGGACGAAGCTTATGCTCAGGGATACGAGCCATCAAAGACGCTTCGATTTCCCGAATCTTATTTAGCGCATCTTGTTCGCTCAAAGTTTGTTCACCACAATACCGATTGGCAAGTCTTCCCCGACGGTGGTTCCTTCACCTTCAACGTCCCCAAGGGACGTCACTAGTTCTAGAGTTAGTGTTTCTGCCTTGACTAGTTCCTCGTGAGTTTCAATTGCAGCTAGAACTTCTTGGACGCTGGTGATTACACACTTGATGCGGTCACTGACATCTAGATCTGCATCCTTACGTGCTTGTTGAACAGCACGGATAACATCTCTAGCAATACCTTCAGCTTCTAATTCTGGGGTTACGGTTTGATCTAATAGAACAAAGCCGCCTGAAGGAAGAATTCCAATCAGGTTTACTGACTCTGAGCTATCGGTCAGATCTGCAACCAAATCGATTTCGTATTCGCCATCCATTAGTTCAACGCCACCACAGGTAACTGTGTTCTCTGACTGTGACCAATCCCCTGACTTAGAAGCAGCGATAACCTGCTGAACTTGCTTACCAACTCGAGGACCTAGAACTCTAGAGTTCACAGTTAGTCGCTTGATAACACCGAACTCAGTTGTTGAATCTAGAGAAAGTTCAACTAGATCAATTGATTTCACGTTTAGCTCTTCGGCGATGATGTCGACAAAGTCACTGAGTGCATCAGCGTTCTTGGTAACCACGGTTAGTTTCGAAAGTGGAAGTCTGACTCGAAGTCCATTTACCTTGCGTAGACCATTGGCAACAGATGAAACGATTCTCACCTGGTCCATAGCTTCAACTAACTTGTCGTCACGGGTTAGTGCTTCGTGATCTGGCCACTGCGTAAGGTGAACTGATCTTCCTCCGGTAAGGCCTTGGTAGACCTCTTCGGTAATTAGTGGAAGTAGTGGTGCAGCAATACGAGTTAGTAGCTCTAGAACTGAATACAGGGTGTTGAAGGCTTGTGGGTCACCATCCCAGAATCTAGCTCTAGATCTTCTGACGTACCAGTTGGTCAGGATGTCAGTAAAGTCTCTAAGTCTCGCCGCTGCACCAAAGGTGTCAAAAGCATTTAGATCTGCCGATACTCCAGCGATTACTTCTCTGGTCTTAGCCACTAGGTATCGATCAAGCACGTCGGTGCTATCTAGGCTGAAGCGAGCCTCGTAGTTAGAAGCATTGGCGTAGAGGGTAAAGAAGTAATAGGTATTCCACATCGGCAAGAGCACTTGTCTAACGCCTTCACGAATACCCTGCTC
>JBBAML010000045.1:0-1135 GCA_040402515.1 Rhodoluna sp.
TTAGGCATCTTCTTTTTGTTTCTCTTGCGCTCTTGAATTGCTGTGTGACGAGCAGTAACTAGAGCAGAGAGGTTACCGAGAGATCCACCTTGAACAAAAACTCCGCCAGAAGATTTAGGCAAGCCGACTTCTTTGGCTAACCAAGCGAGAACTTCGTTCTCAGCAAAGACTGCACCTGAACCTTCAAGCCAAGAACCGCCATAAACAGAAGTCGCTGAAACAACAAGGTCGAACAGTGTGGCAGCTTCAGTCGGTGCAGTTGGAATGAAAGAAAGGTAACCAGGGTGATCCGTTGAAATACAAGCTGGAGCTAGAACTTCTTCGAATACCTTCAGCGCTTTAGTTCCGCCAAGACCACTCTCTGAAATCGTTCCACTGGCATGCTCCTGAAGATATTTCAGTGACTGTGGACCATCAAGCGGAGCTGGATCTAGTTCCATCCGCTCACGTGCATAATTCAATACCTGTTCACGAAGAGCTTTAGTGGCAGGAGTGGAGCTATGCATCTTTGCGGCTGAACTTGGCATTTCTAGCCTTTACGTCTCTTAGATAGTGAAACAGCAAAACCAAATAAGCAGACAACAAATAGAACAACAGAACCAATAGTTCTCTGCTGAGCAATTGCTTCACAGGAAGTCCAGTCATCTTGCTGGGGGACTGTGCAGTAATCAGGACTAAAGAACCCGATAGCTGAAGCCAGCATGCCAACCAGGGCAACGGTTGCAATCATCGCAAGGCTGTTGTTCTTTATTTCACGCTTAGCCATTTAGGTTCTCTTTCTTGAGGTCTCTGCCAGAACTATTCCTGTAATAACTATTAAACCTCCAAAAATCTCTAGCGTTGACATGTCTTCACGGAGCCAAGCCCAAGCAAATACGGTAGCGAAGACAGTCTCAGCTGTAGCAATGACTCCAACTGCTGTGGCAGATAGATTACCTAGGGCGATGTAGTCAAGGAGCATGGGCACAAATGAACCCATAATGCCAATCCAGAGCAGTCCCGCCCAGACTGGCCAAGAGATACCGCCAAAGTTTCCAGTTAGGGAAAAGACCTTGTAGGGATCAAAAGCAGGTGCTGGGTTTACCAGGTTGATGATTCCCCAGAAGATTGCTGCTACAAGGAAGGAGTAGAAGAG
>JBBAML010000045.1:1235-2828 GCA_040402515.1 Rhodoluna sp.
GCGGTGTATTCAATAAGCAGTGCAACGCTGATGGGAAGAAGATTTACTGCATTGGAGTAAGTCCACTGCATCAGACCTATACCGAAGATTCCGTAGAAGATAAACAGCGGAATCTCTTTGAGCTCCATCTTGAAAGCTTTACGGTTTGTGATCAGAAGTGCGATGCCGGCAAGAACCGCAGTGAAAACAGTTCTAAAAAGCACCAGCTGTTCAGTGTTGATTCCAGTGCTCAGAATCACCTTAACCGAACTGGCATTTAGCCCAAACAGCAGAGCCGCAAAAGATACTGCTGTTGCACCGACACCTGGTCTTCTTTGAGCTACTCTGTTCACCAATTCAGCCTAGGCTAGATACATGACTGAATTTGTTTTAGCTGGTGGCTGTTTCTGGTGTTTAGACTCCTCATACTCGCAATTTAAGGGAGTAATTGATGTTGAGTGTGGTTACTCAGGTGGCCACACACCCAACCCAACCTACGAAGAGGTATGTGGCGAAGGAACAGGCCATGCTGAGGTTGCGAAGGTCATCTTCGACGAGAGCGTTATATCCTCAGATCTAATTCTGGATATCTTCTTCACGGTGCACGATCCAAGGCAGCTGAACCGTCAGGGAAATGATATCGGCACCAGTTATCGCTCGGCTATGTTCTACGCTGACGATTCACAAAAAGAACTATTTGAGAAAGCACTTGAACGTGCTGCGTTGGTTTGGGATGGCCCAATCGTCACAGAACTAAACAAGCTAGAAATCTTTTGGCCAGCCGAGGATTACCACCAGGATTACTTCGCAAACAACCCTGGCAATGCTTATTGCCAGAGCGTGGTCAGTGGCAAGATGGCTAAGACCAGAGCAGCTTTCCTCGACTACTTGAAGTAGTTGTGGATAACTAGAGCAGGATTTCTAGATATTTGTAAATCTTTCTGACATCACCAAAAGGTGATCTCTCTAAGAAAGGTTTTCAATGTTTGATTCATTCTCCGTAACTGGTCTAGTTGCAACCACTCCTCGTCACCTCGTTACCCAAGATGGCTTACCCATCACTTCTTTTCGCCTAGCTGCATCAACCAAGAAGTTCGATAAGCAAACTAATCGATGGGCCGACGGTGAAACCAACTGGTTTACAGTTACCTCGTTCCGTCAACTTGCAATCAACTCAGCAACATCAGTCTCAAAAGGAGATCGAGTTGTGGTCATGGGGAGACTTCGAGTTCGTGACTGGGACAACGGTGAGCGTGCCGGCACCTCAGTCGAGATTGAAGCCGAAACACTAGGGCACGACCTGGTTTGGGGCTCATCCACATTTGTTAGGACAGTCAACGTTCGAGAAGACCAGTCTGAGGCCGAGATCGAAGAAGAACTCGAAGAGGAAGAGCCTAAGTCGAAGAAGAAGGTAATGGCCTAAAGACTTCTGGTGAGTGGATACCCCTAACTCGCACTCCCAGAAGAAGGCGATGCTCAACACTTCAAGCAAGCATTGTTAGGCTCCTGACGCCTAATCAGTTCTTGGATAAACTTATCCATAGCGACCTTGAATGTGTTGGGTGTCGCCTTTATTTTTGAGGAAAACAATCCCATGGCTGAATTCATTTACCA
>JBBAML010000046.1:0-2064 GCA_040402515.1 Rhodoluna sp.
CGCACCCACCGAGTTGAAATTGACATCGATGGCGCTAAGACTGAAGTTCCAGAACTTATTGGAACTTCGCGACCTGATCTGATTCTTTTGAACGATGGTGACTTGGCATACGCCAAACTACGTCTAGACGAGCGTTCATGGCAAACCACTTTGGATCACCTAGCTGACTTCACTGACTCACAGGCAAGAGCTCTGCTTTGGGGTGCTGCTTGGGATTCAACTAGAGATGCTGAAGCAGATCCTAAGGACTTTGTTCACCTAGTTCTAAAGAACATTGCCACTGAGTCAAACGCAACCGCGATGATGACTCTGCTAAACCAGTTGGTGACAGTTCAGAGCATGTATCTGAAGCCTGAGAACAGAGCAGAATACAAAGCGATCATTGGAAATGCACTTCTAAAGATGGCACGAGAAGCAGAAGCAGGTTCAGAAGCACAGCTTCAGTTCCTAAAGTTCACTCCTCGCTTTGCTTCAACTCCAGAGCACGCAGCTGCACTACGAGCAATCCTTTCTGGCGAAGAGAAGCTCTCTGGTCGAGAGATTGACACTGACCTGAAGTGGGACCTACTAACTGGTCTAGTAACCCTAGGGGCTGCAGATGTTGCTGAGATCGATGCAATGCTGGCAACAGACAACACTGCTAATGGACAGAAGGCTGCAGCACTTGCCAAGGCGTCTGTTCCAACCGCAGAAGCTAAAGCTTCTGTCTGGCACACCGCAGTTGAAACCAATGACTGGTCAAACACCATCCTGCAGTACTCAACTCTAGGCTTCTCAAGAGGTGCGAACATTGAACTACTTGCTCCTTATGTTGAAAAGTATTTCCAGGATGTCCTAAAAATCTGGAACACCAAGACCTTCAAGATGGCCGAGTATGCAATTGTGAATCTTTACCCAATCACTATTGCAACAAAGGAACTGGCAGATAAGACCAGAGCATTCCTAGACACTCCTGAAATTACTGCTATTCCTGCACTTCGTCGACTTTTGGTTGAGAACCTAGATCCAATCGACCGTGCTCTTAAAGTCCAGGCAAAAGATAACTAACCATGTTCAACTCTGACTTCGCTGATGCACTAGCAACCTTCTACGTCAATTGGGGTCCAGCCATTCGCATTGTGGCAACCATCTTGGCTGCACTGGTGCTTAGAGCTGTTCTGCAGTTCTCAATCAGAAGATTAATCAAAGGCGTTGCTCTAAGTGTTAGAAAGCTTGAGGGAGTTGAACACTCTCCTGTTGCTCAAGCTCGTCTAATGCAACGCACCAGAACTATTGCTTCAGTATTAGGAAACCTCTCAACCTGGGGACTTATGTTCGCAGTGGTGAGCGTTGTGCTAGCTGAAGCTGGAGTCTCCCCTGGAGCTATATTTGCTGGTGCTGGAATTCTCGGTGCCGGTATTGGTTTTGGCGCTCAGTCACTGGTGAAGGACCTAATCAGTGGTTTGTTCATCGTCTTTGAAGATCAGTATGGAGTTGGCGATTCAGTTGACCTAGGTCAGGCAAGCGGTGTCGTTGAGAGCGTTGGCCTCCGCGTTACACAGGTAAGAGATCTTGAGGGAACTCTTTGGTTTGTTCGTAATGGTGAAATCCTTAGAGTTGGAAACGAGTCTCAGGGTTGGGCAAGAATCGTTATCGATATCGCACTTGAATACAACAGCAACCTAGATAAGGCTCACGAGTCACTAACCAGAGCAGCTAAGGCAATCAAGGACAAGAGTGCTCTGATCGGTGATGCTGAAGTATGGGGCATCAATGCTCTATCAGGAGATCAGGTCATTGTTCGCCTAGTTCAGAAGACTAAGCCTGAAGAAAAAGATGATCTAGCTCGTGAACTTAGAAAACTTGTTAAGGCTGAACTAGATAAGTCCAAAATTAAGCTTGCAAAAGGTCAGAACTCCATCTACGTAAACGTCAAAGGCTAATGAGCGACCAAGAGTTCGAAGACAAAGACAGAGTTGAAACTCTTCGTCTAGTAACCAACACTGGTCAAGATGTTGAAGGAAACCTCTACGAACTTGTTGGCGGTAAAGAATTCTTCAAGAATCTCTGTGCAAAGTTCTATGA
>JBBAML010000047.1:0-2042 GCA_040402515.1 Rhodoluna sp.
AGAAACGAGATTGCCATGCCTGCATTTGTGATCGTAGGAGCTCAGTGGGGTGACGAAGGCAAGGGTAAAGCCACTGACTTGTTGGCTGAACATATCGAATATGTTGTGAAGTTCAATGGTGGTAACAACGCAGGCCACACTGTTGTAATCGGTGATGAGAAGTATGCACTGCACTTACTGCCTTCAGGTATTTTGACTCCTGGTGTAATCCCTGTTATTTCTAACGGTGTAGTAATTGATTTGCATGTTCTGTTTGAAGAACTAGATGCATTGAACGCTAGAGGTATCGACACTAGTCGTCTACGTGTTTCAGCTAATGCTCACGTCATTACTCCTTATCACGTATCCCTAGATAAGACAGCAGAACGTTTCTTAGGTAAGAGAGCTATTGGAACTACTGGTCGAGGCATTGGTCCAACATATGCAGACAAGATCAACCGTGTTGGTATTCGCATTCAAGACTTGTTCGACGAATCAATTCTTCGTCAAAAGGTTGAAGCTGCACTGGTTCAGAAGAACCAGTTGCTATCTAAGGTTTACAACCGTGCTGCTATTCGAGTTGAAGAAGTTGTTACAGAACTGCTTAGTTACACAGAACGTCTAAAGCCTTATGTTGCTGACACAGCACTCGAGCTACATCAAGCCATTGAAGCCGGTAAGAATGTTCTGTTTGAGGGTGGACAGGCAACCATGCTTGATGTTGACCATGGAACCTATCCGTTTGTAACTTCATCAAATGCAACTGCTGGTGGTGCTGCGACTGGATCAGGTATTGGTCCTGGCTTATTCCAGAACGTAATTGGAATTGTTAAGGCATACACAACTCGAGTTGGTGC
Source organism: Rhodoluna sp. (assembly GCA_040402515.1). Taxonomy (GTDB): domain Bacteria; phylum Actinomycetota; class Actinomycetes; order Actinomycetales; family Microbacteriaceae; genus Rhodoluna. The sequence goes on from JBBAML010000047.1 coordinate 837, forward strand.
AGGACCTTTCCCAACAGAACTGTTTGACGAGTGGGGTGAATTACTTCGTAAGACTGGTCACGAGTATGGAACAACAACTGGTCGTCCACGTCGCTGTGGTTGGTATGACGCCCCGATTGCTCGTTACTCTGCTCGCATCAACGGTCTAACTGATTTTGTTCTAACTAAGCTCGATGTCCTTACCGGTATCAAGCAGATTCCTGTTTGTGTTGCCTATGAAGTTGATGGTAAAAGAGTAGAGGAAGTTCCTGTTTCACAGAGTGATTTCCACCACGCAGTTCCTATCTATGAGAACTTCCCAGGTTGGGAGGAAGACATCACTGGATGCAGAACTTTTGAAGAACTTCCTAAGAATGCACAGGACTACGTTAGAGCGCTAGAAAAGATGAGCAACTGCAGAATCTCAGCTATTGGTGTTGGTCCAGCCCGTGATGCAACAATCGTGTTGCACGACATGCTTGGCTAACGTTCCTCATCTTCATCATCGTCAACACCTATGCTCTGGTTTTGAATAGTATTTGGGTCATCAATGCTTCTAGGGGTTCCTGAGTAGTCGTAGTGGTGACGGATGTCACCTTCCTCATCATCGTCAGGAACAGCCTTTAGAAACCCTGGTCCTCGACCGCCGGCTTCACGCTCACGCTTCTGTCTTAGACCTTCCCTAAACCCTAGGAAGATCACAGTTACAAAGACCGCCACCACACCCCAGAAGATCGGCGGATATTGGATGAAGAATGCCAGTGCGAACACAATCGCTATAAAACCAAAGCAACCGCTTAGGAAAGCACCCATTGCTTTTACCCCATTTCTCGTTGTTGCCTCTAAACCTAGTGGGAACCTAGGACAATAGTCTCATGCAGGATTTCACAGAGCCAGAGGACCAGGTTCGCCTTGACCCGCCTGCTAACAGAAGTTCCCTAACGGGGATACTTTACTACCCTGACATTCTTGACCTACGTTTAGCCGGCTATGAACTAGAGCGCTTCGAAGAACTACTACTGGCAATAGATTCGGCAAGCTATAGAAAAGCTCTGGTGGTTAGTGCAATGATCAGACGATCCGATGCTTCGCCTATCTGGAATGCACATAGGGCAAACCAGGTTGAGTTATTAATTCTTGATACTCTGCACGAATATGGTTTAGCTCAAGTTCCTCAACTACTTAGACAAATATTAGGCAGAGTATTTGAAGATGAAACTAAGAACT
>JBBAML010000048.1:0-1808 GCA_040402515.1 Rhodoluna sp.
CCTCCGATCAGCATCAGTCTGGTGTTGAACAGTAAATGAGAGCATCTGTTCTGAGCATCTTCAAAGAAGGTTGAATCAGAACAGCCAGCTCCATCATCCAGACTGATAAAGACCACACGTTTACCTGATCGCATCGGGGGAGTCTGGGTTGCAACCCTAACCCCTGCTACTAAGACGTTGGTCTTGTTTCTAATGCTTGATAGTTCACTGCTATAGACAACACCTAACTCATCAAGCATTGGTCGATACTTCTCCAGAGCATGTTGAGTGATGTCCATACCTAGCAGTGACAGCTCGGTGTTTACTTTGTCATCAACCGATGGTTCAGGGTTTCCTTTAGGAAGAGATTCAACAAACTTCCCATAGAACAAAGAATCAGCATCGTCTTCTAGTGGTCTTTGCTTCATGGCATTTAGTTCTTTTACTTTAGAGAGAATGTCTCCTCTAGTAGTGTCTTTAGCCTCAACCAGAGAATCAAAAGCGCCAATAAGAGCAAGTCGTTCAAAGGTTCTCCTAGTTGGTTTTCCTCGTAGGTAGAAATCACTTAGGTTCTCATAAGGTTGTCCTGCAATAAAACGCTTTATCTCTGCTTCACTGATTGATTGCAGGTCAACAAAAGACATTCGAACACCGGTCTCACTGCCTACCTTCTCAACATGGAATACCTCAGAAGACTTGTTGATATCAATTGGCAATAACTTGACACCTAGTCTTCTAGCCTCAGCAACTAACAATCTCCTGGGATACATTCCAGGATCATGGGTTAGCAATCCGCTCAAGAACTCAGTGGGGTAGTGAGTCTTTAGCCAAGCCGACTGGTAAGTCGGCATGGCAAAGGCAGCACCGTGAGCTTTACAGAAACCAAAAGAACCAAAGCCTTCAAGAATCTTCCAGACCTTGTCGATTACCTGCTTGCTATAGCCACGCTTAGTCGCTTCTAACCTAAAGAACTTCTCAATTTGTTCTTTAGTACCAGGCTTTTCTAGTGACCTTCTAAGCTCATCTGCACGAGCTAATGTGCAGCCAGTCATCTTGTGCAGGATACGAAGAACATGCTCGTGGAAGATAACCACACCAAAGGTCTCACTGAGAATTGGCTTTAGATCAGGGTGGATGTATTCAGGCTTCTCGAAACCATGACGGCGATCTAGGTAAGGCAAGATCATGTTGCCTTTCATAGGCCCTGGTCTAAACAAAGAAATCTGAATGGTTAGGTCATTGAACACAGTTGGTTGATGCTTACCGGTTAGTTCTCGCTGCCCCGGGGATTCAATCTGGAAGATACCTAAGGTGTTAGTAGTTCTAATGGCTCTAAAGGTCTCAGCATCGTCTTTAGCGATGCCATCTAAATCAAGCTCTTCACCTCTAACTCGCTTTATCTCACTAACCGCATAAGCCATGGTTGACTGCATACGAACACCAAGAACATCTAGCTTTAGCAGCCCCATCGGGTCCATGTCGTCCTTATCGAACTGGCTCATCGGTAGACCCATACCGCTAGGTTCAACAGGGGTTAGAGAAGGCAAGGTGAGATCTCCCAAGATCACACCGCAGGGATGCATCGAGATATGCCTAGGAATACGATCTAACCGTTCAGTCATATCTACCAACAGGTTCATCACCCTGTTCTGCTCTACCTCTTCAGCAAAGGCTGCTAACTCAGGCTTTACTTTCAAAGCATTACGGAAACTACCCGCACTAAAGCGCCACATGTTCTTAGCAATGTCATCAACCTGGTCAGGGTCTATTCCTAGTGCTAATGCGCTATCGCGCATAGCTCCACGACCACGGTAAGTGGATTGCATAGA
>JBBAML010000049.1:0-1679 GCA_040402515.1 Rhodoluna sp.
GTTAGGAGAGTTAATTCCAAGTAAAGACGATGAGTAGTGTTGCTTAAGGTGAGGTTAAGACGTTAGTAAAGAATAGTGGACTAACTAGACTAAGTTCACTATCATCTGACTATGACTAGACAAGTTAACATTCATGAGGCAAAGACTCACTTTTCTAAATTGGCTGAAGCTGTTGAATCAGGCGAAGAAATCATCATTGCTAGATCTGGTAAACCAGTAATGAAGTTGGTTCGCTATGAACAAGCACAAACCCCTATAAAGCCTGGTTTTGCCAAAGAAGAGCTTTCCGATTGGCTTGATGTCGATTGGGCCAAACTAGATAAGAAGTTCAATCAACTGTTCAAGGACGACTAATGGGTAAGAGAGCTTTCCTTGACACTCATGTCGCAATTTGGCTAGCTACCGGCGATAAGAGGCTCTCAAAAGTTGCGCTTCGCGAGATAAATTCCAAAAGCGAAACGGTAATTTCTTCCATCAGCCTGGCTGAACTGGAGATCAAAGCCACTATGAACAAGATGAAGCTACCTGCAAACCTTGCGAAAGTCTTTTCGGACAACGGTGTTGGAGTTGAACCCTTTGACGCCTCAGCTACAACTCAGTTGGGCAGGTTTCCTAATCTCCAGAGGCATGACCCATTTGATCGGATGATACTTGCTCAGGCATCCATGCAAATAGGCACGACTTTTTTCACAGCTGATGAGGTAATCACTGGACTTGACTATGACTGGGTCTTTGCCTGTGATTAGGTTAGTCTGCAGTAATGAGTGATTTGACCGCGGTTGGGGATGCCGATAACTGGACCTGTTGGCTTTGTGATTCAGCGGTAGATCCAGATGGATCTGTTAATGGTGACTTGGGTCCAAGTATTGATAGCTATTTTCTAGCCAAGAACCCTAAAGATAAGTCCGCTCATGAGCGCTTAGCTCACCGCATGTGTAACACGATGAAGGGTAAGAAAGCGCCGGTAGTGCCTTGGTCTAAAGACCTGTTTGTTTTAGACCCTGCCCCAATTGTTGAGACTGTTGAGAGGCTAACCCGTAAAGGTGGCCGAGAAGTAGTTGCTCGCTGCCCAAATGAAGAAGATGCTAATGCTGCCTCTACTTGGTTACTGGATCGACTATCTAGGTTTGCTCCTGGGATGAAGTTCGAGACAGAGCTGAAGGCCGGTGGCGGGCAGTATGTAGTGCAACTACGAACTGTCTAGTATTCGCTCTTAATAACAAAGAAGCTACCGCGGATCTCTCCTGCAAGCTTTGATTTCTGCCTTGCAAATCTAAACTTTGTGGCTAGTTCTTCGGGGATTGGCATACCCATCGCGAGCTTGAAACCAACCGCTCGCTTCTTTGCACTTTCAAGACTGTATAGAACGTTTATTGATAGGCCGCTTTCATAGAAAACGTATGTCCAACGGATTCCATCGACAATAAACTCTGTTGCCTCTAGTGGAGTAGATGAAATAACGATGTCCTTCTCAAGCAACACCTTCGCCACATAGCTAATTAGCTTCTTTGCCTTATCGGCTGGCTTGGTGGTGAAATCTAGATCGTATTTGTTCTTGAAGTAACGGGCTTCATTTGCTCGAAGTCCAGCGAGAGTTTCAACATAAGGTGAGGTCTCGAAACCCTTAGTTGAAACATTTACAAAATCAATAACTCCAGGCACTTTATCCTCAAAAATGA
>JBBAML010000050.1:0-1615 GCA_040402515.1 Rhodoluna sp.
GTTGCACCGTGGGCAAACCAACCAATGCCTAGGTAAATACTTGACCAGACAGCACAGGCAGCAACAGTCCAGGTAATAAATGTTCTATAGGTCATCTTGGTCATACCTGCTGTGACAGGGACTATTGAGTGCAGGACTGGTAAGAATCTAGACATTGCAATAGCTAACCCACCACGGGATTCAACGAAGGCATCAGCTTGGTGCCAAACCTTCTCGGGGATCTTGAGTCCAAGCTTGCTTGATCTGATTCGGTTACCGAACACTCTGCCTATATAGAAGCCAAGAGACTCACCTGCAAAAGAGCCCGCCATTACCGAGAGGAAGAGAAATAGGAAATCTAACCAGTCTCTAACCATTGCACCTGCTGCAAGAACTACGGTGTCACCTGGGATTAGTAGTCCAATAAAGAGGCTGGTTTCTAAGAAGATTGCAAAGCCAGCGATAACGTCGCGCCAGAAAGGGTCGAAGCTGTGCACGCTGTTATTCAGCCAGTCGATGAACTCGTTCATTAGATAATCATCCCACGACTAGTGGATTTGAGTTTCCAGTAATTTCAAGCGTTTATTGAAAAGGTCAACATGTTCACCTGGCTTGAAATCACTAGACAGGTCTATCCAGTTCTCAACTACACGTATTCCTTGCAGGGAGGAGAGCACCCAAACCTCTAGACCTACGAGATCTACAGGTTTGACATGCTCCAGCCTTGTTTGGATGTTCAGGCTCTTAGCCACTGTAAATATATCCGTTCTGGTTACTGATTCAAGCCAAGGAATCTCATTGCCTGGAGCACAGAGCAAATCACCACGCCACCAAACTAGAGAAGATAGGGCACCTTCGCTTACCTCCCCGTAGGACGTTAGAAGAATTGCCTCATCAGCACCAGCTTGCTGAGCCTTTGCTCTAATTTCTGTACCCAGTGCTAGCTCTGGACCCTTGACGCTTAGATCAAGACGTGGATCTGGTTCTGGGTAAGTCCACAAGGTAGCTGGCCCTAGCTGGGCGGGGGCTTCTCTTGAAACCAGGCTGAGGGTTGGAGTGTTATTGATGGTTCTAACTTCAAGTCTTGGGAATAAGCGTCCAGTTTCAGGAAGTCCTTTTGGGAAGGCTAGGAAGAAGTGGTCTAGTTGGGGTTCTAGCTCTGGGCACTTGAGTTCGATGCCTCTTCTGAATCTGTCTAGGTGCAGGTTTAGGGATCTGACTTTGCCGTCTGTAACCAGGAAAGAGTCTGCTACCAGTAAAGGTGTATCTAGGGCAGGAGAGGGAATTAGCTCTCCGTGCTGGTAGATAAAGGTCTGGTTCAAGGCTTACTTTCTTTCATCTTTACTTATGGCTCTAATCTTAGATAGTTGCGATAGCTCAGGAAGGCAGGAACCATGCGTTTATACAGTGCATCTCTGCCTAGTCGAGTTTCAATGCCTGATGCCTTTATTGCCCTGCACTCCAAAGATGAGAACGCCTTTCTCTTAGAAAGAGATACCAACACCGGTAACCGGTTCAGTGTCATGGGTGCTGCTCTCTCGTTGGTTGCTGATGCTAAGCAAGCGCTAGCTGATCTTTCTTCCTTTGTTGATGAGGAAGTCGAACTACCTTTTGATTTCAGACCTGGTTTAGTTGG
>JBBAML010000051.1:0-1270 GCA_040402515.1 Rhodoluna sp.
ACTAACGAAGATCTAAATCATCTAACGTAACTGCTGTTAGATATTTATAACCTGCTTCTTCAATTACCTTTTGTGCACCAGTGTCTCTATCAACCACTGTTGCAACTGCAACAATGATTGCTCCTGCTTCTTCCAAAGCTTTAGTTGCAGTCAAAGGAGAGCCTCCGGTAGTTGAAGTATCTTCAACCACAACTACCTTCTTACCTTTGACATCAGGTCCTTCAACCTGTCTACCCATACCGTGAGCTTTAGCTTGCTTACGAACAACAAATGCATCAATACCTCTACCCCGTGCAGCAGCCTGGTGCAACACTGCAGTTGCAACTGGATCTGCACCCATGGTCAAACCACCAATAGCATCGAAATCTGTAACACCATTAGCGTCTAACAAATCAAGCATTACCTGACCAATCAGAACGGCTGCTTCGTGGTGAAGAGTTGCTCTACGTAGATCAACATAGTAATCAGCTTCGATACCACTTGAAAGAGTGACTCTGCCATGCACCACAGCAAGTTCTTTGATTAGTTCAATTAGGCGGGGCTTGTTAGCAGAAGAAAAGGTCATGCCATAAGTTTAAACAGTGCGCATAGCAACTCATAACGTTAACTCAATTAGAACCCGTGTCTCTCGTGTAGTGGACTGGATGGTGAGAGCCGATATCGATGTCTTAGCTATGCAGGAGATCAAGTGCAAACCAGAGCAGTTCCCTATGCAGCCCTTTACTGACGCTGGTTACCACGTCGTATTACATGGTCTAAACCAGTGGAACGGTGTTGCCTTTGCCAGCAAGATACCCGCTGAAGATGTTGAAATCGGCTTCGCAGACATGCCTGGCTTTGGCCCAGAACTAGCTCAAGAAGCAAGAGCGATAGGTGCCAGCTTTGAAGATGTCAGACTCTGGTCCCTATACATTCCTAACGGTAGAACTCTTGAAGATCCGCATTACGAATACAAACTCAACTGGTTAGACAGACTTGCTGCAGCATCTGCAGAGTGGTTAGAACATGACCCTAGTCAGTCACTTGCCCTAATGGGAGATTTCAACATTGCACCACTAGACACAGATGTTTGGGACATGGATGACTTCATTGGTTCAACACATGTCTCCCAAGCAGAGCGAGATGCATTTGAAATGTTTGAACAGATTGGTCTAACCGATGTTGTTAGACCACTAGTTCCAGATGGCTATACATATTGGGATTACCAGCAACTTAGATTCCCTAAGAATGAAGGAATGAGAATCGACTTCATTCTAGGAAGCGAAGCATT
>JBBAML010000052.1:0-1151 GCA_040402515.1 Rhodoluna sp.
GCCTGTGCCGGTTACTGCTACGGCATAGCGCAGGCTGACGCTCTAGTTAGATCTGGAGTTGCTAAATACGTGTTGGTTGTTGGTGGCGAAAAGCTAAGTGATTTCATCGATCCAACTGATCGTTCAATCTCTTTCCTTCTAGGCGATGGTGCAGGCGCTGCAATCGTTGGTCCAGCTGAAGAAGCAGGTATTTCTCCGACTGTTTGGGGTTCAGACGGTTCCCACTGGTCATCAGTGAGCATGACTGGATCACTGCTTGATTTCAGAGATGGTGAAACTAGTTGGCCAACTCTTCGTCAGGATGGTCTGACTGTGTTCAAGTGGGCTGTCTGGGAGATGGTCAAGGTTGCCCAGCAGGCACTCGATGTTGCTGGTATCAAAGCAGAAGACCTCTCGGCTTTGGTAACTCACCAGGCCAACATCAGAATCATTGATGAACTCGTAAAGCAGCTAAAACTGCCTGAATCTGTTGCTGTCGCGAGAGATATTGTGAACACCGGAAATACCTCAGCGGCCAGCGTACCTCTGGCTATGCACCAGTTATTGAAGGATGGAACCGTCAAATCTGGCGGACTAGCGTTGCAAATCGGCTTTGGCGCAGGGCTTGCCTTCGCTGCTCAAGTAGTAGTTCTGCCCTAAACTTAACCCAAGAAAACAAACCAACAAGGAGCAAAATCAATGGCACTTTCGCATGACGAAGTACTAGCAGGACTCGCAGAGATCGTAAACGAAGAGACCGGTATTGACACCGACTCAGTAAAGATGGAAAAGTCTTTCACCAACGATCTAGACATCGACTCAATCTCAATGATGACCATCGTGGTTAACGCTGAAGAGAAGTTCTCAGTGAAGATCCCTGATGAAGAAGTCAAGAACCTACTAACCGTTGCTGATGCAGTTAACTTCATCACCTCAGCACAGGGCTAATCACTCTTGAATCAAAAAATCGTTGTTACCGGGCTTGGCGCTACGACGCCACTCGGTGGCAACGTCCAGACCACCTGGCAAGCACTGCTTGCCGGTGAGTCAGGCATAGTAACCCTCGACTACGAGTGGATTGCTAGACATGAACTACCCGTTACATTTGCTGGTCGAGCCAAGGTTGCGGCCAGCGAGATTCTCACACTCCAAGAGACCAAACGACTAGACCC
>JBBAML010000053.1:0-1088 GCA_040402515.1 Rhodoluna sp.
GCACCCTTTTGACCAACTGGGTCTTTAGTTACCTGAACCAAAACCTTGTCGCCAGATTTCAGAGCAAGCTCAATCTTTCTAGGCTGGTTTCCAACTTCTGCTAGTTCCCAGTCAACTTCACCTGAATACAAAACAGCGTTACGGCCACGACCGATGTCAACGAAGGCAGCTTCCATTGAAGGAAGAACGTTCTGAACTTTACCTAAGTAAACATTTCCAATAAGTGAAGAGTCCTGTGCTTTAGCAACATAGTGCTCAACCAAGATCTTGTCCTCTAGAACACCAATCTGAATCTTGTCATCTTTAGTTCTAACCACCATTACGCGGTCAACTGCTTCACGACGAGCTAAGAACTCAGACTCGGTAATACGAGAAGATCTTCTGCCTGAATCTCTGCCGTCACGTCTACGCTGCTTCTTAGCTTCTAGACGAGTTGAACCTTTAACTCTGGTTGGTTCATTGCTAGGAGCTTTAGGTTCTCTAGGAGTTCTAACCTTGACCACAACGTTGGGTGGTAGTTCACCTTCAACGGCTTCACCGGAACGTCGACGAGATCTAACTCTGCGGTGAGAACCATCTGCGTTGGTATCAGGTGCGTCAATAATCTTGCCGCGCTTTGAATCAACCTTTGGGGTTGGCAGATCAGGTGCCTTGAAGATAAGGGAGATTCCAGAAACAGCTGGCTTAGCTTCCTCAACAGGAGCTTCTTCAACCTTTTTCTTAGAACGAGACTTGGTCTCAGTAACCTCAGCAATTGCATCAACGACAGGCTCTGCCTTACCGCGCTTGCGCGAAGGCTTAGCTTTGACTTCTTCAATTACTTCTTCAACTACCGGAATATCGGTATTTTTCTTTTTCACCATTTCGGTGCTCCATGCCCGGCAACTGCTCTAGGGCCACACTCACTAGGCAAAAGCCTAAAAACTCTTGGTTATTCACGTCTGTGAACAACTAAAACCTCTGTGCAGGTTGTCTAAGTGCTGCCCGATGGGTCTTAAACACTACTTTTGAGTACCTGCTAAACCTTCGTCGATTTCTGTGTGGACGAAATCAACTACTTTCAGTATGGCACGATTACCCCTAAAAGT